>JBCDGN010000147.1:0-6630 GCA_038751255.1 Pseudomonadota bacterium
AGGTCAAAGCCGGGCATGAAGGTGTTGGGTGCGGCCCATTCGGAGCTGACCATCACGTTGTGACGCGGCTGGTACCAGAAATCATAGCCGAACTTGATGTCGCCCATGCTCTCTTCCCAGCGACCGACGATGTTGAACTCCTTGTCGAGATGCAGATAGCCGCCCGGGGCCTCACCTTGGGCGTCGCCAAGAAAGGAAATGATGATCTCGGAGCCCAGGCAGTGCACGGTATGCGGACCTGATAGATTGGCTTTGGATTTGATTTCATTGCCGTCGATCACCTTGTGCAGGCGCGGGGCGCGCGGATCGGTGGCAGTGTCAACGATGTGCAGTTTGTTGGATCGCACGCCGGGCAGGATCAGGTACTTGCGCGACATGGAGCCATCATCATGGCAGGACGAACAGGCGTTCCAGCCCATGTGGTGAAGCTCGTCTCCGATGCCCGGCATTTCCAGCCGGTGGATCACCTGAGAATAGGTCGGGCTTTCCGGATCCACATCCACGGTTGCCAGGTAGTCGGGTTTCTGGATGCCCGTCCCGGTGTAGATGGCGATCGTGTAGAGCAGCTTTTCTCGGGGGGCTTTGATCGCCTCTTGCGGGCTTGCATAGCCCGGGCCGCAGCAGGCTCCATCCATGGTGATCTCCCTCCCTTGATTCTTTTGTCTGTATCATATATCGAAAATTGTATTATCATAAAGTGAGAAAAATGCATCTAGACCGTCTCGCGTTGATTTTGGAAGTCGTTGGTCAGAAGGGCAGCGCGACCGTCGCTGACATTTGCGCGCAATCGGGCCTTCCGAAGCCGACCGCCTATAGGTTGGTTCAGGATCTTGTTTCGTCCGGGCTGCTCGAAACTCCTGCCCGTGGCGAGTTCTCGATTGGGACGCGGCTGAAGCGGATCACGATGAGCGATTACTCCGATCCGGCCCTTCTGGACGTGATTGCCCCGGCGCTCGCCCGTGCCGCTGCTGATTTTGGCGCCGCGTTTTTCTTTTCTCGACTGCGCGGTCGCTCGGTCGAGATCATTCATGTGTCCGCACCGCAGACGGGCGTGTCTTACCTTCATCCGGGCATTGGCAAGCGACCTTTGCACGCGTGCTCATGCGCAAAGGCAATCGCAGCGGTGTCGCCAGAGCTGCTGCCCCAAAACGACCTGAATGGTCAGCTTAAGCAATACACAGAGCGTACGATTGTCAGCCGCGAGGATCTTGCACGCGAACTCGTCACAATCCGGGCCAAAGGGTATGCCGAATGTGTCGAGGAGCTGGAACGGGGGATAAGTTCCGTTGCCACAACGCTTGCCGAAACAGGTGTCGGCGCGACCTTGTCGATTGGTGCCACGGCGTCTCTGCGGGTGTTCACGCCCTCCAAGCGCAAGGAGATCGGCCAAGCATTGATCGCGATGTCGCTTGAGCTTTCACGCTCGCTCGGATTGAATGGCGCGGACACCAACAAAAAGTCGGCGTAAAATCGCGACCGTCTTTCTTGGCAAGGTTTGAGCCAACCCCTGAGATCGGCGCGATTGGTGGCTCAAGACAAAGTGTTTATCCGCATGGGAGAGTGAGAAATGGACGACGTGATGCTTGGGGGGTTCTACGCAGTGAACGTCAAACCGGAGTATCGACAGTCTTTTTTGAGCGCCAGCATATTCGAAGCGCAAAGTTTGGTCAGTGAAGAGGCGGAGATTTTCCAGTTTCAGATCTTGGAGGATGCAGCAAATCCAAACCGTTTCTACTTCTACGAAGTGTTCAGGGATGAAGCCGCAATTCAGAAACATTGGGACTCTGACGTGTTTAAGACTTGGTTGAACACAGTCCAAACGATGCTTGATGGCGAGATCGAGATGATTGCAAAGATGCGCTCGCTTTTCCCAACGGCAAAAGGCTTCGAGGCGCAAAAACCGGGGCTGCTAACATGGTAATCCGCCTTGGTAACTATTGAGATGTATTGGCTCTCATAGATTACCGATTTGTTATGCTTGGTCCGCTATAAGCTCAACCCGGCTTCGGTCTCAGCATAGCTGCCGGCGCCGTTGGGTTGCGCTCGCTAGATCGTGGACGGCCTATAGCTGACGTATAGCGGCTATGTCGCTTGCACTGGATCTCTTTAAAACAACGCTCATGCCAAGCGTCGGAAACCAGACGGCAATACTGCTCTAAAGTCTCACGTTGCAAAATCGGGGGAGTGCTTGGCTGGGGTGGTAGGAGACCTGACCTGCTCCCCTTAGAGTCCGCCAATTTGGGTTGGCTCTATTCAGGGTTTGGTCTTCTCTTGACCGTTGGTGATATTCCCACGGGGTGAGCCCGTCGAGGTTCGAGTGCGGGCAATGGTGATTGTATTCGGCGCGCCATGCCGCGATCATGCAGTAAGCCTACGTTGGCTAGCGAAGTGAAGACTCGTTCCTGCTGTTCGCGTTTGATGAACTTCGCTAAAGGTGTCCAGGCAAAACACATATTTAACGATGCCAAGATTTGCCGTGAGGGCGAATCCCCCACGGCTGATTAGTTTCCCATTACACTACACTTAAGCGAGTACTTGGTTGTACCGAAGAGGATGCGAGCAATTACAACATCCAATTGCCGCTAAAACCTTCAAAGCCAGCAGATAGCCACCGGTCCAAGCGGTGCGCGTCGTTCTACGGTTTTTCGAGACGCTTTTCTGCGCGGTGGATCCCAATTTAAGCTCATATGTCATGTTGGTCCGTTTGGCCTTTGAGCGTTCCCACCAATGCCTCCCATTGCCGCGGACCGATGGCGTCTCGGGAGGCTAAAATCCAATAGGTTTCAGTATGCTCGACGACGCACCCCCCCAAACGAACAAGGCTGCCGGTATGGATGCCATCGCTGCAAAGCGGAAGGGATCCAAGCGCCACGCCATGCCCGGCTTTGGCGATCGCAACAGCGGCGTGCAATGTGTCGACCCGAATTTGAGGGTTGGGGTTTGAAGGAACTCCGAGGGGTTTGACGCAATCCTTCCAATCGGGGCGAGGGCCGGTGCAGGCAATGCGGGGTAATTTGGCCCAGTCTTCCCCGGCAAGGCTTGGCGCACAAACAGGTGCAATCGCTTCCTTAAAGAGCGGCACTTGATAGAAATGCGGCCATCTGCCCGGTCCGTATCTGATCTGAATAGTCTCATCCTGTGTCGCGCTTTGCCCGCCCAAAACAAGAGACTGCACGGATATGGCCGCCCCCGTGGCAAGCATGGTCGAAGACAAGCGGGGGGCCAGCCACATGGAAATCACCGATTGGCTGGCGGAAATGGTCAATTGTTGACGACCTTTGGCAAAGAGCATCTCTGAGCTATCGCTCAGATCGCGCAAAGCCGTCTGCACATAGGGCAGCCAGGTCTCACCCTCAACGGTAAGCGTGATCGCGCGGGGTCGGCGGAAAAAGAGCCGTGCATTCAGGTGTTTTTCGAGCTGCGCGATGCGATGGCTGACGGCCGGTTGGGTCAGGCCGGTCTCTGCCGCTGCAGCGGTGAAGCTGCCTAGACGCGCGGCGGCTTCAAACGCCCGGACCCACTCCAGGGGCGGAAGGGAAAAGGGAGATCCATTCATAAATTCAAGCACCTCTAAGCTGCATGATTTCTAATTTGAGTTTATGCATGGATATGCTCAAATGCCACTGCGAATTCCGCGACCATAAGGAAGCCAGACATGCATGTTACGGTTGATCAGAGCGGGTCGTTTCTGACCCTCCACACAGAAGGCGCGCAAGCCCGGTTCCACGCCATTTGGCTGCGCGACAATGCCCCGGACCCTAAAACTCGAGCGGCAGGCAATGGACAACGCCTGATTGCCTTGCGGGATATCCCGGCAAAAACGCATATTAGCGCGGCGTCGGTTGGCAAGGATGGTCTGCACGTGACCTTCGCCCCGGAAAACAAACATGTGTCCTACGGTCTGGATTGGCTGCGAACCCATTCTTATGACACAGAGGCAGCGCGCAGATCGGGTTGGTTGGCGGATGACATCACGCCATGGGATGCGAAACTGCAAGACAGGGTGCCAACGGGAAAGCACCCAGAGCTTTCTGAGAAAGGCGCGGGCTTTACGGATTGGATCGAACAGGTCGCACGGTACGGCTTTGGCAAGGTCGAAGCCGGGCCCGTCGAAGAAGGCGCATTGTTCAAGGTTGTCGATCTCTTCGGCTATGTGCGAGAGACCAACTATGGCAAGCTCTTTGAGGTGCGCACCGAAGTGAACCCCACGAACCTCGCCTATACCGGGTTGGGTTTGCAGGCGCATACGGACAACCCTTACCGCGATCCTGTGCCGTCTGTGCAGGTGCTCTATTGTCTCGAAAGCTCCGCCGCTGGTGGTGATAACATGGTGGTCGATGGATTTGCCTGTGCGCTGCGTCTGCGCGAGGAAACACCGGAATTTTTCGATGTTCTGGTAGGGCACTGCGCAAGGTTCGAATATGCCGGGGAGCATGGCGTCTGCCTGACCTCACGCAAACCCCTGATCGAACTTGCCCCTGATGGGGAATTGATTGGTGTGCGGTTCAACAACCGCTCACTCTCTGCGGTCACGGATGTGCCCTTTGACAAGATGGCGCTCTGGTACGATGCCTATCGCCGTCTGGGAGAGATCATTGACGACCCCGCCATGGAGGTCACCTTCCGGCTGGAACCGGGTGAGGCCTTCATCGTGGACAACACCAGGGTTCTGCACGCGCGCAAGGCCTATTCCGGCACGGGCAAGCGTTGGCTGCAGGGGTGCTACGCAGACATGGACGGGCTGCGCTCGACCCGGGATGCGCTTCGGCGTAAGGGGCTGGAGGCAGCGGAATGAGCAGCAAGGCACAAGACCTGACGGCCGAGACAATCGTGGATTTCCTCGCCTCGATCTTCGAGCGCCGAGGATCGGAGGAATATCTGGGCGAGCCCGTCACGATGGGCGAACACATGCTGCAAGGGGCGACCATCGCTGAACAAAACGGTCAACCCGATGAGATCATCGTCGGGGCGCTGCTGCACGATATCGGGCATTTCACGTCCGAATTCGGCACCTTCACCATGGATGACACCGAAGACCGACATCACGAGGATGCGGGCGCGGAGGTTTTGGAACGGTTCCTTCCCAGAGTGGTCACCGATTGCTGCCGCTACCACGTGGCTGCCAAACGCTATCTGTGCGCGACAAAACCGACTTACTACGACCGCCTCTCAGAGGCCTCGGTGCATTCGCTGAACCTGCAAGGCGGGCCGATGAGCGCCGAAGAAGTCGCGGCGTTCGAGAGAAACCCGAACCTCAAAGAGATCATTGCCGTGCGGTATCTGGATGAGGCGGGCAAAATCGCCGGTATGGACACACCCGATTTCCGTCACTTCGCCCCCCGCGTGCAACGGCTGGTAGATGCCCATATGGCACGCAGCGCCACGTGACGGACCATGGATAAGGTTTGTCTTGTCGTCATTGACGGGCTGCGCGACGACACCGCGCGCAATGCCTGCACAAATCTTATGTCTTCGGTCGTCAGTGGCGAGGCGCAGCTTTGGACCATGCAAGCCTGCCTGCCCACCATCTCCGCGCCTCTTTATGAGACCCTGCACAATCTTGGATCGGCGCAGCGTTGCCCCGACGCTCATAAAGCTTGTCGGTCTGGACCCTCGGACCTCGATGCAAGCCGCCATGCTCTGATGAAAAAGCCCGGCTGCGCGACATCTCCAAAGCCGCCGGGGCTCGATAGGTTTCGCCGGGGAGCACGGACCTATATTTTTTCAGTTAGCCGTTGTACCACCAGCGCTGAGCGGTGCCCTCCATGCTTCAAGTTCTTTCGGCACGCGTAACGGCCAAAAGCTGTCATTGGCGTTACTATCTCGATGCCGCGGCCGCAGCCCGCGCAGCGGAATTGGCTGCACGTGCACCCCGTCCGGCTTTGAGATTGGTTCCACTGCTGGACAACCCGCCTTTCTTGAACAGGGCAGATGTTCGCTCCGGTCCGCACTTGATGTGAAACACTCCGCGGGACAATCGAGGGGAAAACGGCAATCGCGACTACGCATCAGGTAATCTCCAACGCCCGGCCCGACCGCATCATTGTACTGGGTCGGGGTCGCATCCTAGAGTACGGCAACCATTTCGAGATTCTGGAGCGGAACGGCCTATGTGCCCGTTATTGCAACCGCCAATTGGGCGAGTTCATCAACATAGAGAAGCAAGAGGCAGCTGAGTGAAGCGATTAGCGATTACAGATTGGTTCGCGGATCTCATCGACCATGAGGCCCATGCTGACGGTCCGCCGCCGCAGAGGCTGTGGCCTTTCGTTAAATGGTGTTTGTCAGGCAGCTTCCGTGTGCTTGGGCTTGGCGTTGCGGCCAGCGCGCTCACAGGCTTTGCCGAGGTTCTCGTGATGGTCCTGCTTGGGGTTATCGTGGATGCCGCGGTTGGCGCCGATAGCATGGATGCGTTCTGGTCAGCGAACTGGCACCTGCTGACGCTGTGGGTCCTGATGTTGCTCGTGGTCCGCCCTTCCGCCTTTGGTTTGGGCGCATGCTTTCAGTCGATCATGGCGGGCCCGGGCGTTTTCAAACTGGTTTTGAGCCGGGTCAATCGCCACACGCTTGGCCAAGCGGTGACATTCTTTGATAATGATTTCGCCGGTCGGATCTCTCAAAAGCAGATGC
>JBCDGN010000148.1:0-6591 GCA_038751255.1 Pseudomonadota bacterium
CAAAAAGATCCATCACATCCCGGCCCGACACCGGATCAAGTCTCGCCGCCGGTTCGTCCGCGATCAGGATTTGCGGCCCACACACCAAAGCCCGGGCAATCGCGACCCTCTGCTGCTGCCCACCTGACAGTGCATCCGCCCGCGCGTCTGCAAAGGCGGCCAGGTTTACATCCGCTAGCGCCTGCATCGCCGCCTCGCGCCAGGCTTGAGGGGCCAGCGTCTGCGAAAATCCTCTCCAACTTCCCGATTGCCCAAGCATCCCATGCACGACATTCGAGAGGACAGACCGCCGCCGCACGAGGCAGTGATTTTGAAACACGAAACCCGTCTTCAGGCGCAGCCGACGCAGCACGCGCGCATGCGGCCTATTTGTGAAGGTATTTCCCATAACCTCCACTTCGCCGCCAGAGATCAGGTGCAACCCAATCAAGCATTTCAGCAAGGTCGATTTGCCCGATCCGTTGTGCCCGATCAGAGCCACGCGCTCCCCTTCACGGATGGTCAGGCTGACCCCATCCAGGATTTGCGCCCCGCCGGGATAGGCCTTTCGCAGATCGCGCGTGATGACCACCGGATCGCCAAGGTCATTGGGCGCCACACCGGCGCGAGCCTGCGCGGCGGTGATCTCAAAAATATCAGCCATTCAAACCGCACCAAACGCAAAAACGGGCGGCGCGAACGCCGCCCCAGTTTGGTTGGGAAAGGGGCTTATTCACCAACAAAGGAGGACGTGTCGACGCCAATGGTTTTGTACATGTCGCGGACATAATCGTAATCCGCGTCATCCACTTCGGTGAGGAAGAAACCGCCGTCATATTTCTGATTGTCTTCACCTGTCAGCACGGCTGTCATTAATGTGTCGGCATCATTCAGAAACGCATTGGCCACCTTTTCCAGCACATCCGCGTCAATGCCTTGCCGCGCAACAAGAATATCATTGGGCAGATCACGGCCACGGGCCACAACGGTGAAGGCCTGATCGGGGAAGGCCGCGCGGATACGGCGCAAGTGGCCTTCATTCATGCCCACCGCCTGCACATCCCCGCGAATAAGCGCTTCAACGGCCACGTTGCGCGAAATGATTTGCGGGTTGTAGTCTGTGCCGTAGGCCATGCCGAAATCCGCCAGAACCTGAGCTGGCCCCAAATGCTGCGAGGTGGAGCCCACCGACCCGAAGGTGACAATCTTGCCCTTGAGATCCTCGACAGTCCCGATACCGCCTTCCGACATGGTGACAATCTGCGCGAAGTAATTCGGACGCTGCCAGGCAACGACGATCTGCGCGTCGGTCAGTTCTTTCATCACCACGTATTCGGCAGGCCCAGTCAGCACCAGATCGACCTGTCCTTGATTGATCGCCTCCACAGCAGAGGTGCGCGATGACACCGGGAAAAGCTCCACATCAAGCCCTGTCACCTCTTCCAAAGCCGCTTCAAACCCCGCAAATTCCTGTTGCAGCGCCTCCAGACCTTCAACATCTGTGACGGCAAATTTAACCGGTTCCGCCAAAAGGGGCGTCGCCACGGTCAATGACAGGGCGGTGACAATGGATTTGAACATGAAGCTCTCCTTGAGGTGTAAAAGCAATTTCAAGGAAGGTGTGGCGATTCCTGTGACGCGCGCGTGACGGTCGCGTAACAGGCGCATGACAAGACGGGTTCGCGGCCTGTCACCAAACCGTCACAAACAGGACCTAGGACCGTCGGAGAAACCCAAGTCATGAAGGCTGCCCATGACATTCACAGTTGAAGGCGCGCAGGTCATCCTGGCGGATGAAGTGGTCGAGACCACGGTCACCGTCGCGGACGGCCTGATCGCAGAGATCGGCGGCCCCGTGCAGGGGCAGGTGATCGACGCGCGCGATCACATCCTGGCCCCTGCCATGATCGACGTGCATGGCGACGCGTTTGAACGCCAGTAGATGCCGCGTTCAGGCGTGTTCTTCCCCACAGAAGCGGCGGTGATCGACACCGACCGACAGCTGGCCTCAAACGGGATCACGACCGCCTATCACGCGATCACGCTCAGTTGGGAGCCGGGCCTGCGCGACTTCGCCCGGGGGCGGGATCTGATGGAGGCGATGCAGCGCCTCGCGCCGCGCCTCACAGTCGAAAACCGGGTGCAGCTCAGGTGGGAAACCTTCGCTTTTGAGGCGCTCGACACCATCAAATGGGCGCTCAGCGGCCGGCTTTTGCCCTCTATAGCCTTCAATGATCACACCTCCATGACCATGCGCGCCTATGACGTGCCGATCCAGGATCGCGGCTTTGAACTTAGCCCGGATTTCTCTGTCGCCGCGCTCGATGACGCCCGCATGAAACAACGCACCAAATCCAAGGCAGAGCGCGCGGGGCTCAGCAATCGAGACTACGTGGCCCTTCTGGGCGACGTCTGGAACCGCCGCGGCGATGTGCCCGACATGATCACACGGGTGGCCGGGCTCGGCCAAGCCGCCGGTGCTCCAATGCTCAGCCACGATGACACCCGCGCTGAAACCCGCGCCTATTTCCGCGATCTGGGCGCGTCTGTGGCGGAATTCCCCATGGTGCTTGAAGCCGCAGAGGCCGCGCGGGCCCATGGCGACCCGATCATCTTTGGCGCCCCCAACGCGGCGCGTGGGGGCAGCCATATCGGCTCTCTGGCAGCAGCAGAGATGGTCGAGGCCGGTCTCTGCGATGCCTTGGCCTCCGACTACTTCTACCCCTCGATGCTTTCTGCCGTGACCCGCCTCCACAACGAAAAACGCGCATCCTTGCCAGATCTTTGGTCACTCGTCTCATCCGGCCCCGCCCGCGCCATGAACCTTACCGACCGCGGCAATGTCCGGGTTGGTCAAAGGGCAGATCTCGTTTTGCTGGATTGGCCTGATGGCGGAACACCATCGGGCACTCGCACATGGGTGGCTGGCCGTACCGCGTACCTGGGCGTCGGATCAGAAAAGGCTTAGTTCTTCGCCGGTTCAACTTGTCATTGCCACCAGCAAGCTACGATGTTGTGATCTGGTGAAGATGAAAGTGGTCGATGTGATGGCGTCGGGACAAATCAACGAGCGCGCGTCCGTTTTGCAAAGCAAGACCCAGAAACCAGTCTGCTTCCAGATTTCTGAAGGCACTCGGGCCTTGGTTGAGAAGTGGATGGAGGACGAGTTGATGGTCCAATCGGAGTATCTTTGGCCAGGTCGTTTCCATGAGCGCCTTTACATTTCAACCCGCCAGTATGCTTGCATTTTCCGGGATTGGGTCGCGTAAATCGGCCTGGGAGCCAGCGCTTATGGTACGCATTCGATGCGCAGAACCAAGGTTACTCAGATTTACAAGAAAACGGGCAACCTACGCGCTGTTCAGTTACTCCTAGGTCACACGAAGATGGATAGCGCCGTAAGATACGTCGGCATAGAACTCGAGGATGCTCTAGCCATTGCAGAAGCCACTGAAATCTGAAGAAAAAGGCCGTCTTCAGGGCGGCCCAAAGCCGACATCTAATTAGCGAACAATATGCTGCAGTGTAGCCGGTTAGAGTTGCCATTTAAGGGGCTAGCCCACCTGCGTAACAAGTCTGCAAGGCAAAGCTAGCCGCGTTGATTGCCGAGATCGCAACCCTGGATCGTTCGACGTGCCTTGATCGACGGAGGGCGGTGTTCGGGCGCTCTCCGCCCAAACATCTGTCTTTGCGATTCATGAGACGCGTCTTGATCTGGGAAGTGCAGAACAGCGCGCTGGGCGGCGTGTCTGCTAAGGTAAAAAGGCGGCTGGCTCAGATCGCGTCCGGCAAGTCGATGCCGGTGCAAGCAAGACCAGGATCGTACCTGCTCAGCGAGTGGAATGGTCGGACCTATCAGGTTGAGGTCGTCGAAGGGGCCTACGTCATAGACGGTAAGACCTGGAGGTCGTTGTCGGCGATGGCCAAGCACATTACGGGCGCACATTGGTCAGGTCCACACTTCTTTGGCGTTCAGTTATGCGTCGGATCCTTTGCGGCATCAACACCCGCAAAAGCTCGGAAGTCGGGTCGGAACAGGACTTCAACTCGCTCGATGCCCAGAGGGAAGCGTGTGAGGCCTAAATCGCTAGGCAGAAGTATGAAGGCTGGGACATGCTGTCGGAACGGTTTGACGATGGCGGGATCTCCGGTGGACGCCTGGACAGGCCTGCGCCGCAGCGGTTGAAGGGGCCCGTCGATGAAAAACGGGTTGATCAGATCGTGGTCTACAAGATCGACCGTCCGACCCGTTCACTGGCAGACTTCGCCAAATTGGCCGAACGGTTGGATTGGGCGGATGCGTCCTTTGTATCGGTCGCTCAAAGCTTCAACACGGCCACAAGTATGGGCAGATTGACGTTGAACGTGCTCTTGAGTTTTGCGCGGTTTGAGCGGGAGGTAAGGGCACAATTCAACCGGGATAAGATTGCAGCCCCCAAGCGCAAAGGTCTTCAGATGGGGAGACGTTCCGCTCGGCTATGAGGCTGATGGGACAACGTTGTAGATCAATGAGTTGGAAGCGGACACGGTCAAAGCACTGTACGATCTGTATCGAGAACATGGTGCCATCGGCACTGCAAAAGAGCGTGCAGACCAAATGGGCCTCAAATCGCGTCTTCGGATGCGCAGGGCAGAGCGAGTTTCCTGTGGCACGCCTTTTGATCGCGGTCACATCCATCACATCCTGACCAATCCGATCTATGCCGGACGCATTCGGCACAAAGGGCAGGTCTTTGAAGGGCAACACCCGGCGATCATCGAGCCGGAGATCTGGGATCGAGTGCAGGAGAAGCTCAAGGCGTTGGCAGCGAAAAAGAGAGGGGCGAGAAGAAAAACAACACCGCCCTTGTTGGCAGGACAACTCTTCGACGAGACCGGCGACAGGCTCACGCCCAGCCATAGTCGAAAATACGGAAAGCGGCTTCGCTATTACATCTCGCATCGGTTGGTGAAAGACCGCAGTCGGAAGCATCCTGACGCATGGCGGTTGCCTGCAGAACAATTGGAAAGCTTGATTGCAGATTTGATCGGCAGATCTCTTACGCGCAAAGATGCCTTCGCCGGACTAGTGCAGGATGCCACAGCGGCAGAGATCGCTGACATCCAGTCACAACTGCAATCGGTCCAAACTAAGAGCAAGCGGATTGCTCTGGTTGAGAGGGTCGATATCCAACCAGGCAGGATTGGCGTCAGTATCAATCGCAACCATATCGCAGATCTGTTTGGTTTAGATGCGGAACGTATTGACCCAAAAGGGATGCAGCTTGACGCGCCGTTCCAAGTACGTTGTCGCGGTCTCGAGCTCAGGCTGCATCTTAGCAACACTCCGCCTGAGATCGACCGAACCCTTGTGCAAAACGTTATTAAAGCGCAGCGTTGGTTGTCGATGATCTTGGATGGCAAGTCCTTTGCAGAAATCGCTGTCGCAGAGAACCCTTCAAAGGGCAGGGTCCAGGATGTTGTTGATCTTGCCATGGTGGATTCCCACTTGTTGGACGCAATCTCCCGCGGCGAACAACCCTACGAACTTACATCCGACTATCTCGTCGAGAAGGGTGTACTAGCTATCTGGACACAGCAGCGCTCGGAATACGCGAAGCTCTAAGGCGAAAAGCCCAAAAGTACACGAAACTCGTACTGCCACTATCGCAAACGGAGACTAGTGGCCGAGTTTGCTGGATTAAGCGGGTTATGTTCGGTCTCCCTGAGCCACCAAGTCAGCCAACCGTGGGAAAACGGGCAACAATCCTGCCCTAACGTCTCTCATATCAAAATCGGGGGAGTGCTTGGCTGGGGTGGTAGGATTCGAACCTACGATACACGGTACCAAAAACCGCTGCCTTACCACTTGGCTACACCCCAAACGTGCGGTGCGACATAACTTGCGGTGGGCGGTACTGCAAGACCGGAATGCGGTATTTTTATCGGAAGATGGGTGCTGAGCGGATCGACTGATCAATCCAGCACTTCGCCGGGAGCCACTCCCCAGAGCTGCGCTTTGGGCGCCCAGCCTCGGTGACCTGAAACCGACAGCCGGCACCAATCCAGCGCGCATTCATCCACGCGCGCAATCACGCCCATTTCCAGTTGCGCCACCGCGCGGGCTTCTGCGTGGGGTTTGGATTTCAAGGTCAGCATATCCTCTTGCACAAGCGCAGTGCGAACGCCCGACAGCAAAGAATAATGGATCCACCCGCCCGCGCCATCGCGGTCGCGCACGCGGCGCCAGTGACCGTGCTCTGCGATGATCTCAAGGGGCACATCCTCGACCTTGAAAATCCAGTCGATCCGGTGTGTCAGGCTGGGGCCACGGCGGACATTGGCCTCGGACGCCTTCATCGAAACGAAGCGCGGCAAAGGCAGGTTTGTCACAGGGCCGCGATCTTGCGCAGCGGCCTGGGTGATCATGGCGATCCCAAGGGCAATTCCAATGGCAAAGCCCAAACCGCACGATTTCAAACGTGAAAAATCCATCCTGCTCTCATCTCACATTCGGGAGGTTCTTGTGCCTCGCCCGTTTACGCGTCACTCTGACATCCAAGATGCATCTTTGGAAGGGCAAGGAGGGAGGCCATGCCAATTGAGCGGCTAAGTGTTGTCGTTACGCGACGC
>JBCDGN010000149.1:0-6508 GCA_038751255.1 Pseudomonadota bacterium
GGCAGGAGTTCCTTCACGACACCGGGAAATTCGAGCATCTCTTCCTTGGCCATGTTCACTCCATATTTGGTTTCTCCGCCACCCTCCTGGGGTAACTGGCGGTTAAATGCGCTCATTAATCTTTTATTTCAAGGGCGCAGTTGGGTCACTTTGGACGGCTGCGTCGCCAAGAGCACAACTCTCACTTTTGATCCAATCGCGTCGCAGAGCCACTTGTCCACTTTCGCGCGTCTGTCTCAAAGCCTTTGGTGCGAGCGTCGCAAAGCTCCATCCCGCTTTGTCCATTTGAGATAAGGCCAATATTCCGTCTGCGGGAAACCCCTCGTCAGGCGGCCCGAAAATCCCCGCAGATCCCGTGTTTTGATCGATCCAGGCACACTCGGTCACAGACCCCAAAAGCGGTGCGTGTAGCGTGATGCATTGGCTTTCCAGCGCACGCGCCCGCGCCGCGATTTGAACCCGCGTCTGACCGGCGAGGTCCTCGGTGCAGGCAGGAACCGCGATGACATCCGCTTTGAGCTTACGGGCGAGCAACGGAAATTCGCAGTCATAGCAGATCAAAATGCCGAAGCGTCCAAAGGGCAAGTCAAACCGCTGGAGCATCCGCGCGGGACTTAAGACACCGGTGCTGCGCTCCCACGGGGTGAGGATACATTTGTCTTGCCAGCCGATAATCCCCTCTGGCCCCGCCAAATAAGCACGGTTTCGCAGCAAATTGTCGTCTCGGACGACAAGACTGCCTGCCACCAGGTAGAGCCCATGGTGTCGCGCGAGCTCTGCAATCAAGTCGCGGTAGTGCTCTGCAGCGCCAGCGCTGGTGAGTGCATCCGCTCTGATCTGCTCATGTGGCGTACGCGCTTTTTCCCGCTTGCCGCTGGAAAAAACCGCTTCCATCCCTGCATATTCTGGGAAAATCGTGAGATCGGTGCCTTCAGATGCCGCGCGTTCGACCCAATCCGTGAGCTTTGTTTCCAATGCTGCCCAATCGCGAAGCGCTTCCACGGGATAAGCGGCAGCCGCCAGCCGCATCAGAGCACACGCGCCCAGATGCGAAAGGATTTTTGTGTCTCTTGCGGCTGGTCGATGTCCTTCCAGGCAATGCTCAGCGCGGCGCCCTCCACCGGTGCGTAGCCGCGTTTGCGCCAGAACCCGTCAAGCGGGCGATAGCTATCGGGCCGCAACGGATGGTCGGAGGGCCGGATCACGCTGGCGAAGATGGACAGCTTAAAACCAGCATCGACAGCGACCTCTTCTCGGATATCGAAGAAGCGATGTCCAAGCCCTTGTCCCCGGTAGTCCGGTAGCAGCACACTTTCTGCGCAATAATAAATCTGTTCGGTAGGTGGAACACCCGCGGGAAGGCTGATCGAGCTTGCGTCGCCATGCGCGCTCAGCGGCATGCCAGTGGAGGCCCCGATAACCCGATCACCAACAAGTGCGACCGCAATCACTGCCTCTGGGGTGTCGGAATAGCCTGCAAGATAGCGCCGCTCATACGCCACATCGCCATCATAAAGATATGGCCACTCGCGAAAGACGGCGATCCGAAGTCGCGCAACATCCGGCAGAGCCGCTTCGAGTGCTCTGCCCTTCAGCGCCTTGACTGTAATGCTGCTCATTTGTCGGCAATCATCGCACAGACCAGCGTGAAGAGCCGCCGCGCCGTCGCCTCATCAACGTCAACATGATCTTGGAGCTTTGATTTCAAAGTGCTGGCGCCTTCTTGATGAATACCACGCCGCGCTTCGTCCAAGGTTTCTATGGTGGTAGGTGCCTCAGACTTTACCGCCTCATAATAACTTGCGCAGATTTGTTCGTAGTCTTTCACGATTTGGCGCAGCGTGCCGAGCGTGATGTAGAACTCTTCCTGTGACCGCCGCGTGCTGAGGTCGAACAGCAACCGGCTCGCATCTTGTTTCAGTACAAGCTTAAACGGCCCGCGGGTGCCGCTGACCGGAACAAAACTATTTTCTTCCAAGAGATCGAAAATCGCCGTGCGTCGCTCCTGTTCGGCGATAGGTGACAGGCCGCGATCCTCATCGGTGTCGAGAATGATTTCGCTCAACCGGGTCATTCGGCCGCTTTTCGATTGAGTTGGTCTAAACGCAGGCGCACCGATAGCCCATGTGCTTCAAGACTTTCTGACTTTGCAAGCGTCTCAGCCGCCGGGCCGATTTGTGCCAATGCATCGGGCGTCATGCGCGCCACTGTGCTACGCTTGAGAAAATCGAGCACTGAAAGACCGGAGGCAAAGCGGGCCGAGCGCGCTGTCGGCAGCACATGATTGGGTCCGCCAATGTAATCGCCGATGGCTTCGGGCGTCCACGCACCGATGAATATTGCACCCGCGTTGCGAATACGCGGTGCCATGGCCTCAGCATCGGCAACGCAGAGTTCAAGATGTTCCGGTGCGATACGATCTGTCAGAGCGATAGCTTCATCCAAATCCCGCACCACGATCACCGCACCGAAATCGCGCCAGCTCGCGCCAGCGATGTCACGCCTCTCAAGCGTGGTGAGCCTTGCCTCTACAGCGCGGACTACCGCCGCGCCGAAATCTGGATCATCTGTGATCAAAAGCGCTTGGGCACTTTCGTCATGTTCTGCCTGGCTCAATAGGTCGACCGCGATCCAGTCAGGATTGTTATCTTTGTCGGCAATAACCAAAATCTCGGACGGTCCGGCGATCATATCGATCCCAACCTTGCCGAAGACACGCCGCTTGGCCGCCGCCACATAGGCATTGCCTGGCCCCGTGATCTTATCGACCGGCGCAATGGTTTCCGTGCCATAGGCCAGTGCGGCAATTGCCTGAGCGCCGCCGATGCGGTAAACCTGATCGACACCCGAAAGCCGCGCCGCCAACAGAACGAGCGGATTAACCTCGCCATCCGGTGTCGGAACGGTGATCACCAACTGCTCCACCCCAGCGACTTTTGCGGGCACTGCATTCATCAAAACCGATGACGGGTAGGACGCAAGGCCACCCGGAACGTAGAGACCTGCGGCAGCGACGGCGTTCCAACGCCAACCCAGCATTGCGCCAGTGGCATCGACCCAGCTTTCATCTTGAGGCATCTGACGCAGATGATAGGCGCGAATCCGCTCTGCCGCGAGTTCGAGGGCGTCGCGTTCTTCAACCGGAACTTGAGCGCAAGCAGCATCGATTTCCGCATCAGAGAAGGCCAAGCGATCACTGCTCAAGGTCAGACGGTCGAACCGCTCGGTCAGAGCGATCACCGCCGCGTCACCTCGTGCACGTACATCCGCAATGATCTCTGCAACGGCCGCATCGACATCAGTCGCATCCTCCCGCTTCGCGGCGAGAAGTGTCGCAAATTCGGTCTCAAAATTAGGATCTGTCGTGGTCAGCTGGTATGGCATCGCCTCATCCTTCTGTAAGGCGACTTAACCTTTCAATCCGCGTCACTCAAGCCAGAGGGACTAGGCGCTGTGCGACGGCGCAAGGCCTGAAGGCGCCACGTAAGGACGAGTGACATCCTTTAACACAACTTCGAGCGTCTCCACCTTCAGACGCAAAGCTCCATCGCCTGCAAAGGTCAGCTCAAGATGCCCAGATGGCGCTTCGGTCTCCGAGAAGCTTATTTCCAGAAGCGATAGCACCGTGTCTTGATCTTTGCGGTCGATGCCCTGAGAGGACACACCCTGGACATCATTGAAAGTGAGCACCGACTGAACGCGCTCGTAGCTGCGATTGCCTCTCTCCGCTGCCGGTGCATCTTCCCAGCGAAATCGATTTAACAACAAGGAGAGACGCTTGTCTTTCGGTTGCCAAGAGATTTCTGTGGCGGGCAAAACGGCGTCCTGGACAAGCGAAGAAACAACAGAGAGGTCCTCGGCATCTGTGGCGACAAGCCGAAGTGGCGCTTCTGCGCCGTCCTCAAAGCGTGCGTCTTTGCTCAAGCGGCAATCCTCTCAATCAGCGCACCACAGGCGCTTAGCTTTTCTTCGACCCTCTCATAGCCGCGATCAAGATGATAGACACGGCTCACAACGGATTCCCCCTCCGCCGCCAAAGCCGCCAGAATCAGCGAGACTGAAGCGCGCAGATCAGTCGCCATCACAGGCGCGCCGCGCAGTTTTTCGACGCCGGTGACCATTGCAGTCCCGCCATGGACATCGATTTTGGCCCCCATCCGCATCAGCTCCGGCGCATGCATAAAGCGGTTCTCGAAAATGCGTTCTTCAAGATGGCTCTTGCCCTCAGCCGTACACAGCAGAGCCATCATCTGCGCCTGGAGATCGGTGGGGAACCCAGGGAAAGGTGCGGTGGTAACATCAACGGCGCGGGCGCGACCATTTTTGCAGACCACCCGCAATCCCGCCGGGGTCTCTTCCACTGAAATCCCAGCTTGATCGAGCTTTTCGGCGAAGGAGGACACCAGACTGAGACGACCACCCAAAAGCTCCACGTCTCCGCCGGTGATGGCGGGCGCCAGCATGTAGGTGCCTAACTCGATCCGATCGGTGACGACGGTGTGGGTTGTCCCAGAAAGGCTTTCGACGCCTTGCACTTCGATTTCAGAGCTGCCCTCGCCCGCGATTTGCGCCCCCATCGCTCGAAGACAGCGCGCAAGATCCACGATCTCTGGCTCGCGGGCCGCGTTCCTAAGCAATGTCGTCCCTTTGGCCAAGGTTGCTGCCATCAACAGGTTCTCAGTCGCTCCGACAGAGACGAAGGGAAACTCTACAACTGCGCCAACAAGTCCTTCTGGCGCTTTGGCATGGACATAACCCTCTTTCAGATCGAGTTCAGCCCCAAGACGTTCCAGACCTTTGAGATGCAAATCGACCGGACGTGCCCCGATGGCACAGCCCCCCGGCAAAGACACCACCGCCGATCCCGTGCGCGCCAGAAGTGGTCCAAGCACCAGGATCGATGCCCGCATCTTGCGCACGATGTCGTAATCTGCGCGCACATTGTCAATTTGATGCGAGGAAAGAGCAAGAACCTTACCATCTTGCAGGGCGGTGATCTCTGTCCCCAAGGACCGCAGCAAAAGCGTCATCGTGTGAATATCGGAAAGACGTGGCGCGTTGGTCAGTGTGAGTGGCGCATCCGTCAGCAATGTCGCAGGCATCAGCGTCAAACACGCGTTTTTGGCGCCCGCGATCGGGATCTTCCCATGCAACGGACCATTCCCTTTAACAATGATGGAATCCACGATCTCAGTCTCCATGCTTGTCCCGCTCGTCTTCGCCTGGCACGGATCTGGACCGTG
Organism: Pseudomonadota bacterium; assembly: GCA_038751255.1. Taxonomy (GTDB): domain Bacteria; phylum Pseudomonadota; class Alphaproteobacteria; order Rhodobacterales; family Rhodobacteraceae; genus JANSYP01. The sequence goes on from JBCDGN010000149.1 coordinate 5,244, forward strand.
CTTGTTGTTTTCGTTTCTGCAGATTCGCCTTAAGCGCCTTTTTCAACCGATCATTTCGCGTATTGGAAGCCGGTCTGCGCGCAGGTTTGCCTGTCTTCTTGTTCATAGATAAAGTGGTTAAAGGAGCCGTTATCATCGGTCTAGAATGCTCTTGCACGATGAGGTCAGAGAGCGTATCAGCCCGGCCACACGTGAGATCGGTAGGCCACACTCGCCGCCCTTGCCGCAGTAGCTCAGTGGTAGAGCGCACCCTTGGTAAGGGTGAGGTCGGGAGTTCAATCCTCCCCTGCGGCACCACTTAATTTAATATTTATAATAAGTATCAAATACTTATCTGTCTTAATGGTTCATGTATCCACCCCGGAGTACACCCCAGTGCTCTTCCATACAGCCTGAATTTGGCGGTCTTCCCGTCAATCAGCCATTGCAGGCAAACCTAAAGGCTCATCCGGTCGAAAGACGGCAAGCATCGCAGAGCGGACACACTCTGAATTTGGGATAATGCTCTCTCAACTCCCGCCTTAGCGGTAGCATATCATCTTGCATCGTTGTTGAACCCCCGCAACGTCAACCGACCTTCGTGTTTACACGACCGATTTCAGGTGTTTGAGTCATGTCGTTTACTCGAAATGGAATTCTAAATGCGCTCATTCACAATCACGCTGATATTCGCATCGCTGGTCACTTCATAGTCTTAGGCACATGGTGGCGGTTGTAGGAATAGCTCACCGCCAGGACAGTGCTGTCATATGGATCGATCAAGCGGAGAAGTTCACTGTCACGGAAGGCCATCGGAGGAGTAGTGTTGATCAGAGCTATGGACACATGAGTGTTCTGATAGTCTGTGCTAGCCTGATGGCGGTAGATGGTGACACCGTGAAGTGTGACGGCAGGAATCTAAGGCAAATGGGTGATGGGGCGCCTTTTGTGTATGGTTTCGATACCCCCAGCTTTCGAGATACGCAGACTGTCCCCAAGAGGCCTACTTTGGTTTTCTGGCGGCGGCTCGTATGTCTGAATACCTACAGACACCCGGCCTCACTATCGAAGGCACAGGTGTTTTGGACAACTTTGATCGGGAGCTTGTCGTTTTGCGCCTCCCAGACGGCACAACGATAGGGCAACGCCTAATCGATGAGGGATTTGCGCGCGAGTTGTCAATGGCGGTGAGAAAACCGGCCACCATGGCGGCGTAAAATCCAGCCACTTGTCGTAGAGCGGTGTTTGTTGGAATTGGGCGAGCGCCTTGGCGCGGGCGCTCCCCA
>JBCDGN010000150.1:0-6295 GCA_038751255.1 Pseudomonadota bacterium
ATAGGGGTGTAGCTCAGTTGGTAGAGCAGCGGATTCCAAATCCGCAGGCCGCGGGTTCGAATCCTGCCGCCCCTGCCAGTCAAATCAATACTTTAAGCCTTGTTATTTACACTATTAGTCACCGATTAGTCACATGTTCGTAGTGATGCTGGCTTCTCGCTGGTTGCGGTGCGCGAAAACAGATCAAAGCAAGACGGCAGTGGCTTTAGGTCACCCTCCAACACGCTGCGATGGACGTGGGACTTAGGTGGCAAGTCGAAGGTGCTTGCAAGAAATTCATGCGGTGGCAGGGCCTACCGTTACTTTTGGCTTTGGAGGTGGGGGCTGCAGGTTCGGCTTTAGCCATCACAGGCGACTGGTACCGATACTTTGATCGTGAAGCGCAGCGGCTTTCGTGACAATCCGATCTAGGGTTGGATGATCGCATTGCAAATCCGGGTATACCGGTTCGAATCCTGTGCGCGCCCCTGTCAGGGATCGGCCACGGCAAAAAGTGCGCTGAGATCTTCCAGCCGCCGGCCGATCGTTTGGGCCTCCACGGAAATCAAGACGATGTCCCCTGACACCGTCCCGATGGCCAAGTCATCCTCCGATAGCCAATCGATCCAAGTGGCGTCTCGGGCGTCACCGCCGTGGCGTAGAGTGTGGGGTACGGGCGTATCGAGTTGCGCGATCAGCTCTGGCCACCCCGCGTCGGACAGTGAGTAGACAGCCAGCCACCCCTCCGCCCCAAGCGCAGCCAGGCGACGACCATCGGGTGAGAACGCCACGGTTTGCGTATTTTCCCCAGGCAATATTGTGTTCATCGGCGCTCGATCTGGGGACGAGAGATCGAAAACGCGGAGCTCTGGGCTTGTACGAGCCACGGCAAGCCAGCGGCCAGAGCTGGAAACGTCGACGGAACGGCTGGCCGCGGTGTCGGCACTTAGTGCGACGGGCACCACCGTCTCCGCTGGCGCGCTCGATTCAACGTCGGCCACGCCATTAGAGGCGGTCAACGTCAGCTCAACGCGCAGAAGTGCGCCGTCGCTGCGCGTGACCACGAAAGTGCCATCGCTCAAGGGTGTCCCGCCGCCGATGCCGCGCGGGTCTCGCGCTGGCAAAAGGCTTTGGTAGTCACAGATCAAATCCGCTTCGGCGCTTCGGCGCGCTAGCACATAGCCCTGCACGGTCAGCCCGATGATTTGGGCGTCTTCGCCTTGTTGCACCCATAGCAGATCATCGATTGGGATACCGGATTGGCACCTGCGGATTGGCTCATCGCGGCGCAACATAACGATTTCGCCATCTTCGGAGGCCACGCCAAGGCTTCCATCGGTGGCAAAGCGTAACCGGGTAACACTTGCTGACTCTAGCTCCGCTTGGGTTACTACGGCGCCCGTTCGATCAAGGACGAACACAGCACCTGAGCGTAGCCCAACGCCTAGAAACGCGCCATCCTGGCTGACATCAATCGACATGACCTCCGCGCCTAAACTAAGCGGAAGGCCAAAGGGGCTGTATGTCTGCGCGCGCCAGATATCTGCTGTGTGCCTGTAGCTCACCGTCCAAAATTGAGTGCCGTCGAGCGACCAGACGATATCCTTTAGCCCAGCGGGTACCGGGTACACCAAGCTAAAGGGGCCGTCCTGCGCGCCTACACAAAGTACTTGCGCGCCGCAGCGGAATGCCATTTGCTCCGACGCCGCATGCTCAACAATTGGCGCCGCTTCGGTCGCCACTTGGGCGGGGCGCCGAAAAATCTCGGCGAGGTCTTGCGCCTCAGCGTTGAACCGCATCAGCGCACCGGTGCCTATGCCCGCCAAAATGCGGTCATCCAGCATAGGCGCCAACGCAGACACCTGCAAGGTAGTAGGGTTTTCGATCGCATTCTCAAAAATACCCCCGCCCGCAGGGTTGGCAGCGTCAAACGAAAAGTGACCCAAGGGCGTGTTAGGTGTCGACCAATAGAGGTGGCTACCGTCATCGTCAAAGGCGACGGCGTTCGCCGAACTGGGTAAGTCCCGGCTGTCGCTGCATGGCTCTTGATAAATGCAGGTCAATGTCAGACCCGCTTCTGGATCGCCATCAGCCAAAGCGAGCCGTGCAAATTCTGGGCCAATATAAAAATCCCATTGGCTGCGCCGAACCAAGGGCGCTTCTGATACTTCGAGCCAATCCGGGGCGATCGTTTCGGGGCTAGTGCTATTGATTGCCTCATCGCTGGGTAGGGCCAACCGGCCGATGCGTGTGGCGCTGGTCAAAATTAAAGCCGTGTCATCGGGCAGATGCGCGATAGCGTTGATAGATGCCCTGTCCAACCCGGAGACAAGAAACTGCGTGCCGTCTGGCAAAAGCGACAATCGTCCATCGGGCGACAACGTCACGATGCCTGTCGTCGTGCGTCGAGGCGAAATTGCGCTCACCGCATCCGGCAGTGATCCTGCGTAATGTCCGCTCTGAAGATCCAACAACACCGCTGCGGCGAAGGACAAACTGTCGCTGTTTTGCCGCCGTGCCAAAAGCGATGATGCGATGTCGAGCGCTGCGCGATTGTCCTGGGCGTCGAGCGCGGCATAGCCATCTTGCAAAAGAGCGTCCATGCTGAGGCCTTGCAGCCAAAAGCCAGTGACGCCCACCATTGCGCTCAGCGCGACCGCGCAGCCAACACCGAGCGCGCCTCGCCGCCAGGCGGCGTTGACGGAGCGCCGAATAAAGGCCGGCAGCGCAGGATGTCCGGCGGCCAAAGCCCCGTCGTCCCATTCCCGTTGCAGGGCGCGCGCTTCCCGCAGCGGCAGTTTCTTGAGCAACAGCTGACGGCCCGCTCGGGTGCTCGAGCCACCGGCATCACTGTAGCGTTTTGCGATCGCCGAAAGGTAATTGAGTTGTGAGAAATTCTGACGCTCTTTCGCGACCACGTCCTGCAAGGCTGGCCACCCGTGAATCAAGGCCTCATGCGCCAGGCGAAAGCCGCCGGCATCGCTCACCAAAAGCCCGGTGTCGCGGAGAGCCTCCGCAAGGGCTTTCATAGGGGCATTTTGGGTCAGGATCTCGTGCGGCACTTGGCGAGATAGCAGCGTATCCTGTGCACCCGATGCGCCCAAAAGCAGCCTGGCAAAGGGCCGGAATGTCTTCCGCGAACGCTCGGGCAAAGCGCGTAGCGCATCGTCGCCGCGCCGCGCCATAACACCATCGATCCCGCCCAAGGCATCAAAGGCGCGGTGCGTCAAAACCTGGCCATCTCGCATGCCGTAAAGTTGATCGAGCAAGAATTGCAGCGCCGGAAGGGCATTGGGGCTGGCAACAGCTTCCAGACGATCCAACAGCCCTTCTTCGAATGTGAGCCCGGCAAGCTCGGCGGGTTCGCGAATAATCGCCTCCAAACCTGATTGCGTCGGCGGTCGCAAATCCAAGTGCGGCAGCGGTGTGCTATCGCTTGCAACATCGTTGGTTTCGGCAATGGATCGAAAGGCAGTAAAGTCAGCTAGCAGATGCCGAAACTCAGAGCGGATTGTGGCCACGACAAACACTTCTGCCTGCGTCGCAAGAGCGTGAAGCAGCGAGCAAAAGGCCTCTGCCTCAGCCTTGGGCCAGGCCAAAAGCTCTTCGAATTGATCAACAAAAAGGACCAGTCCATGCGTCGCTGAGCGCGCCAGCGACAGCCGGCGGAGGGCGGCTGACACGCTCAGCTCTGCGCCAGGGCCCCCTGCCGCAATGAGACGCGCGAGTTCTTGCCATGTGTTGCAATCGCCAGCGGCAAGCTCGGTCCCGAGCGCATCCTCGTCAAACAATCGCCGGGCTAGCGCTTCCGCCCAAGGGTTCGCTTGGCTCAGCTCTGATGGCTTTGTGATCACCCGCCGTACCAGGAGTGGCAGCCCGGCATGCCCAGATGCTCGCTCCAATTCCGGAATAAGACCGGCTCCCACCAGAGAAGACTTGCCACTGCCAGAGGCGCCCACCACGAAGAGCGCTCGGTGCCCTTTACTGGCATTGGTGCAAAGTCGGGCCCGCGCGAAATCAATATCTCGTTTGCGTCCAAAAAAGATTCTGGCATGGTCCGGTTCGTATCGCGCAAGGCCGCGATAAGGGGAGCCTTGCGTCCAAGTCTGGACGTCTGTGCGTTTCTTGAGCCAGTCTTTGAGCGCTTCCTCGACTTTTTGCTCGAATTCCGAAACGGCCTCAAACTCATTGAAGGCCGCCGCGAATTGGCCCTGCTCATTGTAGAACCATTTGCGCCAGAACAACTCTAACAACTTGTATTGGTCGGCGGTTTTGCTCAACTCTTCCTGGCTGAGGTTCAAATTGGCCGTTTTTCGAAACATGAATATTTCCGGCACACGAGGCTCAGAATTGAGCGCCCGGGCTAGCGCGGTTTCAAATTCGTATTCGGTGCCGGTGGGCAGTGTCCCGTCGTCACGCGCATAGTGGTCAGGCAGGGCGACGCCGATTTTGTTCCACAGGACGCACACCACAACATCGCAGCTCGCCGATGGGCTAATCTGATCCTGAAAACTGCTATCAGCGCGATAGAATTGCTCCTCCCATAGGACGGCTTCGAACTGGTGCTCCGGAGTCATTTGCAAATTCAGACGGTCGATCACCCGGCGAAAAGCCTGCCGTTCCAGCCCCACATCCGAAGGGGAAGAGAGAAAAACCCGATATGCCATGCTCCCACCGACACACTTGAAAAATGGATTGAGTTCCGCGACGACTACCGGGTGCGTAGCGAGCATACGCTCTCGGCACATTTAAGCTTAGGAGAGCGATGCTGCGCTGTAAATTTCTTTCGGTTATCGTCACGATCGCTTGGGCTTTTGCGGCCCATGCACAAAGCACAGATTTCACCGCACCCGCCCGCGATCAGGCCCTTTTGGAAGCCGCGATTGTCAACGAAGCTCCGCGATTTGTCCCACCGACCGGTGTGACAGGCATAACTGTACCGCACCACCTCTTGGCGCCCGACTTGATCGCACGGGGGTTTTGGGCGGCATCGCGCGGCGATTACGATCGTATTGTCATTTTGGCGCCAGACCATTTTGACCTCGTCACGCAAAGCCTTGCACTGCTGTCGGATGATGTCGACACTGTCTTTGGCCCTGTGAAAGTTGATCAAAGGTCAACCCAGGCACTTTTAGCGCGGGGGGATTTCGCCCAAGTCCATCCCGCGCCCGAGCGCGAACACGGCCTTGTTGCCGTGCTGCCCTTCCTTGCTCATTTTTTCCCCGAAGTGCCGGTTGTGGCGGTCATCATCCCAATGCACGCCGATGCCGCCACTTGGGCTCAAACGGCTGAGCTTTTGCTACCTTTGGTTGGGCCCAGGACGCTTGTCGTTCAATCCACAGATTTCGCCCATTATGTGAGTCCTGCTCAAGCCGCTTTGAACGATCAACAAACCCTCGCTGCCCTCGCCCACGGGGTACCAGGCGTCATTGAGGAGCTGCGCCAGCCCGACCATCTCGATGCCATCGGCGCACAATCCGTTATGCTGCAACTGCAGGGCGATGCGAGGCCCGCCATTTTGGCCAATCGAACATCGCAAGATTACGAACCCGATGCGTTGCTCGATGAGGGCATCACGAGCTACATTGTGGCCGCCTATCACAGCGATCCCGCCGCGCTTTCGGTTTTAGACTACGCCGATCAGACGCGTCTTTTCGTAGCCGGGGATTTGATGCTGGGCCGGTATTTGCGCCCGATGCTGGCAGAGCCAGCAGCCGTCGCGGCCATGCTGGATACAGCGGCACAAGCGACCGGGGGCGCACCGATATTGGCCAATCTTGAAGGGGTTTTGGTACAAGAGTTTGTGGCAAATCAGCCCGATGCAGCGTTGGTCATGCAGGCCCGCGAAAGCGTGCCTTTTTTGGAGGACTTATCCGTTGTCGCTGTCGGCCTAGGAAACAATCACAGCTATGATCTCGGGGCATCAGGTCTTACCGAGACGCTGAGGGTGTTGGATCAAGCGGGTATCACCGCGCTGCCGGATCGACAAATCGTCGATCTTGGGGCGGTTCGTGCCATGAGCGTCAACATGGTTCCGCAACTGGGCAGGCCAGAGGCAGTGTTGGCCGATTTAGAACTCCTTTGTCACCGGCCTGCGCGTCCGCCTCTCATCGTTTTGCCGCATTGGGGCGCAGAATATACCGATACCCCAGGACGCGAGGAGATCGCAGCGGCTGAGTTCTTGGCCTCGTGCGGGGTAGCGGCGGTGATTGGCGCGCATTCTCACCGGGCGTCGGAGCGAATCGACCTTGCGCAGGGCCAAATGCCGTGGATTTATTCGCTCGGAAATTTCATTTTCGATCAGCGCGCCGATCGC
>JBCDGN010000151.1:0-6224 GCA_038751255.1 Pseudomonadota bacterium
CTTGCGCAAGACGCCGCGGAGGCTGCTGCACCGACAGGGGAAGCCGCAGAACACACGCAATTTATCCTCACCACCCTTCTGTTCTTGATGGGGGGCTTCCTCGTCTTCTGGATGGCCGCTGGCTTTGCGATGCTGGAAGCAGGCCTGGTGCGATCCAAGAACGCGAGGAAGCCCCCCATCAAGAACAGAAGGGTGGTGAGGATAAATTGCGTGTGTTCTGCGGCTTCCCCTGTCGGTGCAGCAGCCTCCGCGGCGTCTTGCGCAAGGCCGAGCGCGGGTAGCGCTGCGGCCACTAGGGCAAGGCCAAGGGTGGTATACATTTTCATGTGGGTCAGTTCCCTTTGACTTACTCTTGAATGGCTTACAGTGCGTCTTCGTCGGTTTCACCGGTGCGGACGCGAACCGCCTGCGAAACGTCGAGCACGAAGATTTTGCCGTCGCCAATTTTGTCGGTTTTCGCGGTCGTTTGGATCGTCTCCACGACTTGATCGGCCATGGCGGCGCTGACCACGATTTCGATTTTGACCTTTGGCACGAAGTTCACGGCGTATTCTGCGCCGCGGTAGATTTCGGTGTGGCCGGATTGTGAGCCAAAGCCTTTGATCTCAGTCACCATCATGCCGCGTACGCCGATGGAGGTCAGCGCTTCACGCACCTCCTCGAGCTTGAACGGCTTGATTGCTGCGATGATAAGTTTCACGTGTTTCCCCTTCCTCAAGGCAGGCCGCTCGCGCGGTTCCATGGCCGCAGTTGCCGGGTTTGCGGCCTCGATCACAAGGAAATGGATGACATTTTCGCGACGGGTGCAGGGGGTTGTTGCACAATTTTTGCACATCTTATGAAGAAAGCACAAAATTTATGCAGCAATGAATCGAGCAATATTCGCCCGATCTTGAAACAGGAGGTAAACAAACTGGGCATTTAGAGGTATGGTTTTCCCTAATGAGGCAGAGAGACCCAGAACGGGCCTGAGATGAGCAAACAACGCGGAAAGCGGCGGCCGCCGGTCGCCACAAGATCACGTAAGACGCAACAGCGCAGCAAACCGACGCAGCGTAGAACAAAATCCCGGAAAACCCCCCAAAAGCGTGGATTTTTGGGCGCCGTAGTCGGCTTTTTCATGGGGTTGATTGCACGACTGGTCCGGGTGATCTGGGCCATCGGCTGGCGGTTAACCGCCGTGGCAGCGATGATCCTCGCGGGATTGGTGTTTCTTGACTATGCCAAGCTGCCCGCGGCCGACACCGTGCTGGATGGGCGAACACGCGGCTCTGTGACGATGCTCGACCGATATGGAGAGGTTTTTGCCTGGCGCGGAGACCAGTTCGGCGGTGTGATCACGGCAGACACGGTCTCGCCGAATCTGCGGGCCGCGATCCTGTCCACGGAAGACCGGCGCTTTTACAGCCATTTTGGTGTCAGCCCGCGCGGGATAGTTGGCGCTATGGCGATCAACATGCGTGAAGGGCGCAGCGCGTTTTCGGGCCATGGCGGGTCCACCATCACGCAGCAGGTCGCGAAGCTCCTATGCCTAGGCACCCCCTATGATCCGACCAGCGGTCAGAGCGAGGCGCAATACGAGGCTGAGTGTCGGGAAGGCACAATCGAACGCAAGGCGCGCGAAGCGATCTATGCTCTTGCGATGGAGGCAAAGTACTCCAAGGACGAGATCCTTGCGATCTATCTCAACCGGACCTATCTTGGGGCAGGGACACTAGGGTTTGAGGCCGCAAGCCAGCGCTATTTCGGCAAGTCAGCGGCTGCCGTAAACCCGTCAGAGGCCGCTATGCTGGCCGGTCTTCTGGTTGCGCCGTCGCGCTATGCCCCGACATCGAATCTCAAACGCTCTCAGGACCGAGCAAATGTCATTTTGGGGCTGATGCATGACGCGGGCTATCTGGATGCAACGGAACTTGCAGCTGCGCGCGCCAACCCCGCCGTCTTGTCACAAGCGGCAGAGTCCCGGGCCGGCGGCTATTTCGCCGACTGGATTATGGAAAGCAGCCCTGCCTATCTGACCTCGGAAACGACTGAAGACGTGGTCATCCGCACGACCTTCGATCCGGCTCTGCAAGAGGCGGCAGAGGCGGGGATGGAAACCATCTTTGCTGAGAAGGTTAGACCGGGCTCCACCGCGCAAGCCGCAATTGTGGTGATGAGCGCCGATGGGGCGGTGCGCGCCATGTTAGGGGGGCGGGACACCCAGGCCTCTGGTCAGTTCAACCGAGCGAGCCAAGCGCTGCGTCAGACGGGCTCGGCCTTCAAACCCCTTGTCTATGCCGCAGCATTGGAATTTGGCTATTCCCACAGCGATGTCGTTGAGGATGCCCCGCTGACACTCAATGTGCCGGGATCGGGGCCCTGGACGCCCAAGAACTACACCCGGGAGTTTCGCGGCCCTGTGACGCTGACCGAGGCTCTGCGTGACAGTTTGAATATCCCTGCTGTGAAGGTCTCTGAAGCGGTCGGGCGCGAAAACGTGCGCAGCGTGGCAGCCGCCTTTGGGATCGAAGGAGATCTTGCGGCTGGTCCGGCGCTGGCGCTCGGCTCTTCCGAGGCGACGCTTTTGGAGGTGACGGGCGCCTATGCGGGCATCTTGAATGGCGGCAGCGCTGTTCATCCCTATGGGGTCAGAGCGCTGACCATCGTCGGCGAAGATGAACCGCTGATGGGCCAAGATGGCGGCATCATAGAGCGTGTGATTTCGCCCGGCGCAGATGCCGAGCTCGTCTACATGATGCATCAGGTCATCGAAGCCGGCACCGGGCGCCGCGCCAAGCTTTCTGGCCGCCCCGCTGCCGGAAAGTCCGGTACCAGTCAAAGCCTGCGCGATGCATGGTTCGTGGGCTTCACTGCGGATTACGTTGCCGGGGTTTGGATGGGCAATGACGACAACACGCCACTTACTGGTGTGACCGGTGGCGGGTTGCCGGCGGAAATTTGGCACGAGACCATGGAGCGCGTGCATCTCGGCATGCCCCCCCGGCCCCTGCCGATGATCGATCCCAGGGAAGCCCCGAGGGTCGCGCGATTGGAGGGCTTGCCAGATCCAACCGGGACACCGCAAATCCTACGGCCTGTCGAGGCCCAGCCGCAAAACCCGATTGAACGCTTCCTGGGGTCTCTCTTTGGGCGACGCTAGCGTTTTCGTCAGGCTGCTGCGGAGCGATAGTTGTAACCCGTGGTTTACGGACTATTCCTTCAGCGCCGCTTGAAACGCTTCGATGGCGCGCTGAAGCTGATCTTCTGGGATCTCAGAGAAGTCATCCGTACTGACGATCAGGCATTCGCCTTTCCGAGCTTTGACGGTTGCGTTGCCGACCTTAAGCTCTCGGCTTTTCACCCGTGCGCTTCGGGCATGCGCGGTCAAATAGGCATCCAGCACCTTCGCCTGGGCGACCGCACCGCGGCAGCGTGCCAGATCTTTGGCAAGGGCAGGCGCGCTGTCTGGGCTGGCTTTCAAGGCCCGCGCCACGGCGACCCCTTGATTGCGCGAAATCCCTTTAGGCCATTTGACCGAAGTGCCAAGAGTGGAAAGCAGGTAGACAAAGCTTCGGATGTAGGAGCGTTTCATCTTGTGGAGCGAGCTGTAGAGATCGCTCACAACCTCATCCGGGTCTGAACCCTCAACCCCAGGGTCATCTGCCACGCGTAGCGCGACCTGAGCCATCTCGGCAAAGGTTAGGTCCTCTCGGACCACGTTTTCCTCTACCATATCGATATAGCGCTCCATCCGGCTGTCAGGATCGGCCCAAGCCTCTTGGGCGACGCGTGCGGTCACTGTCGAAAACGCAGGATGACCGGTTTCGCCATGGAGTTGCTTAAGCGCGGTCAATCGCCGCCAGCCTTTGAGCAGTTGGTAGCGCCCGCGGTCGTCGATATAGACCTCTATCGGTTCGCGCTGACCGCGTTCGCGGATTGAGGCTTTCAATTCGGCCATTTCAGACGACCCCGCGACACCGCCGAGATCAAGACGGTCTCGCGGCAGATCGTCAGTTTGCACCTCTTCTAGCTCGAGTAGCTGTAGAACCAGACCACGCGCCTCGGCATCGCGCCAGGACTTTGCGTCTTCGTGGGCTGCGACATCCATCCGTGCCGCTGGGGCGGACTTCAAGCTGGGAGCAGACTTTTTTTTCGATTTAGATTTGCCTGCCATGGCCCTCTCCCTGCTCTTGGCAGGTCTTGAGGCCCACCAATCGTGATTTGGAGAAGCAACTCACAGCCCGGCCAAGGCGTCAAGGCCAGGCTGCGCGCATTTCAATATAGTAGGGCTTAAGCCAGGGCCTTCAGCGCATCGGTCAGACGTGGGATGCTGCCGCCATTCTGATCAAGAAGTGTTGTGATCTCGGTCCGTTCCGTGGTCAGCAGATTGATCCCTTCAACGATCACGTTGAAGATCTTGTCCGACCCGGAGCGGTCAGAGACGAGAAAATCGGTTCGGAACGGAGAACGCCCGCGGAGCTTTGCGGTGGTCTCCACAACGACGAAGCTGCGATCTGTGCGGGTTCGGTTGATCTCGATCTCTCCACCGATGAACTCCCGGAACCTCTGTCCATATTTGCGCGAGATGTAGGCGGAGAAGGCGCTTGTGTAGCCCCTTAACTCATTGCGTGACGCGCTGCGCGCTGCTGGACCCAGCGAATAGCGTGCAATCGTGGGCACATCAGCATAGCGCTCAAAGATCCGTTCAAAGTCGCGGTAAAGTGCGCTCCCGGTTTTTCCGGAATTGACCGCTTTGTTGATGTCATCGACACAACGGCGCACGAGGCCTGCAGCAGCTTGTTCGGTGAGCGCGAGCGCTCCGGTTGGTGCGATACTCAGGGCGGCAAAGCCCAACACGGTCAGTCGTCGGGTAAGGTCAATCGGCATAGAGATCCTCATAGGGGTCGAAAAAGGCCTCTTCTTCGGGCGTGACGCCCAGTTCGAACCGGCGGTTTTCCAAATAGATTTGCCGGGTCGCCACATAGCTGTCAGCGCTGTCATATAGCACTGTATCGACGGTGTCGCGAAAGTCATAGCGATCCCCGGTCAAATCCGCGCCAGCAACCGCGATCGCGCCGAGATTGTCGGGGTAATTCAGAATCAAGCTGAACGGATTGAGGAAGATATCGCCAATCTCGCCCGCCAAATTGCGCGTGGTGTAGTGGCTGAAGAAGGGCGTGGTCACAATCGGGCCTTCGCCAGCACCATATATGAAAAGCGTTTCTCCGAAATCAGTGTTCCGTTCATCAAGCCCTATCGGCGTTGCCACATCAAAGATCCCACCAATCCCCACAGTGGCGTTCACAACGAAACGCCAAAAATTGTGAACACCATTGACCACGTCGCCCTGCAACAGGTGGTTGATCGCCCGGCGCGGGGTGTCGAGCGTATCGGCCACATTGGAGACACCCTGGCGCACCGGTCGCGGAACCACTGTGCCGTAGGCAACTGCAACTGGGCGGAAAAACGCCTGATCAATGGCGACGTTAAAGTTGTGTACGCCGCGATTCACCGGCTCTAGAGGGTCATTGATTTCTGTGCTCGGAGGCGGTGCAGTGCAGCCTGTGACCGCAAAAACTAAGCAAAGTGCACCGACAAAACTGTGTTTTTGACGGGTTTTGTTCAATCGATACGCTTTCAACTGCAACCTCAACCTGTTGTTTGTTTCTCTTACACCATATTAGGGTCAGGAGACCCTTGATACCAGCGGCCAACACGATTCTTCTTGGTCCGAGGGCACCAAGATGGGAGACGTCGATGCAGCAACCGTTTGATGCCGGATATGCCGAGCTCCGAGAGGCCCGAGGCAAAAGCCGCGGGCTCTACCTTTTTGTCGGCATCTTCAGTGTCTTCGTAAATTTGCTGATGCTCACGGGGCCGATCTTTATGCTTCAGGTCTATGACCGCGTGCTTGGCAGCCGGTCCGAAGCAACCTTGGTCGCCTTGGCGGGTCTTGTCGCTTTTCTGTACCTGATGATGGGGCTTCTCGACTTCGTGCGCGGTCGGGTGTTGGCGCGGGCGGCGGGCCGATTCCAATCGGCGCTCGATCAGCGGGTCTTCTCTGCATCGATTGAAGAAGCGGCCACCAAAGACAAAGGCGCTCTGGCTGCCGGGCCCCGTGATCTGGAGACAGTGCAGAAATTTATCAGCTCTCCTGTGTTGTCATCGCTCTTCGATTTGCCGTTCACGCCTGTGTTTATCGCCGGGATCTTCATCTTCCACCCATGGCTTGGATGGCTTGC
>JBCDGN010000152.1:0-5987 GCA_038751255.1 Pseudomonadota bacterium
AGCTCATCGACAGAGATCGAACATTGCATGTGATCGGCGATGTGCTGATCAAGTATTTTGAGTTTTGCATCTTCAAGCGGGTAAATTGAGGACCCTTCGCTTTCGGGTTCCGCTTTCGGATCAGGGTCATCCAGCAGTTGATGAACCACCAGTTGCGCGGCGTGAACAAGGGCACTGTCCGTTACCCGCCCGGCGTGCGTGTAGGCGATCTGCATCATCGTGGCCTCGACAATCGGGTCCCGAAAGACCTGCGAAATGACATCCCCTCGTAAACGGGCCGGCCAGGCATTGCCAAAGCTACCGCGCAAAGATGCGACGTCTATCGCGATCCCAATGACCCTCATTGCGGGCCAACTCCCGAAACCTGGCGAGAATGGTGCAGCGATGCCGATGTCTCCTGGACCGATTTCTGCCTCAAGGTCCTGATCGTCCGTTTTCTGCGACAACCAGCCGCCACCGCTGACGCAAAGCATCGCAAAAAGAACTGGGATGCCCCGGATGGGCGATTCATGATCCGAATACTCGGCATCGTAGACGAGCACATTGCGGTCAGCGCTCACTTGTAGATGTCTTACTTCTGCACCGACATGCTCAAGACGCGCTCGGATGACTTCATCAGCAGGGATTGTCATGATCAACCTCCGACGTTGAAGGTACCTGACAAAATCTGTCAAAAAAAGCGGAATTGGCAGCGGTCCGCGCACGAATGGGTTAGAACTGACAACTCGGTCCGGGCAGGCTTCCCTTGGCAACGGGAAAGGACACACTATGGTTTCGAGACATATCTCGAGGCTAGCCATGCTTTGTGCGCTCTGCACACTGCCGCCAGCTGCATTTGCACAATCAAATCAAGAGCCAGTCGATCTGGGCACACTCGTGCTGCGCGGCGAAAAGATCGGCAGAGTCGCAGCGGATGCCTCGCCCGGCACAACGGTCATTGATGGGGAAGAGGCATCATCTGTTCAAAACGCAGACATCGACGACATCATTCAAGGCCAAAGCAATGTGTTAGCCAACGAGGGGTTCCGGTTGCCCTCAATCAGAGGGATCGACAGCAATGGCGGCTCAAGGCCCTCTATCAGCGCCGGGGCGCAGCCTCGAATTCCCGTTTTGGTCGACGATGTGCCGCTGCCCTCTAATGAGGCGAGCAACATCACCCAGACCAGCACATTTGACCTTGATACCGTGGAAGTCGCCCGAGGGCCGCAGGCGACGAGTACCGGGCGCAACACCATTGGTGGGGCTATAAGGGTCTACACAAATGACCCAGTGTTCGAAGAAGAAGGCGCTGTACGCGTTTTTGTAAACGATCAATCAAAGGCGGGCCTCGCCTTCATGCTCAACCAGCCACTGAGCGATCAGGTCGCCTTTCGGTTTGTGGGCGAATACGCGAATGGCGACAGCTACATCAACAATACCCCCAGTCCCCTGCCGAGCGGGATTGATCCCAATCATGAAGAACTAACGCGGCTACGGGCCAAGCTGCTCATTGAGCCTGAAGAGATACCAGGGCTAAGCCTGCTTTTCTCGGCAGAGCGGAGCGAGATTGAGGGGCCGACCGAGGGTTTCTTTGATGGCAACGTAGACGATCTTTCCATCACGGGCGGCACGTTTGGTTCCGTTTCGGCCTATGAAATCGTCGATCAGACCACCCTTTCTGCACGCCTCAGCTACGACATTTCAGATACGACGACCCTGGTCGCGCGATATTCCATGCTGGACAACGATCTATTGTTTGCTGATTCTGGCGAGGTGCTTTTTGGCTTCTTCAACCTTGGCGCGACAGGTTTTGACAAGGAGCTGAGTGAGGGTGAGGTTTATCTGCGGTTTCAAGACCTGGGCGTGATCGAACGGGGCGTGCTGGGGATCATCCACACGAAAGAAGAAGAACTCGGCTTCAACAATGGTACCATCGCCTTTGATGTGACAGGCGAGATTGAAAACACAGCACTCTATGGCGAATTTGAGCTGAGCGGTGATCGCCTCGCTGAGGGCCTGACCTTCGTTCTTGGCGGGCGCTATGAAGAAGATAAGCGCTTCCGCCAGCTTGTGGATGTAACCGGGACAGTTAGTCGGGGCGATTTCAAAGAGAGCGTGTTCCTGCCCAAGATCGGCCTGCGCTACACACTGAATGAAAACACCAGCTTCGGATATACCTATAGCGAGGGCTTCCGTGGCGGCGGACTCGATGTAGATGCGGGCGCGGGCGTTTTTGGCGGAGCAGTTTCTGCGGTGGCGTTCGGGCCAGAAACCCTTGACCAGCATGAAATCTACGCAAAGACGACCACGATGAAAGGCGCGCTCGACCTCACGGCGACAGCATTCTACTACCAGTTCAATAATGCCCAGATCGACGGTGCCGCCGTCTACCCCGCGAGTGGCGATCCCGCTTTGGGGAATGTGCCGGAGGCGACAGGCAAGGGACTTGAGCTTGGTTTCGAGTATCGCACCAGCAACGGGTTCACATTTGATGGGGCGCTAGGGATTTTGGACACCGAAATCACACGCGTCGGTGCGGGGCAGGCAGGCTTTCTGGGTCTCGAACTGCCGCGCGCGCCAAACAGGACGGCCTCTCTGGGTGTCCGATATGCGCCAGGAAGTGGTTTCTTTGCCTCCGCGCAAGCCAGATATGTGTCTTCGCATACATCAGCGATTGGGCAGCCTGAGATCGAGTCGTCCACAATCGTTGACGTGGGCGGCGGCTATGAATTCACCCTAGCAGGTGGCCAAGATGTGCGGATTGAGGCCTTTGTGGAAAATCTGTTTGACGAGCGTCACATCACGTTCTCAGAACTCTCAGGGATCGGCACTTTGCAAAAGGTGGGGCGTCCGAGAACGATCACCATCGCTGCAACGATGCGATTTTGACCGATAAAACGCAGACCGGCCCCCATGACGGGGCCGGTTTAATGCTTTGAACAGGAGCACCCCGGATGCGTTGGCACATCCTTTCCATCGTGGGCATTCTCTACGCTGTCCAGTTCATTCCAATGTTCTTCATGATCATGGCGCTACCGATCATCCTGCGCCAAGAAGGGCACTCTGCGACGACCATCGGCTTGGTCCAGATCGCCGCAGTTCCCTACATCTTCAAATTCCTCTGGGCACCGCTCATCGACAAGTACAGGCTTGGCAAAGATCGCTACAAAAGCTGGATCGTCGTACTCTCAGTAGCGCACATCGTAACACTGGGCATTGTGGCATTTGTCGATCCTTCGGGTCCGCTTGTTCCGCTGTTCATCGGGCTGATGATCGCTGTTCTGGCCGTGTCGACACAGGATGTGGCGGTTGATGCGCTAGCGATCTCATTGATGCGACCCTCAGAGCGGACAATGGGTGCAACCTTTCAAAACGCAGGCGCTTATGCTGGAGCCATCGTCGGCGGATTTGGGTTTCTCTATCTTTATGGCAGCATCGGCTGGACCGCTGCCATTCTGATCCAAACGGTGATCTTTGCAGTGCCACTTGTAACGCTCGCCTTCATCAACGAGCCGCAGCGCCTGCGCGGCGCACCTCCCGTCACCTTCGCAAACGCTTTGCGATTCTTTCGACAGCCGAAGATGGGGCGTTGGCTTACTATCTTGGCGACGATGCGCATGCCGATACTGGCAACCATGTTGCCGATGCGGTTGATGATGGTCGATCAAGGCATGTCGACCGAAGAAATCGCTGTCTGGTTTGGGCTTTTCGCGATGAGCGCGGCCGGTAGTTCCACCGTGCTCTTTGGCCCGCTTTTGCGGAATTTGCCTAGGGTACGGGCTATCTACATCGTCGGGCTGATAAACATCCCCGTTCTGATCGGGGTGGCCTATATCGCGGCAGCGCTGCCCGACGCGATCAGGTATGCAATTATCCTCGCCTGGGTGGCTGTCGCCCTCACGGATATCGTCATGTTTCGAGGAGCAATGGACAAGATCCGACCCGAGATGCCTGGCTTCGACTTTTCTGCGCAGATTGCCATCTACATGCTGCTTGCGGGCTTCACCGACCCGATCGCAGGGGTGGTTATCGACAGCCAGGGCGTCTTGCCGGTTTTCTTTGCGGCAATTGTGCTGGGCTTTGTACCTCTGGCCATATTGCACTTTGCGATCGCCCCAATCCGAAAATCAGCGCGTGGGCTCGAAGGGGACCGTTCCGTGTCTACCGGAATTGTGCCGTCAGCCGACCCTGCCGCACTAGTTGCGCACATGGAAGAAACCTTCACGGACCATGGCATCACTTGCACCCGCCCCTCCCCGGATTTGCTGCGGATGGAGGAGATGGGCTGCATCGTCGAAGTAAAACGCGAGGCGAATGCAGTCGACATTCTGGTGGATACGCCGACGGAGAACTTCCTTATCTTTATCCGGGACGAGGTGATTGAGGAAATTGACAACTTTGAACCACAAGCAGCCCGCGACATGCGCTGGACGGGTGCGATCCGGGTTGGTGAGATGCCGTCGAACTTTCGCGTTCTCAGAGCGAAAGCGCGGCGCGAAGTCTTTCCCGGCCTGATCCGTGTCACGCTAGAGGGCATTGATGTACAGGCGCTGACCAAGGACGGCATCCATCTCAAATTGATGATGCCCGAAGAGCGCGGCCGCAAACCGGTCTGGCCGGTGGTCGGCGAGAACGGGGCCATTGCATGGCCCGAAGGAGAGGATCGTCTCCATGCGCGATGGGTCACGATCCACGATATCCGGGTAGATGCGCGGGAAATCGACGTGGATATCGCCCATCACAGCGGTGGGCTGATATCAGACTGGGCCGCTTTGGAAGGAGACGCCCAGGAAGTCGGCGTTATAGGGCCTGGCGGCGATGCGTATCTGGAAAGCACGAAAAACGTGGTTCTTGCGGGGGATTACACCGGCCTTCCGGCCATCGCACGTCTCATCGAAAGCGTGGGCGGCAATGTCACCGGGCACGTGTTCGCAGCAGCGCCCTCTCAAAAGGCGCTGGAGGATTATTTGCCGGAGTCTAAGCTTTGCGTAACAGCTGTTGAGCCGGGGCAATTCGGTGCTTCCATCGCCGATCTCGTACGCGCCTGCACGAATGAGCCTGTGACCTACGGTTGGTTTGCGGGGGAGTTCAGCGCCGCGCAGCGAGTGCGCACGATATTCAAAGGTGAGTTCGGATTGCAAAAGGGCGAACAGTTGAGCATTGCTTACTGGCGAAAGGGCGCTCCAGGTTTCGCCTCTAGAGGGTAGCGAAAGTGCTACCCACCGTTTTGGGAAGGCTGAACCTTACGCTGACGATTACGGCGGCATGTAACATTTACAATATGTGTTCGACTGCTTCCGGATAGTACCTGTCCTTGGACGGTCGGTCGCAGATGGCAGTCATGTCCCGCACCGTTCCTGTCTGACCAGGCAGCAGCGAAAGTGCAGTGTTAGTTTGGGCAAAATCGATCCCCGCAAACGGCCGCAATGACGACATGCGCCGCATTGCAACAAAAGACGTGCCGCGCGCGCGCAGGGATGCTGCGTCAGCAAAGCGCCAAAGCCGGATGACGGCTTTGTCGGCGTTGCTGACCTTCGCACAACGATTTCCAAAGGTCCGCTTTGAATATGGCCAGCCCGGCACCTAAACCTTGTTTGTGAGCGCCTGTTCTCTGAGCTCGGCCTCGAAATCCTCACCGTCCCGCACACGATGTTTTGCGATTTCACCGATGTCGCCATCCTCGATATTCTGGCTGAAGGAAGAAACGTCTCTATCACCGTCTGAATCGGCCTCAGCGGCAATTTCTTTGCCCAACGCTGCGCCCCCACCCTGCCCTGCCGGGTCCTGCGCACCAATTTCCGCCAGCGCAGAAATCGTCGATTGCACAGCGGCTTTGGCGACTGCTTCGTCACCCGCGATCATGTCTTTCAGCTTGAAACTCTGCTGTACCGTTAGGTCCAGCTCAGCTTGATCTGAGGTCAAACCAACTTCGCGAAGCGCCTTTGCACTCTTCTTGCGCCGACTGGTGGCAAGCGCCGTACCTGTGGACGCTGTGGATTGTGCGGCCG
>JBCDGN010000153.1:0-5858 GCA_038751255.1 Pseudomonadota bacterium
CAGGGTCGGTTCCGCCAAAACTTGCTTGGCAAGCGCGTCGATTTCTCAGGTCGTTCGGTGATTGTGACGGGGCCTGAGTTGAAGCTCCATCAATGTGGTCTTCCGAAGAAGATGGCGCTCGAGCTGTTTAAGCCGTTCATCTACTCGCGGCTGGAGGCTAAGGGGCTGTCGAGCACCGTCAAACAGGCCAAGAAGCTCGTCGAGAAAGAACGTCCCGAGGTTTGGGATATCCTTGATGAGGTGATCCGGGAGCACCCGGTTCTGTTGAACCGTGCGCCAACGCTTCACCGTTTGGGCATCCAAGCCTTTGAACCGAAACTGATCGAGGGGAAAGCAATCCAGCTTCACCCGCTGGTGTGTTCGGCGTTCAACGCGGATTTCGACGGCGACCAGATGGCGGTCCATGTGCCGCTCAGCCTGGAAGCGCAGCTTGAAGCTCGTGTCCTAATGATGTCCACGAACAATGTTCTGTCGCCTGCGAACGGCGCACCGATCATCGTGCCATCGCAAGATATGATCTTGGGCCTCTACTATGTGACGCTCGAGCGGAAGGGCATGCCGGGCGAGGGGATGGTCTTTGCCGATGTCGATGAGATCGAGCATGCATTGGACGCCGGGATCGTGCATCTGCACGCGAAGATCACCGCGCGGATTAAGCAGATCGATGACGAAGGCCAAGAGGTATACAGGCGTTTCGAGACCACCCCAGGCCGCGTCCGTTTGGGCAACCTTCTGCCTTTGAACGCCAAGGCGCCTTTCGAGCTGGTCAACCGGCTCTTGCGCAAAGGCGAAGTGCAGCAGGTCATCGACACCGTCTACCGTTATTGCGGCCAGAAAGAGTCGGTCATCTTCTGCGACCAGATCATGACGCTTGGCTTTAAGGAGGCGTTCAAAGCGGGCATCTCCTTCGGCAAGGACGACATGCTCATCCCAGAAGACAAATGGGATATTGTCGGCGGCGTCCGCGATCAGGTGAAAGAGTTCGAACAGCAATATATGGACGGGCTGATCACCCAGGGCGAGAAGTACAACAAGGTGATCGACGCCTGGTCGAAATGTTCTGATCAGGTTGCGGATGCCATGATGTCTGAAATCTCGGCCATGCGGGTTGAGGACGGGGCCGAACAGGAACCAAACTCAGTCTATATGATGGCGCATTCCAAAGCCCGGGGGTCTCCGGCACAGATGAAGCAGCTTGGTGGGATGCGGGGTCTGATGGCCAAACCTTCTGGTGAGATCATCGAGACGCCGATCATCTCGAACTTTAAGGAAGGCCTGACCGTGTTGGAGTACTTCAACTCCACGCATGGTGCTCGGAAAGGTCTGGCCGATACCGCGCTGAAGACGGCGAACTCCGGTTATCTGACCCGTCGCTTGGTTGATGTGGCTCAGGACTGTATTGTGCGCAGCCATGATTGCGGCACAGAAAACGCCATTACCGCAGAGCCTGCGGTCAATGACGGTGAGGTCGTGGCCAGCTTGGGCGAACGCATTCTGGGCCGCGTGGCCGCAGAGGATGTGTTGGTACCTGGTACAGACGAGGTCTTGGTCGCCAAGAACGAGTTGATAGACGAGCGCAAATCCGACGCGGTGGAAGCCGCGGGGATCCAGCGTGTTCGCATCCGCTCGCCTCTGACCTGTGAGGCCGAAGAGGGCGTTTGCGCCATGTGCTACGGGCGGGATCTCGCGCGCGGTACCTTGGTCAACCAAGGTGAAGCCGTCGGCATCATCGCTGCGCAATCCATCGGTGAGCCAGGCACGCAGTTGACCATGCGGACCTTCCACATCGGTGGGATCGCGCAAGGTGGCCAGCAATCCTTCCAAGAGGCCAGCCAAGAAGGTCTGATCGCGTTCCGCAATGCCAACATTCTGGCAAATGCGGCGGGTGAGCAGATCGTCATGGGCCGCAACATGCAAATCGCTATCATGGATGAGCATGGCGAAGAGCGCGCGAGCTTCAAAATGGGCTATGGTTCGAAGCTCTTTGTCAAAGAGGGCGCAACGATCGCCCGCGGTGACAAGCTTTTCGAATGGGATCCCTATACTTTGCCGATCATCGCGGAAAAGGATGGTGTGGCGAAATTCGTCGATCTGGTGTCCGGTATTTCCGTCCGAGAGGAAACCGACGATGCCACGGGTATGACCCAGAAGATCGTGTCCGATTGGCGTTCGGCGCCAAAAGGCAACGAACTGAAGCCAGAGATCATCATCCTCGATCCTGAAACCGGCGAAGCCGTGCGGTTGGCCAACAACAATCCAGCCAGCTATCCGATGTCGGTCGATGCGATCTTGTCGGTCGAAGATGGCCAAACCATCAAGGCTGGTGATGTGGTGGCGCGTATCCCACGCGAAGGCGCCAAGACCAAAGACATCACTGGTGGTCTGCCGCGGGTGGCCGAGCTTTTCGAGGCTCGCCGTCCCAAAGATCATGCCATCATTGCAGAATCCGATGGGTATGTCCGGTTCGGTCGCGACTACAAAAACAAGCGTCGGATTTCGGTCGTGCCCGTGGATGAAAGCCTCGATCCCGTCGAGTATATGGTGCCCAAGGGCAAGCATATTCCGGTGGCAGAGGGCGACTTCGTCCAAAAAGGCGACTACATCATGGATGGCAACCCGGCTCCGCACGACATCCTGCGGATCATGGGGATCGAGGCGCTGGCCGACTATCTGATCGACGAGGTGCAGGAGGTCTATCGTCTGCAGGGCGTGAAGATCAACGACAAGCATATCGAGGTGATCGTGCGGCAAATGCTGCAGAAATATGAGATCCTCGATAGCGGTGAAACCACCCTTCTGAAGGGCGAACATGTCGACAAGGTTGAGCTCGACGCGTCCAATGAGAAGGCTGAACGTGAAGGCCGCCGTCTAGCGTCGGCTGAACCGATCCTTCTGGGCATCACCAAAGCCTCGCTTCAGACTCGGTCTTTCATCTCTGCAGCCTCGTTCCAAGAAACCACTCGGGTTCTTACCGAAGCCTCGGTCCAAGGTAAGCGCGACAAGCTTGTCGGTCTGAAGGAAAACGTCATCGTGGGTCGGTTGATCCCAGCTGGTACCGGTGGCGCGACCCATCGGGTGCAGAAGATTGCCTCTGATCGTGACCAGAAGGTCATCGCCGAGAAACAAGCTGAAGCCGAAGAGGCCCTAGCGCTTGCCGCACCTGACGGCGAGGGTCTCGGTGAGGTCTTTGGCAGCGACGAACTCGGGGACGTTCTGGTGGATACACCGGAAAACCGCTGATCGGCGGTCCAAATCATCAAATAACGAGAAGGGTGGCCCTAGGGTCACCCTTTTTCATTTATAGGGTGTGCGATCAATCCTTGACCTCGCCCGTACCGTTCTGGCACCGGTTTTACGAGTGTTAATATTGAGTGCTGGCTTAAAGAGAACTGATTATGGCCCGTTCGGTTCTGTTTACCACACAGCGAAATGAAGGCCCGTTCTTACTCGAATGGATCGCGTTCCATCGACTGATCGGATTTGATCACTTTGTGATTGTCTCCAATGACTGCACAGATGGCTCAGATACTTTGCTTGATGTGCTTTCTCAATCGATCGGGTTGACCCACCTGCGCCAAGACGTGCCCGTCGGCCAAAACGCGCAAGTGCTGGGACAGCAAAAGGCTCGTGAAACTGGTGCTTTCAAAGATGGCGACTGGGTCGCTTGGATGGACCTGGATGAGTTCTTAAACATACGGCTTGGAGACGGGACGCTCCCCGAACTGATCGCAAGACTGGGACCAGCATCAGCGATCTGCGTGAATTGGCGGCTTTTTGGATCGGCCGGTGTTCAGAAATGGCCCGGCCTTCAACTGGATAGAAAGTTCAATCGATGCGGGACGCGTTGGCACAAAGCCGCAAAGTATTGCAAAACGCTTTTCAGATTTGACGATTCCATCGTCGACATGACCGTGCATCGGCCAGTTCTCTCTGACGGCGTGAAGTCTCCGCTTTGGCTTGATACAAACGGGGGGCCTTTGCCTCAAAAGTTTATCACCTGTCGACGCGCAAACTCATTGCCATACTATCGAACACCGCAATCTCCTCGCTATCGTTGGGCACAGGTCAATCACTACATGGTTCGCACACGTCAACTCTTTGTGCACCGCCGCGGTCGTGGACGCGGTTCAAAGGTGGGCGTCTTTGGACGTTCAGAAGGCAGCCGATATACTTGGTGGCACTATCAGAAACACAATTGCAATATTCTACGAGACAGCTCTATTCACCGCCACCTCCCCGGTTTGCAAAATGAGATCGAAAAGCTGTTGGCAGACACCGCGGTGTCAAGCGCGTTTGCGACTTGTCTCGAAGCGAGCGGTCTGCAAGCTCAATCCATAGATTTATGGAACTTGAACGGCGATGCTTTTGGCGGAAAAGACAGCGAAGAGGCTGCGGATGGCTCTTTCCGCACCGGAACTGTCGAGCGCTGAATTCCGTCAGTTGACAATAGATTCGCTGCCGACTATACGCCGCCAAACTTGGAATCTGACAGGTCGGTTTCAAGCCTTAGTTTTTTGAGTGATCACGATCCGGGGCACGTCCCCCGATCCTCTGAACGCCAGCCGCATCGGTCCCGGGGTCCTCGGAACTGGCGCGGCGTTTGCGCTTTGCATTTTGTAGAGCGTACCCGCCAATCCGGTGCTGGGTCTGAGACTTGGTATCGGGCCCAAACAAAGACCGATGCGCAACGTGGAGACACCGCCGGAATGCCAACGATTCAACAGCTGATCCGCAAACCGCGGCAGCCCAAAGTGAAACGCTCCAAGTCCCAGCACTTGGAATCTTGTCCGCAGAAGCGGGGTGTATGCACCCGCGTTTACACCACAACGCCAAAGAAACCGAATTCGGCGATGCGGAAGGTGGCCAAGGTGCGTCTCACCAATGGCTACGAGGTGATCAGCTACATTCCTGGTGAGAGCCACAACCTGCAAGAACACTCGGTGGTGTTGATCCGCGGCGGTCGTGTAAAAGACCTTCCCGGTGTGCGCTATCACATCCTGCGCGGTGTTCTTGACACCCAAGGTGTGAAAGACCGCAAGCAGCGTCGCTCCAAATACGGCGCCAAGCGCCCCAAATAAGAGGATCAGCCCATGTCCCGCCGTCACGCTGCCGAAAAACGCGAAGTGCTGCCCGATGCCAAATTTGGCGATCGCGTACTGACCAAATTTATGAACAACCTGATGATCGATGGTAAAAAATCGGTTGCAGAAAAGATTGTCTACAATGCGTTTGACCGTGTTGAGGCCAAGCTCAAAAAGGCGCCGGTCGAAGTGTTCCACGAAGCGCTCGACAACATCAAACCCGCGGTCGAGGTACGGTCCCGCCGTGTCGGCGGCGCCACCTATCAGGTGCCCGTCGAGGTGCGCCCCGAACGTCGTGAAGCGCTTGCCATCCGTTGGCTGATTGAGGCTTGCCGCAAGCGCAATGAGAACACGATGGAAGAGCGCCTGGCAGGCGAATTGGTCGACGCAATTAACTCGCGCGGTACCGCTGTGAAGAAGCGCGAAGACACCCATAAGATGGCAGAGGCCAACAAGGCCTTCTCGCATTACCGCTGGTAAGTTTCCTCCCCCCTAAGGACCAGATCCATGTCACGTGAATATCCACTCGACCGGTACCGTAATTTCGGGATCATGGCGCATATTGATGCTGGTAAAACGACCACGTCGGAGCGCATCCTCTACTACACCGGTAAGTCCCACAATATCGGCGAAGTGCATGACGGCGCTGCGACCATGGACTGGATGGAGCAGGAACAAGAGCGCGGCATAACCATCACGTCTGCGGCGACCACCACGTTCTGGGAACGCACCGAAGACGGCCAATCGGCTGAAACCGAAAAGCATCGCTTCAACATC
>JBCDGN010000154.1:0-5558 GCA_038751255.1 Pseudomonadota bacterium
GGTCAAAATCGACCCGATCTGCCCGCTGCGTGCTCGCACCCTCCGGGTGATCCATAAAAACGCCCCTCGCAGACAACAACCTCATGATTTATAAAGTAAATATCAAGACCAAGACAGATAAATCAACAGGTTACTTGGGGACTGTGGGCTTGGGGTGCTTTCCGAGGGTAACACCGTCTTCGCGGATCGCGTAGTAATCGGACATAGTGCAAACTGCTCGCAGCAATAAGTGACAACTCTCAGTGCGCATCCCGGTGTTTAGTTGCAGTTCTTTGCCTTCGTGTGCGTGCCTTCTTTTCCTTTGGGCGCGGATTGTTTGTCGCTTTTCCCCTGCTTTAATCGCAGAGACAAACTGAGGCTGAAAGCTTTAAGCAACCATCACTGCCCCTCGTCTACGCAAAGTTCAAGTGCTTGCTTCAGTTCGATGTGATGAAGGCGAGGGGCATCATCACCGGTGTATTCAGTCGAGGAGGCGCACCGATTTGCCTGCCCAGGGGCATTGTACGCGCCATACACGGGCTTTGACAGTCATCCCGCCCCTGTAGGAACGCCAAGCCGAGGAAGCCGACGAGCCCAGTCGCCATCGCCCGCAATGAATCTCTGCGGGCGTCGAAGTACCTGGGCCATGCCATCTGGCGGCGTTGGAGTGGCGACCACCGCCGGAGCCGTGTGGAGACAAAAATGAATTGCATCAAGCTGCTCGGTCTATCCCTCACGGCCCGCGACTTCGATCGCGAGGTTGCAGAGCTGCGAGTCCGCATCTCAGTGCTTGATGGCTATACCGCGCTCGGCAGACCTGACACGAAGCCCGTGGAATAAGTCCGTCCGGGGAAAGGAGCGCTGCAATCAGACCCCGATTTGTGCAACAACGCCTCTTGGATACCTATTGGCTAGTTCATCCGGTTGTGGAAACGGAGGTTGTCGCGGCTCAACTGATCGAGTTTTGTGATGCCCATCAGTTTCATGTCCCGCTCGATCTCGGTGCGCATATTCCCCAAAACACGTTCTACACCCGCCTGACCAGCGGCTGCCAGCGCATAAAGATAAAGCCGCCCGCCGGAACAGGCTTTCGCCCCAACCGACAGCGCCTTCAACACATGGGTACCGCGCTGTATGCCGCCTTCGCAGATCACATCGATCGTGTCGCCAACCGCATCCACGATCTCGGCAAGTTGGTCAAATGGGCTGCGCGATCCATCAAGCTGCCGACCCCCGTGGTTAGAGACCATGATACCAGTGCACCCGATATCGACTGCGCGCTTGGCATCCTCCACGCTCATGATCCCCTTCAGCGCGAATTGGCCGTTCCATTGGGCGCAGAGCTTTTCTGCATCTTCCCAATTCATCGATTGGTCCAGCATTGTGGAGAAATACTCCCCCACGGAGACCGCAAGATTGGTGCCTTGTGAAACATGCCCCGACAAATGCGGCATGTCGAATTTCTCTTTGGTCAGAAAGTTCCAGGCCCACATCGGGTGGGTTGCAAAACTCAACAAAGAGGCTGGCGTTAGTTTCGGAGGCGACGTGAACCCGGTTCTCAGATCACGCTCTCGATTGCCACCAGTGATCGTGTCGACGGTCAGCGCTAAGACGTTGAAATTTGCTGCCCGCGCACGCTCGAGCAGCGCATCGTTCAGGCCCCGATCCTTGTGAAAATAGAACTGAAACATCTTGGGCGTGTCAGCGATCTTGGCGATTTCCTCAACCGTGACCGTGGCCAATGAAGAGACACCAAACATGGTGCCGTGCTTTGACGCGGCCTTCGCCACGGCACGTTCGCCTTCGTGGTGAAACAGACGTTGCAAGGCCGTTGGTGCGCAGTAGATGGGCATATCGAGCTTCTGACCCATAACCTCGACGCTCATATCGACGGTTTCGACCCCGGCGAGCACATTGGGCACCAGATCGCAATCGCCATAAGCCTCGGTGTTTCGGCGGTAGGTTTGTTCGTCATCCGCGGCACCGTCGATATAGTGAAAGATCGGGCTCGGCAGCCGACGTTTGGCGAGCCTGCGGAAATCTTGAAAATTGTGACAGGCGTTCAGGCCCATGGCGACCTCCCTTAATTGCCATATTTGGTAAAGATATATTACCAATTTCAAGAAAGCCAGATGGTCATGAAAAACGAAATGTCGCATCCCGTCTCAGCTTCGGGCTTGTGAAGGCTTCGGTCCGCCCGAAAATGTGGCATGCTCTGGGGGCTATGAGCGTTCGCGACCCCACAGATTCTCAGACCGGCCCAAAGAAAGTCCTCCTTCTGGGCGCGACAGGCACGATCGGATGCGCCACCGCAGAGGCGCTGACACAGGCCGGACACCGGGTCACTTGTGTCGTGCGGCGCCGGGGAGGTGGGACATCACAGGCTGTTTTGCCCCAATCCTTGAGACTTCCTCCAGAGATCACTCTGCGGTTCGCCGATGTGACCGACGCAGTCTCCCTACGCTCAGATGGTCTTCGTGAGGATGCGTTCGATGTGTTGATATCCTGTCTCGCGTCGCGTGACGGGACGCCGAAAGATGCCTGGGCCATTGACGATGCTGCAAATCGAAACGCCATTGCCGTCGCTCAAGAGACCGGCATCGCGCAGGTCATCTTGTTGTCTGCTATCTGTGTGCAAAAACCTCGGCTGGCGTTTCAGCATGCAAAGCTGTCATCCGAGAAAGCACTGATCGATTCTGGTTTGACCTATTCAATTGTCCGACCCACTGCCTTTTTCAAATCACTCTCCGGCCAAATCGAGCGCGTGCAAGAAGGTAAGCCCTTTCTGCTCTTCGGTGATGGCACGCTCACCGCCTGCAAACCCATCAGCGATCGCGATTTGGCGGCATTTCTTGTGGGATGCATCGCCGATCCGACGCGCAGGAACCAGATCCTTCCGATCGGCGGGCCCGGCCCGGCCATTACCCCCCGCGACCAGGGTGAGGCACTTTTCGATCTGCTCGGAACGCCCCCAAAATTCCGCCAAGTGCCGCTCGCCTTATTCGCGGCGATCTGCAGTGCGCTTGCCGTCTTGGGGCGTGTCGCGCCATCCTTTGCAACAAAGGCAGAGCTAGCGCGGATTGGGCAATACTACGCAACAGAATCGATGTTGGTTTTGAACCCTAACACCGGTCGCTACGATGCCGAGGCCACGCCGTCTTATGGCGAAGACAGATTGTTTGATTTTTATCGTCAGGTGCTCGACGGTACTGCCACTGTCGAACGGGGCGACCACAGTGTCTTCTAGATCGCTCCGAAACTCCCAAGCTTTTACATCAGAAATTATCCTTGTCTGAAGCCACCAGAGGGATAGGCTCGTCCGGCATCGTCTAGGGAGGAGACAATATGCTCACACGTGTCATCGTGGTTGCGCTTGGCCTGGGTTTGCTGGGAGGAAGCGTTGGTGCCGCAGAAAAAATGCGCATTTCGCTACAGTTGCCGCTGACAAGCCATCTTGGCCAAAACCTGCTTTTATTTGAAAAAGAGGTCGAAGAGCGTACCGGCGGCGCCATCGATGTCGAGATCTATGACAGTGCGACGCTCTACAAAGACAAAGAAGTGCCTGCCGCCGTGGGCTCCGGCGCGATTGAGGCGGGCGTTGCCTCGCTGACCCGCTATGTCGGAGACGCGCCGGTGGTGGATGTCTTCTACATGCCGTTCTTGCTGAATTCAGAAGATAAGGTGCGAGCGGTGGTGGCAGAAGGCAGCCCCGTGCGCACGATCATTGAAGAAGAGGTCGCGAAAACCGGAGGCGAAATCCTCTATTGGCAAGCTTATGGCGGGGCGATCATGTTGTCCAATGACGGCCCGATAAAAACCCCTGCGGATCTAGAAGGCAAAAAGGTTCGCGTCTTCGGCAAAACCTTGGGGGATTTCGTGTCGGCTGCAGGCGGGGCCCCAACCCTGATCTCAGGCTCGGAGCAGTATCTTGCGTATCAGCGCGGCACTGTAGATGTGGGAATGACCGGGGTATCGGGTGTCAAATCCCGCAAGCTCTGGGAGGTTATGGACACGATCACAGTCACCAATCATGCCGATATCGAGTTCGTGGTTGTGGTCAATTCCGATTGGTGGAACGGGCTTTCCGAGGAAAACCGCACTCATATCATAGAGGCCGCCGCTGTGGCCCAGGCAGATGTGCGGGACCGGATGGCGCAGATCGAGGCCGATGCCTATGCGGCCGCGAAAGAAAACGGCATGACCATCGTGGAGCTCAGCGATGAGGATCTGGCCGCTTGGAAGGCTGTGGCACAGCCGGTTTATGATGCCTATCTGTCCTCGGCTGGTGATGCGGGCCAAGCGGTTCTCGACGCGGTTCAGAACTAAGCCACTTCATAGGGCGGCTGCATCTGGCCGCCCGATGGACATTTGATGACGGTGATCACTCCTCTTTCCCGCTGGGCGGGCATGCTCGGCGCGTGGCTTTTGGCGGCGACCGGCGTGATGCTGACCTATGAGGTTGTGGCGCGGTATTTCTTCACCAAACCGACCATCTGGGCCGCCGAACTTAGCCAGCTCTGCCTGATTTGGGGCTGCCTTTTGGCCATGGGATGGGTGCTGAGCCAACGCCGCCACATCACTGTGAATGCTGTCACCAACCTGTTGCCCTTTGGTCTGCAACGGGTCTGCACCGCGCTTGCATTGGTGCTGATGATCATCTTTTCATTGATCGTCACGCTCTATGGGTGGGAGATCTTCTACGACAGTTTCAGCCGTGGGCGCACCACCGGGTCGCTTCTAAATCTGCCCACATGGATTTCCGAGCTCTCTGTGCCGGTAGGATTTGCGCTTTTGACTGCGCAGGCACTGGTCGAGCTCTGGGCGATGCGCGACAACGAACTTAGCAGCCTCGGGAACAGCCAGGAATGACCATTCTGCTGATCCTGGCATGCCTGTTCGGGTTGCTTTTGATCGGCGTGCCTGTGGCCTTTGCTTTGGGAGGGCTCGGGCTTGGCATGTTGATCCTCGGCGGTTTTTCACCGCTGATGGCTCCCCAGGCAATCCTTTCCACCTTGGACGGGTTCATCCTACTCGCTGTGCCACTCTTTCTTTTGATGTCGAACATTCTTCTAAAGGGCGGGGTCGGGCACGATCTTTTTGCGGCAGTTCAGGCGTGGGTTGGCCATTGGCCCGGCGGACTGGCGGTGGCCACGATCCTAAGCTGTGGGCTCTTTGCGGCGATCTCTGGCTCCTCTGTGGCGACAGCCGCCACCATAGGCACGGTCGCCATCCCCGAAATGGTCAACCGCGGCTACGATCGTCGCTTTGTTTATGGGCTTTTGGCGGCGGGGGGCACGCTCGGCATTTTGATCCCGCCGTCGATCCCGATGATCGTCTTTGGCTTTGTTGCCGAAGAATCTGTGATCGCTTTGTTCCTTGCTGGGATTGGTCCTGGCCTGTTGTTGGTCGCGCTCTTCATTGCCTACGCTATGGTTCATGCGCGGTTTTCGAAAAGCTACACGCCGGTGCCCAAAGCTGATCGCGCGACCAGAGTTTCGGCCAGCTTGCGCGCGCTACCGTCGTTCGGTCTCGCACTTTTGATCGTCTTAGGTCTTTATTCTGGAGCCTTCACCCCAACC
>JBCDGN010000155.1:0-5525 GCA_038751255.1 Pseudomonadota bacterium
AAAACCTTTGTCTACATCACGCACTCGCTGGAAGAGGCGATGGTGATGTCCGACCGGATCGCCATCATGAAGGATGGCCGTTTCGAACAGATTGCTGTGGCCGACGAGATTTACAGCCGCCCTGTCAGCCGGTTCGTGGCCGAATTCATGGGCGAAGTGAACCTATTTGAGGTCGCGACCGAAGACGGCAAAACCCTGAGCGGTGATGGGCTTGCGGGCCCGGTCCCCTCAGGCCTGTCGCCCGGTGCCGCAAGTCTGCTGATGGTGCGGCCCGAATACATCCGCTTTGCCGCAAATGGCGAAGCCGCGGATTACACGGTCAAAGGGCGACTTTTGGAAGAATACGCACTCGGCTCGCGTATCCAGTACGAAATTGAGACGCCAACGGGTCAGGTCCTGACAGTCGAAAAATTGCGCGAGGATCGTACGCAAAGCGATGTCGGAGCGGAGGTGACACTTGGGTTCGATGCCTCCAACACGCACCTGATTGAGGCGAGATAATGCAAAAGCTCAACCAGAGACTCGGTCTACTTTCTGCATTGCCGATGCTGGCCGTCTTTGCGATTGCGCTTTTTGCGCCGATCCTCGTTGTGGCGCTATTTTCAATCATGCCGCCCAAGGTGTTTAGCCTTGCCAACACGCCCGATTTCTCGGCCTATTCGGTGTTCTTCAGTCAGGGCTATTACAAATCCCTGCTCTGGTCGCTTGGCATGGCGCTCGCATCAACAGTGATCCTGTTGATCGTCTGCTGGCCTCTCGCTTATGGCATGGCAAAGGTGTTCAAAGGATTCACACTTATTCTGACCATCGCCGTGGTGATGAGCCTGTTTGTGTCTGAAAACATCCGTCTTTTCGGCTGGGTGCTGACATTGATGAAAGGTGGGCTGATCGAGGGCCATTTTCGCGCGTGGACAGGCATGGGCTTTGACAGCCCGCTCTACGGAGTGGGCATCATCATCTTTGGGCTGGTCTATGTGTATCTGCCCTTCATGCTGTTCCCATTGGCACAAGGGATCGCGATGGTGCCTGACGATGCCCGCCAAGCCGCTGCTGATCTTGGTGCCACGCGCTGGCAGATTTTTCGCCAGATCGATGTGCCGCTGGCAGCACCTGGCATTGTTGTCGGCTGTTTGCTTAGTTTTGTTCTGGCGGCAGGGGCAGTCGCGGAAAGCAAGATCCTGGGGGGTCAGGCAGTTATCACAATCGCCGATGACATCGAAACAGCCTTCACCTTCGGACAGGATTGGCCGCTGGGGTCCGCCCTGTCGGTGATCCTGATTGCGATCATCGGGGCCTTGGCGCTCTTTGGCATCTCTCGCGTTGACCTTGACCAGATCATGGGGAGAAAGCGCTGATGCCAGCTTCCCGTTCCACCCGGATCGTGCTGCTGATCTACGGTCTGCTGACGATTTTTCTGTTGTATCTACCTCTGGTATCGGTGGGTTTTGCCTCAATTTCCCGTGCGCGCTACTTGAGTTTTCCGATCACGCGATACTCCGCCAAATGGTATGCCGAAGCCTTGGAAAGCGGCACGGTGCGTGATCTACTCTGGACGTCCTTGTCGGTCGCAGTGATCGTCACGGTTCTCTCCGTCATAATCGCGTTCTTTGGCGCTTTGGCCTTTGCGCGCTATGATTGGCGGCATCGTTCGGCCTTTCAAAAGCTGATCCTTTTGCCGATCTTCTTTCCACAGACCGTCCTGGGGCTTGCACTCTTGATGTGGTTTAACGCGCTTGGCGTTATCCCGTCCTGGAAAACTGCAGTCATTGCACATCTGGTCTGGATCGCCCCAATCGCGACCTTGATTGTCGCCATCCGTGCGTACAGCTTTGACCCCGCCTTGGAAGAAGCCGCGCGTGATATGGGAGCGGGTACGCCAACCATCCTACGCGAGATTACATTGCCGCTTCTCATGCCAGGGTTGGTCTCGGCGGGTCTCTTTGCCTTTTTGCTCAGCTGGGGGAACTTCCCGCTATCGCTCTTCACAACGGGCGCCGATTCAACCTTGCCAGAGTGGCTCTACGCGAAAATGGTCTCGGGTTACTCGCCGCTGGTCCCGACACTTGGGATCATGTCCGTCGTTGCGTCACTCGTCCTCATCTTAACTGCGTTTGCGATCATGTGGCTTACGAAAGCCATGCGCGACAGCAAATCCGCTCAAAACTAAACCCCAGGGGGAACAACATGCTCACATCACTTAAAGGTAAAAGCGTTATCGTGACCGGCGGATCAAAAGGCATTGGGCGCGGCATTGCGACCGTTTTTGCACGTCAGTGCGCAAAGGTAACGATCGCCGCGCGCAACCAAGCCGATCTGGAGAAAGCCACAAGTGAGATCGAAGGCGATGTCCGCTTTGCTGTCTGCGATGTGTCCGACTGGGCCTCGGTCAAAGCCATGGTGGACGCAACCGCCGAGGCACAGGGCGGCCTCGATGTGGTCTGCGCCAATGCAGGCGCTTTCCCGCAGACCAAAATCGTCGAGATGGATCCTGCGGAATGGGATGGCGTTATGGCCACCAATCTGAAATCTTCCTTCCTCTGCGTCAAAGCCGCCATCCCGCATTTCGAGAAGGCGGGCAAGGGCCGCGTTGTGCTGACATCTTCGATCACCGGGCCCGTGACAGGCTTTCCTGGCTGGTCTCATTACGGGGCATCGAAAGCGGGCCAGCTTGGCTTTCTGAAGACGGCCGCGATGGAGCTTTCGAAGTACAACACTACCATCAACGCCGTCATGCCGGGCAATATCTATACCGAAGGGCTTCAGGATCTGGGGCAAGAGTATCTCGATACCATGGCCGCATCGATCCCACTCAAACGTCTGGGTGATGTTGAAGACATCGGTAATGCCGCGCTCTTCTTTGCCTCGGATGAGGCAGCCTATATCACCGGCCAGCAGATTGTTGTGGATGGCGGTCAGATCATTCCTGAATCGCTCGAAGCGATGGAAGAGATCTGAGACATGGCCGGTTCGGACATGCCGCTTGAGGAATTGCTGACGCACCTTGAAGGTCTCGCCAACGAGGCATTGGCATTGTGGGACCTGCCCGAGGGCGCGACTGCACGGCTGATCAATGTCTCGGAAAACGCGACCTATCTGGTCGAAGCGCCGGGTGGTCATAAGTCGATCCTGCGCGTTCATCGTGAGAACTACCACACCCGCCGCGCCATAGAGTGCGAACTGGCTTGGTTGGATGCCTTGGGATCCGAGAATGTCGTCACCACGCCGGGCTATTTCGTAGGAAAGGACGGATCACCGATCCAGGAAGCTAGCGCCAGGGGCCTCGCCGATCCACGTTTTCTTGTGCTGTTCCAATTTGTGGAAGGCGCAGCCCCAGACGAAAGCGGCGATATGTCTGCGGGCTATGCGGAGCTTGGTGCGATTGCCGCCAAGTGCCACCTGCATGCGATAGGCTGGGACAAGCTGACACCCTTCGAGCGCTTGACCTGGGACGTGGATGCGGTCTTTGGCAGCGCCCCAACCTGGGGCAATTGGCGCGATGCGCCCGAGGTCACCGAAGATGTGCGCGGGGTGCTCGAAAAAGTCGAAGATACCATACGGGTACGGCTTGAAGCCTACGGAAAATCGCCAGAGCGCTACAACCTGATCCACGCGGATATGAGGCTTGCCAATTTGCTGGTCGACAATGCGGGCACCCGCCTGATCGACTTTGACGATTGCGGCCACGGCTGGCTGATGTACGACTTTGCCGCCGCGATCAGCTTCATCGAAGACGACCCGCGCATCCCCGATTGCAAGGCGGCCTGGCTGAAGGGCTATCAATCTGTACGTGCATTGTCCGACGCTGACATCGCCGAAATCGAAACTTTCGTCATGCTGCGCCGCATGGCGCTTCTGGCCTGGATTGGCAGCCATATCGAAGCGCCCGAGCCGCAGGAACTGGCCCCCGGCTTTGCCAGCACAACCGCCCGGCTGGGAGAAGCCTGGATGGAGAGCCTGACATGAGTTGGAAAACCAACTTCCGCAGCTTTTACTATGAAACGGCGGAGGCGCCGGACGACATCGTGCTCGATCCCGCAACCACCGCGCTGTTGGTGATCGACATCCAGAACACCTACTTGGAGGTGCCCGAGGACGCGGAAGAAGCCCTCCGCTGGCAGCCTTTTTTTGAGCGCATGAACGGCACGGTGATCCCGAACACAGCCGCGCTGATGACATGGGCGCGCGCCAAGGGAATTGAGGTCATGTTCGCACGCATCGCCTGCCAGAAAGACGACGGCCGCGACCGGTCGCTCAGCCAGAAAAAGCCAGGGTTCAACTACCTGTTGTTGCCCAAGGATGGAGCCGACAGCCAGATTGTGCCCGAGCTTGAGCCATTGGGCGACGAAATCGTTGTCACCAAAACCACCGATAGCGCGCTGACCGGCACCAACTTGCGCCTGATGCTCAGCAATATGGGCATCAAGGAAGTGATCGTGGCAGGCATCTTCACCGACCAATGTGTTAGTTCAACGGTGCGATCCCTTTGCGACGAGAGTTTCGGCGTGCTCGTCGTCGAAGACTGCTGCGCCGCCGCGACAGACAAACTACACCGCCATGAACTTGAGATCATCAACATGATCTATTGCCATGTCGTCAGCTCTGAAGATGTGAAGCAGTTCCTCATTTAGCTGCTCCATTTGGACAAAACCAAACGGGCGACGTCGTCGCTTTGGCCGAGTGGCGCTAAATGTGAGGGAATTCCAACCTACGACCGCTTTGCCTGTCCTGCCAAGATCGAGACTCAGCGGAGCACCAGGCATTACGGGCTCAGAGAGGGCGGTTTGATGACTGCGATCGGGCTGTAGCCAAGCGGATAGTACCCATTCGCTCCGCCGGACAAAGGCAGCGGAGGTTTGTCGCACAACCGGCAACCTTCAAGCGGTCCAAACGCTGCTTGGTCACACGAAGGTCGATAGTACAGTTCGGTATCTTGGCGTTGAACTCGAAGATGCCCTGAGCATTGCGGAGCGCATCGACATCTAGTGCAACTTGGTGAGCGGTCCTGCCGTTCGCCATTACGATGCAGTTGAAGGGCCGCTTTGACGACACCTGCTGCAATGCAAAAAGTTCTATGCTGCGGATGCGAAGCAATGCTGCGTTAGCAATAGCAGGATCTGCACAAGTCCGGTTTGTCCGGCGAAGCGGACACGACCCGTGCCAACTTCGAATGGCTACTTTCAGCGGATCGTCAAACTCCTGCGAATTAGCCGCAATCGATGTCTTGTCCCCGGCGAACCCCAAGAGCCCCACAGGAAATCGAAACGTGCCGTGTCACCGAAATGCGCACGACGCAGTGCGAAATCACGCGATCGAAACATGAACATATGCTGCACACGGCATCACACAACCTGTTGAAATTTAGTAGAAATCGCTACCATCCATCATCGGGGCAATAGATAATCTAGCGTGTTTATTTTTCTGCATTTTTTTTGTATCTTCAAACTGTTGGCGCGAGGTATTGCCCGACAAGGCGTCCATCGCGCAATCGACCGCATCTACGCCTGCTGCGGAAGCGGCTAAAATCG
>JBCDGN010000156.1:0-5461 GCA_038751255.1 Pseudomonadota bacterium
ATATCGGCCTGATGAAGGCCGTGGATAAATTCGAATATCGCCGCGGATACAAGTTTTCAACCTATGCCACCTGGTGGATCCGACAGGCGATCACGCGGTCGATTGCGGATCAGGCACGCACCATCCGCATCCCGGTTCATATGATCGAGACGATCAACAAGCTGGTGCGCACCGGGCGGCAAATGCTGCATGAGATCGGGCGCGAGCCGACACCCGAAGAACTGGCTGAAAAGCTTCAGATGCCGCTTGAGAAAGTGCGCAAGGTGATGAAAATCGCCAAAGAGCCGATCAGTCTTGAGACGCCGATTGGTGATGAGGAAGACAGCCAGCTTGGCGACTTCATCGAAGATAAAAACGCAGTTCTCCCTCTTGACAGCGCGATCCAAGAAAACCTCAAAGAGACCACCACCCGGGTGCTTGCAAGCCTGACCCCCCGCGAAGAACGCGTTCTGCGCATGCGCTTTGGCATCGGCATGAACACCGATCATACGCTCGAAGAAGTTGGCCAGCAGTTCAGCGTGACCCGCGAACGCATCCGTCAAATCGAGGCGAAAGCATTGCGCAAGCTCAAGCATCCCTCGCGGTCTCGGAAACTGCGCAGCTTCCTCGATCAGTAAAGTAACCCATCAAACTGCCGCGATCTAACGCTCGGACGGCTTGTCAGTGGCGCCTGTCGGTGACAGCCTACTGGCATAGAGAGAGGTGATCATGCGGCTTTGCGCGATATTAGTGACGGTGGCGACACTGGGTTTGGTAGGCTGCGACACGGCTGCCCCGGATCGCCAAACCGCAAGTTTTACAGCGAGCAACGGCGCGCGGGTCTTTCCGTTAGGATCTGGCGAGTTTGAGGTGATCACGCGTTCCAATTCCGCTTGGTCAGGTTATTTCTGTGGTGCCTCAGATTACGCCCGAATCCGGCTTGGGCGATCTCCAAGCGATCGGGTTGTGGTGACGCAAGCGATTGGGCCGGCCAGGACCGTGCCCCCGGGCGGAAGGTCGGTGATCTTCCGTGTGGTGCCATCAAATTCTGGATTGCCCCGCACGCGGTTTAACCCCTCTATTCGGCGTGTGGGCGACAATATGAGCATCGGCCACGCCCGCGCCGTGTGCGACAACCGCACACAAGGCTTCTTCGCAAGCAGCAATTGAGCTCGGCAGGGATGTTCGAAAAGGCAAGGTTTCCCACAGAGTGGCGCCACGATCTCGTGGTTAGAATTCCGATTTACCCCACTTGTTGGTAGCACCCAATAGTGGCAGTATAAGCGTAGAGCCTGCGATCAAGGAGAGGCCATGCGCTGCCCGTTTTGTGGAAATGTCGACACGCAAGTGAAGGATTCGCGCCCGGCCGAGGATCATGTTGCGATCCGGCGGCGTAGGCTTTGTCCCGAATGCGGCGGGAGGTTCACCACCTATGAACGCGTGCAACTTCGAGATCTGGTGGTCATCAAATCCAATGGGCGACGCGAAGATTTCGACCGCGACAAACTGGAGCGCTCGATCCGAATTGCCTGTCAGAAGCGCCCCATCGAACCTGAACGCATGGACAAAATGATCTCTGGCATCGTCCGGCGTCTGGAAAGCACTGGCGAACAGGACATTCCATCGAAGATGATCGGTGAGATAGTGATGGAGACTCTGGCCCGGATCGATACAGTCGCCTATGTGCGTTTTGCCAGTGTTTACAAAAACTTCCAGGCGGCGGATGACTTTGACCGTTTTGTCTCCGAATTGCGACCAGCGACCAGTCCCGCGGACACGTGAGCGCGCGTCCGACCGAAGCCCGTAAAAACTTTGAAGACACCGCCGCCATGGCGCATGCTTTGGTGCTTGGTCGTCGCGGTCTTGGCCGCACGTGGCCAAATCCAGCTGTCGGGTGTGTCATCGTCAAAGAGGGTCGCGTGGTAGGTCGAGGCTCGACGGCCCTCGGAGGCCGGCCTCACGCAGAGCCCATTGCGCTGTCCCATGCAGGGCGCGCTGCAAAAGGCGCGACAGCCTATGTCACCCTTGAGCCTTGTGCGCATCATGGCAAAACACCGCCCTGCACCGAAGCGCTCGTAGCTGCGGGGATCGTCCGTGTTGTGATTGCCTTGCGCGATCCTGATCCACGCGTCGATGGCGGTGGGATCGCGCGTCTCAAAGCCGCCGGTCTTTCGGTGACAGAAGAGGTGCTCGCGGAGCGCGCGGAAGAAGATCAGATCGGGTTTTTGATGCGGTTGCGGCTCGGTCGACCGATGGTCACCTTGAAACTCGCCAACAGCTTTGATGGCCGCATCGCAACAGCCGCTGGTGAAAGTCAGTGGATCACCGGGCCCTTGGCGCGGCGGCTTGTCCATGCTGAGCGTGCCCAACATGATGCCGTGCTGGTTGGAGGAGAGACAGCTCGGCTCGACAATCCGTCGCTGACCGTTAGAGGCCTCGGGGTGATCCATCAACCGGTTCGGCTGGTGGTCTCGCGCGGTCTCGATCTGCCGATTGATGGAAGTCTTGTGCAAACCGCCCAGGAAATCCCAGTTTGGGTTCTGCATGGTTCCGATGCACCAAGGGACAGAGTGGAACACTTGAGCGCGCTTGGCGCTCGGTGTCTTGAAACGCCCATGGGTCAGGATGGTCACTTGGACGCACACGCCATGCTGCGCGTGCTGGGAAAGACGGGCCTGACCCGCGTTTTTTGTGAAGGGGGTGGGCGGCTCGCGGCCTCTTTGTTACAGGCCGATTTGGTCGACCGCTTGGTGGGATTTACCGCCGGTCTCGCCATTGGGGCAGAGGGTCGCCCTAGTCTTGGCCCAATGGGAATAGCTGCCCTCTCCGACGCACCGCGATTTGACCTGCGAGAAACGCGTGGGATCGGTGGCGACATCTTACATATCTGGCATCGGCGACGCTGACTTGCCTCTGCCGTGAGGCTGTCTATGGTGCCGCGAGAGTGAAAAAGGGGCCCTGAAATGTTTACTGGGATCATCACCGATATCGGCACCATCCGAGAGCTTGAACAACAAGGCGATCTGCGCGTCAGGATCGGCTGTGATTATGACCCAGCAAGCATAGACCTCGGCGCGTCCATTGCCTGCGATGGGGTCTGTCTGACGGTTATCGACCGTGGCAGCGATGGAGCAGACCGCGCTTGGTTTGACGTGCAAGCCTCGACAGAGACCACTTCCCTGACCACGCTCAGCACTTGGGACTTGGGCACCAAGATCAATTTGGAGCGTGCCTTACGGCTTGGCGATGAGCTTGGCGGCCATATTGTATCAGGCCATGTCGATGGGATGGCGAAAATAATCGCCATGACAGATGAAGGCGACAGCACCCGTGTGACTTTGGAAGCGCCAGATGCCCTGGCCAAGTTTATTGCCCCGAAAGGCTCGGTCGCGCTGAATGGGACCTCGCTCACAGTCAATGAGGTCGAAGGTCCTCGATTTGGGATCAATTTCATCCCCCATACCAAAGCCGTGACGACCTGGGGAAATGTGCAGACCGGCGACATCGTGAACCTAGAGATCGACACTCTGGCGCGTTATGTTGCCCGACTGCAAGACTGGAACAGCTAAGGCGACAGCCCGATTGGTGCCGCTTTGCCAGGAACGGGCGCGTCGACTGGGCGCGCTGGTCTCTCCTGACGCAAGCCGCTACATGACGCCCAAAGCAGACTCGCGAGTGACGCATGGATCCACACCCCGTCGAAGAAGACCGTGACGCGATTTCTTCCATAGAGGAGATCATCGAAGACGCCCGAAATGGGCGCATGTTCATTTTGGTAGATCACGAAGATCGCGAGAATGAAGGCGACTTGGTGATCCCAGCGCAAATGGCGACCCCTGAGGCGATCAATTTCATGGCCACCCATGGGCGTGGCCTGATTTGCTTGTCTCTGCCTGGGGAACGGATCGATGCCCTTGGCCTGCCACTGATGGCGTCGCAAAACTCCTCACGTCACAAAACCGCCTTCACCGTCTCGATTGAAGCGCGCGAGGGCGTCACGACCGGCATTTCTGCCCATGATCGCGCACGGACAGTTGCGGTGGCCATAGATCCTATGAAAACCGGGACCGAGATTGCCTCTCCTGGGCATATCTTTCCACTGCGGGCCCGAGACGGTGGTGTTTTGGTCCGCGCCGGGCATACGGAGGCAGCGGTCGATGTCGCGCGGCTCGCAGGCCTGAACCCGTCCGGTGTGATCTGCGAGGTGATGAAAGACGATGGCACAATGGCGCGTCTGCCAGATCTCATCGCGTTTGCGCAGCGCCATAACCTCAAAATTGGCACGATCAGCGATCTCATCGCCTATCGGCGGCGGCATGACAATTTGGTGCGTGTCGAGACCGAGCAATCGATCCACTCGGAGTTTGGTGGTGAGTGGCAGATGAAAATCTACACCGAAGAGAGCCACGGTGATGAACATATCGTGCTGATCAAAGGGGATTTGTCGGGCGAGGCCCCGGTTTTGGTACGCATGCACGCACTCGACCCGATGCTCGACATCGTGGGGACGGGGGGGCCTAGCCGGACCACAGAGTTCGGCAAAGCGATGGAATTGATCGCTGCCGAGGGCCGCGGGGCGCTGGTTTTGCTGCGTGATACGACTTTGAAATTACTGGGCGAAGATGTCAGTCCACATACGTTGCGCCGCTATGGGCTGGGGGCGCAAATTTTGTCCTCTTTGGGGCTGTCGCGTCTGATCTTGCTCACGAACTCACCGAAGCCGAAAGTAGTCGGGCTCGAAGCCTATGGGCTGACCATTGAAGACACGCGCCCGATCCCCTTGGAGTAACCGAAATGGCCGTTGTAGAACATCGCAGTTTGGCGCGTCCGAGCTTTGATAAAGAGGTTAAGGTCCTGATGGTGGTGGCGCCGTTTTATGCGGCAATCACCGATCAGTTGGTTATCGGTGCGCGGGGCGAGCTCGAGGCCGCAGGCGCCACCCATGACTTGGTTGAAGTGCCGGGCGCGCTGGAGATTCCAACCGCGATTGGGATTGCGCAACGCACCGCCGACTTCGACGGTTT
Organism: Pseudomonadota bacterium; assembly: GCA_038751255.1. Classification (GTDB taxonomy): domain Bacteria; phylum Pseudomonadota; class Alphaproteobacteria; order Rhodobacterales; family Rhodobacteraceae; genus JANSYP01. The sequence goes on from JBCDGN010000156.1 coordinate 5,004, forward strand.
TGTGGCGCTTGGCTGTGTGATCCGCGGCGAGACCACGCATTACGAGACAGTCTGCAATGACAGTTCCCGCGGGCTGACGATGTTGGGCCTCACGGGGAGCTGCATTGGAAATGGCATCCTGACCGTCGAAAACGTGGCCCAAGCCGAAATACGCGCCGATGCAAACGGTCAAAACAAAGGTGGTGGTGCCGCAGCGGCGGCCTTGCATCTGATCGCGCTCTCACGCAAATGGGCGAGCCAAACAAAAGGTATCGGTTTCAAGCCGCATACCTGACCTCAAAACAAGCCGCATTTGATGACCGATCCAACAAAGCCCGCACCGACAGACACCCAGCCGCGGGCCTCGAAAAAACCTAGCGCAGAGGAGCGGCGTCAGTTGCGGTCGGCGGCGCGGTTTTTTGCGGTTCAGGCGCTGTTCCAGATGGAAGCAAGCGAGCAGGGCGCGGACAAGGTCATCC
>JBCDGN010000157.1:0-5360 GCA_038751255.1 Pseudomonadota bacterium
CCGAAAGCGACAGAACGGCACCGCTACAGGTCCAAACCGTGTAAGTACCCCAATCGGCCTTTCTTAAAGCGCCATTTTCTGTGCTTCGTCGATGTAGATTTCCCGCAGCCTTTTCGCAACTGGCCCAGGCGTGCCTTCGCCCAGTGTTGCGCCATCAATTTTGACGACCGGCATCACGAAAGTCGTCGCTGAGGTGACAAAAGCCTCAGCGGCATCTTTCGCTTCATCGATGGTAAAGGACCGCTCTTCCACGACCATCTGCGCTTCACGGGCAAACCGCAGCACTGCTGAACGGGTGATCCCGTGAAGGATCGCATTGCTCAGATCACGCGTCACGATCCGCCCATCTTGTGTCACGATATAGGCATTGTTGCTGGTGCCTTCAGTGACAAAGCCGTCTTCGATCATCCAGGCATCGTCTGCTCCGGCTTTCTTTGCCGCCATCTTTCCCATTGACGGATACAGCAATTGCACCGTTTTGATGTCCCTCCGCGCCCATCTCAGATCGTCGATGGAGATCACCGACAGACCTCTCGCTGCTTTGGGGGACGCGGTCAGATTCATATGTTGTGTGAACAGGACAAGGCTCGGTGTCGCTTCTTCGGGGTAAAGAAAATCTCGATCCGCAGCACCTCTGGTGACCTGAAGATAGACCAAACCCTCAGTGACTTCGTTTTCGGCGACCAACCGGCGATGGATTTCAAGAAGTTCTTCGTCCTCCACCGGTGAAGCCATCTCAAGCTCGTTGAGGGATCGGTGTAGACGTGCGCGGTGTCCCTCAAAATCGATGAGTTTCCCACCCAAGACAGATGTGACCTCATAGACACCGTCTGCAAACAAAAAGCCACGATCAAAGACAGACACGCGGGCCTCTTCTTCGGCGACAAACTCTCCATTCACGTAAACAATGCGGCTCATCTCAGGCTATCTCCGGTCCAATCAATCACCGACCAGCGCATCGGCTGTTGCTGCAATACTGTCAAGACCCGCGCGCAGGCTCTAGCGTGTGAAGCGCAAGAAATTGCAGCAAGATGATGGTTTTAGCATCTCGGATCCTGCCTGTCGCAATGCCATTGAGAGCCTCTTCGAGGTCGAGTTCAATGACCTCTATGTCTTCGCCCTCTTCTATAACACCACCGCCTGAAGATATCCGATCTGCAGAGTCGTAGCGCGCGAGGAAGAAGAAAAGCCGCTCCGTCACTGAACCGGGCGACATAAATACATCGAGGATTTGTTCCAAATCGCGTAAGCGCAGCCCAAGCTCTTCTTCTGCTTCCTCCCGAATGCGGGTTTCAGGATCCACTGTGTCGAGCAGACCGGCAGCGGCTTCGATCAACATACCATCATAGCCATTTAGGAACGCTGGCAGCCGAAATTGCCGTGTCAGCAGAACGGTGCGCCGCGCGGGATCGTAGGGCAAGATGACGGCACCATCGCCACGGTCGTAAGTTTGGCGGATAAGTTCCTGTTCGGTCCCATCGCCTCTGCGCCACGCCAGCCGATATTTGGTTAAAACCGCCCAATCGTCATCGAGCAGTGTTTTTTCCAGTATCCGAACGCGGTCTTTTACACTCACCACTAAACCCTCTCTCGTCACCCTTTGCTCAAAAGCGTCTGTTTAAGCGCCCCAAAGCGCCCGCTCGGGCGGGAACATTAACGCGTCTTCATATCGCAGAGGCGCTTCACGATCTTCTGCCAACAGCAGCGGTCCATCGAGATCGACGACTTCCGCGCCTTGCGCCACAAGCAGTGCTGGCGCCATTGCAAGCGATGTGCCGACCATGCATCCCACCATGATGTCAAACCCCGCTGCGCGCGCGGCCTGCCGCAGCGCCAAGGCTTCGGTCAGACCGCCAGTTTTGTCGAGCTTGATGTTGACCAAATCGTAACGCCCCGCCAAGGCAGGTAAACTGTCCCGATCATGACAGCTTTCATCGGCGCAAAGCGGGACAGGCCTTGGCAAACCCTCAAGCGCTTCGTCCTCGCCCGCCGGTAATGGCTGTTCCACCAGCGCGACGCCCAGCCGGGCCAAATCAGGTGCGAGCCTGGCATAATCTTCCGCACGCCAGCCCTCATTGGCATCGACGATAATTTTCGGCTTTGGGGCGGCGGCGCGCACCGCCTCTAATCGATCCAAGTCGTCCGGTGTGCCGAGTTTGATTTTGAGAAGCGGCAAATGCGCATGATCGCGCGCTGCGGCCGCCATTTGATCGGCCGGGCCCAGCGACAAGGTAAAAGCCGTGGTCACAGGCTCGGGTGGCTTCACTTCTGCCAACGCCCACACCGGATGTCCTGCGACTTTGGCCTCAAGGTCCCAAAACGCACAATCAACCGCGTTTCGCGCCGCCCCCGGCGGCAAAAGCTCTTGCAACGCAGTCCGGTCAATCCCGGATGGCAGGCTGGCAATCTGATCTGTGACGCTCTCTAAACTCTCGCCGTAGCGCGCATAGGGCACGCACTCGCCGCGGCCCACAAGATCCCCGGACCGCGCTTCGACGCAAACAACTTCGGCTTCGGTTTTGCTGCCACGCGCAATGGTAAAGGCCTGAGCGAGGCGGAAGCTTTCGGTCCTGGCGAGGATGTGAACCTCACCCATCAAAGTGCGACCAAGGCATCCACCAGCCGCCCTGCGCCGTGGCGAAACGGATCCACGGTGGGCAATCCCATCCGATCTTCAACCTCAGCCACATAGGCGCTCGCTTCAGCCTCTCCCAAACCGGAGGTGTTGATCGCAATGCCGGTGACCACGCAATCGGGATTGGCCACAAGTGCCAAGGCGAGAGCTGTGTCCCGCAGGTCCTCAAGACTTGGCAATTTATACCCCGGCAGCCCGCGCATGTGATCCCGCGTAGGTTCATGGCAGAGCACCAGCGCATCAGGCTGACCGCCGTGGACCAAGGCAAGCGTCACCCCGGAGTAAGACACGTGAAAGAGACTGCCCTGCCCTTCGATCAGATCCCAGTGGTCGGGATCATTGTCTGGCGTCAGCACTTCGATCGCGCCCGCCATGAAATCCGCGACCACAGCGTCGAGCGGCACACCGGACCCCGTGATCAAGATGCCGGTCTGACCGGTGGCGCGGAACGAGGCTTTCATTTGGCGGCTGCGCATCTCAGCCTCCATCGCCATGGCCGTGTACATTTTCCCAACCGAACAATCCGTACCCACAGCGAGGCAGCGCTTACCGCTGCGCTTTATCCCGTTCGCAATTGGATAGGGCTGTGCGGGCAGGCGGACATCGTGGAGCATCCCCCCTGCGCGGGCAGCGGATTCGACCAGAGGGTGCTGGTCGCGCAAGAGCGTGTGGAGCCCGCTGGCCAGATCAAAGCCCATCTCTAGCGCGTCAGTCAAAACTGACATCCAACCATCGGAAATCACGCCGCCACGGTTCGCCACACCGATCACCAGGGTCTTGGCCCCGGCTTCGCGCGCTTCTTGCAGGGTCATATCCGGGACACCCATATCCGCCTGACAGCCCGGCAGCCGCAGTTGTCCAACGGCATATTCAGGTCGCCAATCGCGGATACCTTGCGCCACTTTTGCAGCAAGGGCATCCGGGGCATCCCCAAGAAACAACAGATACGGCGTCCGGATCATCACATATCTCCAACTTTTTCTGTCCCCTTAGACTCGGTCAGAAGGCGGCGCCAGAGGCAAGCCGTCTGCTCTAAAATATGCCGCAACTGCGAAATGTCGCTTGAAGCTGATTGCGCAATAATCTAACGCAAATATCGATCATGTCGTAATTATGTAACCAAGAGAGCATCGATGAGCTTCCTTCTCCAGCCCCAACCGCCTGCCCGTCCCAATCGTTGCCAGCTTTTTGGACCGGGCTCCCGCCCAGCCATCTTTGAAAAAATGGCGGTCAGCGCGGCCGATGTGATCAATCTCGATCTTGAGGATTCGGTCGCACCCGATGACAAATCAGAGGCGCGGCAGAATATCGTTCAAGCCATCGGCGATATCGATTGGGGCACCAAAACCCTTTCGGTCCGGATCAATGGACTCGACACGCCCTACTGGTACCGCGATGTGGTGGACCTGTTAGAGCAAGCTGGCGACCGGCTCGACCAAATCATGATCCCAAAGGTGGGCAACGCGTCGGATCTCTATGCTGTGGATGCGCTCGTGACCGCAGCAGAGGCCGCCAAAGGTCGCAAGAAACGCATCAGCTTTGAGGTGATCATCGAAACCGCAGCGGGCATCGCCAATGTGACAGAGATTGCCTCTGGCTCCCCCCGTTTGGCGGCGATGAGCCTAGGGGCGGCCGATTTCGCTGCCTCCATGGGCATGCAGACGACCGGGATCGGCGGGACGCAAGAAAACTACTACATGCTGCATGAGGGCGCAAAATACTGGTCCGATCCCTGGCATTGGGCGCAGACCGCGATTGTCGCTGCCTGCCGAACCCATGGTGTACTGCCTGTCGATGGCCCGTTCGGCGATTTCTCTGACGATGAAGGATTTCGCGCCCAGGCCCGGCGATCGGCTACGCTGGGCATGGTCGGCAAATGGGCGATCCATCCCAAACAAGTCACGCTTGCCAATGAGGTGTTCACACCCTCTGAGGATGCGGTGAAAGAAGCCCGCGAAATCCTCGCTGCGATGAAAGAAGCAGAAGCTTCCGGCGCAGGTGCCGCGGTCTATAAGGGTCGTTTGGTGGACATCGCCAGTGTGCGTCAGGCCGAGGTGATCGTTGGCCAGGCAGAGCTTTTGGGCAACTAGCGCCCCCTCGCGCCACGCCTTTCGATCTCTTTCTTCTCATCGCGGGGTTGGAAAACCCTTGCCCGAGCCCTTAGGTGGTTTGCATCGCCCGAGATGCAGCGTCATAAGCCGCCAAGCCGGGAGGTATGGGAAGGATCGATGCGGAGTTACTTGGACTTTGAAAAGCCGCTTGCCGAGATTGAGGGCAAGGCCGAAGAGTTGCGCGCGCTCGCCAGGTCCAATGAAGAAATGGATGTGGAGCGCGAGGCCACGGCGCTCGATCTCAAAGCGGAAGCGCTTTTGGCATCTCTCTATGGCGATCTGACCCCTTGGCGGAAATGCCAGGTCGCAAGGCACCCGGACCGACCGCATTGTTCTGATTACATCGCGGCGCTTTTCACCGACTATGTGGCCTTAGCTGGCGACCGAGGATTTGCCGAAGACGCAGCCATTTTGGGTGGCTTGGCACGGTTCAATGACACGCCTGTCGTGGTGATCGGGCATGAGAAGGGCGCCGATACGCAAAGCCGCCTACACCATAATTTCGGTATGGCGCGGCCAGAGGGATATCGCAAAGCGGTCCGGCTCATGGACATGGCGGACCGCTTTAACCTGCCTGTGGTGGCGCTTGTGGACACACCCGGCGCCTATCCAGG
>JBCDGN010000158.1:0-5340 GCA_038751255.1 Pseudomonadota bacterium
CACCGCATGCGGATAGATCTTCTTGAAATAAAGATCGATCACCGTGTCATCGGTTCCGATATCGCATTCCCATTGCAGAAGGCTATCGCCCTCGTCCAGCCCATCAGAGGGGTAGAACCAGGAATAACCGGACTTGGTATCGCCCATAATGATCGGCCAGTTCACCGCCGAAGGCCCGCGATAGAGCGGCAACAGCGATGGGTGAAAGCAGATCGACCCATGAGTCGGTGTGTCACGCGCGGCCTCAGGCACGAACACATTCACAAACGCCATCACCATCAGATCGGCATTGAGACCCGCCAAGGTCTCAAGCGCTTCTGGATCGTCGAAATTTGCGGGCTGGTGAACGGGCAGGCCCTTTTCCAGCGCAAATTCCTTAATCGGGTCGACCGGTTTCCCGTCTTTGTCCGGTTCACAGTAAACGGCGACAACGTCGTCCGTCCCAGTGTCCAAGAGTTTGGCAAGCACATCTTTCCCGAAAGCCTGCTGACCCATCACGATTAACTTCATTTATCCCTCCCCCTCAGGTCACAACCGGTCTTTCGCCGGTTTGTGATCTAAGCTCGTTCCGTGATTTGGTCTCACTCTGCGGCCAGTTTGTTGGGTTCACCGACGGCACCGGATTCGATCACATTGGAGAGATCTTCGCCGTCATAGCCTAAGACGTCGCGGAGGATCTCAACTGTATGCTCGCCCAAAAGCGGCGAGCGTGTGACCTCGACCGGGCTTTCGGAAAGCTTGATTGGGCATCCCACGGAAGCATAGCGACCGCGTTCTGGATGATCGACATCGACAATGGTCCCGGTTGCCCGTAAGCCTTCGTCCTCGATCAGTTCCTTGGTCGACAGGATAGGACCCACCGGAATATCGAGCGGATTGCAGATGTCCATGACCTCAAACTTGGTCTTGGTCTTGGTCCACTCTTCGATAGTTGCAAAGATCTCATTGAGCTTCGGCAGCCGCACATCCGGTGTCGCGTAGTCCGGATCATCCTTCCATTCGGGCTTTCCGATCACTTCGCAAACCTTCGGCCATACCGCAGCCTGGGTGATGAAATAGGTGTAGGCATTGGGATCGGTCTCCCAACCTTTGCACTTAAGGATACGTCCGGGTTGTCCACCGCCCGAGTCGTTTCCGGCGCGCGGCGTGGCCTCGCCAAAAGGGATGCCTTCGCCAAACTGCGAATACTCCTTTAAAGGGCCTGCGTCCAAGCGCTGCTGGTCGCGGAGCTTCACCCGGCAAAGGTTCAAAACACCGTCCTGCATCGCAGCGAGCACTTTTTGACCCTTGCCGGTTGTCTCGCGCTGGAAGAGTGCCGAAACGATCCCAAGCGCCAAATGCAGTCCCGTGCCGCTATCGCCGATCTGCGCGCCCGTGACTGTAGGCGGACCATCGAGGAAACCGGTGGTCGATGCAGACCCACCCGCGCATTGCGCGACGTTTTCATAGACCTTGCAGTCTTCATATTTGCCCGGTCCAAACCCCTTCACCGATGCAAGGATCATGCGCGGATTGATCTCTTGAATGCGCTCCCAAGAGAACCCCATACGGTCGAGCGCACCAGGGGCGAAGTTCTCTACCATCACATCGCATTCTTGAATCAAGCGCGTCAGCACTTGCTTGCCGGTCTCATGCTTCGAGTTGAGCTCAATCGACCGTTTATTATGATTGAGCATAGTGAAGTAGAGACTGTCGGCACCAGGAACGTCGACCAATTGTTTGCGCGTTGCGTCCCCAACACCGGGGCGCTCTACCTTGATCACATCTGCGCCGAGCCAGGCGAGAAGTTGGGTGCAGGTTGGTCCCGATTGGACATGTGTGAAGTCTAGGATCTTCACGCCTTCAAGAGCTTTCATGGTGTTTGCTCCACCGGTTACTTTATCTTCTGCGCTTGCGGATAGCGCGTTTGAGCGACGACCGAAGACGGGTTTAGATTGCCAATGTTACCGCTTTCCTTGCCCGCCGCCGGATCGATGACCGCGTTGATCAATGTAGGCTTCTGCGAGACAAAAGCCTCTTTTATGGCATCGCGCAGTTCACCGGGGTTGGTGACGTGTTTGCCGGTGCCCCCAAAGGCTTCCATCATTTTGTCATAGCGCGCGTCTTCTACGAACACTGTCGTTGCGGGGTCTTCGCCCCCTGACCAGTTTTCACCATCGCCGCGATAAATCCCATTATTGTTCATCACAACGATGCACACTGGTAGTTGGTAGCGGCAGATGGTTTCAATCTCCATCCCGCAAAACCCAAAAGCGCTGTCCCCTTCAATCGCGAGGACTTGGTTGCCCGTTTCGACAGCGGCCGCAACGGCGCTGCCCATACCGACCCCCATGATGCCCCAGGTGCCCACATCAAGCCGTTTGCGGGGCTTGAAGATGTCGACGATTGAACGCGTTAGATCGAGCGCATTGGCGCCTTCGTTCACCAAAATCGTATCGGGATTATCAGCTATAACTTTCTTCATCACCCCAAGCGCGGCATGGTAGTCCATCGGGCTGTTGTTGTTCTGAAGTCGTGGCGCCATCTTTTGAACATTGCCCTCAACCTTGGCACGTACAGCACCGGTCCAGGCCTCACTGGGTTTTTCCCAATCTCTGCCGAGGGCGCTGAGCAAAGCCTTCGCGCAGCTTGCCACATCCCCGATCAACGGCGCTGCGATGGTTTGGTTGGAGTCCATTTCAGTGGGTTCAATGTCGATCTGGACGAAGCTTTTTGCGCCCTTCTCGCCCCAGGCTTTGCCCTCGCCATGGCCCAGCAACCAGTTCAGGCGCGCACCGATCAGAAAGACGCAATCGGCCTCTTTCAACACCAGTGAGCGCGCGGCAGAGGCACAAAGCGGGTGATCGTCGGGCAGGATGCCTTTGGCCATCGACATAGGCAGGTAAGGGAACCCAAGGGTCTCCACCAAGGCACGCACCTCTTCCTCTGCTTGGGAATAGGCCGCTCCCTTGCCGATGATAATCAGTGGCTTCTCAGCGCCTTTCAGGACTTCAATGGCACGGTCAATGGCCTCCGGCGACGGCACAAAAGCTGGGGATGGATCCACGACTTTCATCAGCGATTTTTGACCTTCGGCCGCGTCCATCACCTGCCCAAGCAATGCACCTGGCACGTCGAGATAGACACCCCCTGGCCGACCGCTGAGCGCCGAACGGAACGCGCGCGCCACACCAAGTCCGATGTCTTCGGCATGCAGAATCCTGTAGGCGGCTTTCGCGTGGGGCTTCGCGATGGCCATCTGGTCCATCTCTTCGTAATCGCCGCGCTGCAGATCGACGATCTCACGCTCCGATGAGCCCGAGATAAGAATCATCGGCCAGCAATTGGTCGTCGCATGCGCGAGCGCTGTCAGTCCGTTCAGGAACCCAGGTGCCGAGACGGTCATGCAGATGCCAGGCGTCTTGGTCAGAAACCCGGCGGCTGCCGCGGCATAGCCTGCGTTTTGCTCGTGGCGGAAAGACAGAACCCGCAGGCCCTGAGCTTGCGCATAGCGGCCCAGATCGGTGATTGGAATACCGGGTACGTTGTAGATTGTTTTCACGCCGTTCAGCTTCAGCGCATCGATCAAAAGGTGGAAACCATCCGTGAGCGTCTCTGGCGGCGCCATAGCCTCTCCCTTTTCAGCGATCCCCATGTTTCATCCCTTCTTTATCGTCACTAGACCACGGTCGTTTGCGTTCAAGCATCGCGGTTCTGGCTCTCTTTTTCGGCGGCCCGACGATCAACCTCCAACCTTGTCCAGGTCTGTTTCACATGATCATGCAGGCGCATTGTGTGTTCTCTTACGCGTGTCGCAGCTTCTTCGGGGTCGCGGCGTTCCAAGGCCTCGATGATCTCAGCGTGATCCACCACCGAGCGGTGAACGCGGTCGCCTTCACGCATGGCCCGCAGCCGGACCGCGTGCATGTGCAAAAAGAGCCCGTCCGCCATTTCCTTCAACAAACTGCATTTGGAGATCTCCAAGATGCGTTGATGAAAGCGAAGATTATCGTCTGAATATTCTGAGAGCCGTGTGCTCACCACGCCATCGTCGTATTTGCTGGCGATCTCTCGGACGCTTGCGATCTCTTCGTCCGTGGCCTGAACGCAGGCAAGGCGCGCCGCCATGCATTCCAGCGCCGCCCAGGCAACAATCATCTCAAGGATTTCGGTGAGCGTCTTGCGCTGGACAAATACACCTTTCCGGGGTGCGACGGAGACCAGGCCATCACGTTCCAGCCGCGCAAGAGCCTCGCGGAGCGGTGTTCGCGAAATGCCAAGCTGCTCTGCAAGCGATCGTTCATCGAGGCGCAAGTCCGTGTCAGAGGCATAGATATCCATCTCTGTGATGGCGTTGCGGAGCATGTCGTAGACATGATCTTTGAGCGTGAAGTTCGAAGGGATCGCACTAAGCTTCATCTGACTTGCTGCGGTCTCAGCTTGCATTTCACGCCTCTCGCTCATGTGGTATACCATAAACCAGAAGGATCACCGTTACAATAACAGGGTTCAGATGGATGCAAATTTTGCACCTGCGAAAACCAACTTAAGGCTGCCCTTGGCTGGCAGATCGTCGCGTGTTTTTTCTAATTCTCAAAGGAATTAGGCGATGCATCATGGAAATACGCAGTCAGAAAAAGAGGCTCACAAGTTGAGAAAAATCAAGCACAACTTCATCAATGCTGCACCGCCGCAAAGGCACTTGGGTGGGTTTGGCGGTTGCTCTGTGCAGCAGAAACGCATCGTACTCACGGGTGCTGACCGACGAATCGCATGTCCTCAGAGCATCCGTCAGGCCGACACGAGCGAGCCGAGATCATGTTGATACGCGCTCAAGACTCGGTGTTGATCGTCATTGACATGCAAGAACGACTTGTTCCCGCCATGCAAGCGCCGGCCCGAACGCTTCGAAACACCAAAATATTGATGACAGCCGCAGAAGAACTCAACGTGCCGATTCTGATGTCAGAGCAATACCCAAAGGGCCTTGGTCCTACGGTGAAAGACTTAACCATTGGCCCCGGCGCGACTGTGATCACAAAAATTCATTTCTCTTGTATGGAAGAGCCCAAGTTTGCAGAGAGCTTCCGCAGTCTGGATAGAAAACAGGCCATCGTCACAGGCATGGAGGCCCATATTTGCGTGATGCAGACCACCGCCAGCTTGCTGGAAGAAGGCTATGAGACCTTCGTCGTCTCAGACGCGACCGCCTCGAGAACGTTGGAAAGTGAACGTGCTTGCATCGAACGGCTGGGGGCGATTGGCGCAGGGATCGTCACCACGGAAATGGTGGTTTTCGAGTGGTTGGGGCGCGCCGGGACCTCATCTTTCAAAAAAATTCAACCCCTCATAAAATAGGGC
>JBCDGN010000159.1:0-5307 GCA_038751255.1 Pseudomonadota bacterium
CGGTTGCCCGTCTTCGACCCCAATATGTGCGCCGAGGATATGGAAAAGATGATGCGCAACGCGCAAAACGCGTCCAACTTTCTCAAAGCAATCAGCCATGAGGGCCGTTTGATGATCTTGTGCCATCTGGCCTCTGGAGAAAAGTCGGTGACCGAGCTGGAAGATCTGCTTTCGGCGCGGCAGGCTGCGGTCTCTCAACAATTGTCCCGTCTGCGCCTCGAAGGGCTTGTGACCCCGCGCCGCGACGGTAAGGCCATTTACTACAGCTTGACAGATGACCGCCCGAAGAAAATTATGGAACTGGTCTACGAGATGTTCTGTAGGGAAGACTGACCAGGTAACTGGCCAGCTTTCGGTGGTTGGAGGGAAACACCGGTTTGCTGGAACTAATGGGAGAGGCCAACGCGGCCGCCATGATCGGATTGATCGGTGGCATCGCGTTGGGGTTGGCGGCGCGTCTGGGCCGATTTTGTACGCTTGGCGCTATTGAGGATATGCTTTACGGGTCCGACGACCGGCGCATGCGCATGTGGGCCATCGCCATTGCAACAGCCGTTTTGGGCACGCAGGCAGCCATAGCCTGGGGCTTTCTCGAAGGCGCACAAACGGCCTATCTCGACCGGGTCTGGAACCCGGCGGGCACGATCATCGGCGGTCTAATTTTCGGCTATGGCATGGCGCTTAGTGGCAATTGCGGATATGGCGCGTTGGCTCGCCTTGGAGGAGGTGATCTACGGTCTTTCGTTGTCGTGATCGTGTTAGGCCTGTCGGCCTATTTCGTCATGTCCGGCCCCTTCGCACATGTCCGCGTTTGGCTTTTTCCCGTAGAAGCCGGCGCCACAAGCCCGCAAGGCTTTGGCCAGCTTGCTGAAAACACGTTGGGCCTGTCGCCCATCGTCACGGGGCTTTTGTTTGGTGCTTTCCTATTCGCAATCGCCCTGTCGAGCCGCGAGATGCGCCGCTCCAAAAGTCACATTTTCTGGGGCGTGGTCGTCGGCCTCGCGATTGTCTCGGGCTGGGTCGGAACCTATTGGGTTGCCATGACCGGGTTTGAAGCGGAGCCCATTGAGACCCATACTTTCGCGGCACCGATTGGAGACACGATCATCTATTCCATGACCGCATCGGGCAACGCCTTGTCCTTCAGTGTGGGCTCTGTCGCAGGGGTGTTGATCGGTGCGATCCTCGGCTCCTACTCCAAGGGGCATTTCCGATGGGAAGCCTGCGAGGATCCGCGCGAGCTCAAACGGCAGATCGCGGGCGCAGCTCTTATGGGGCCCGGCGCGGTGCTGGCCGTCGGCTGCAGCATCGGACAGGGCATATCAGCCTTTTCGGTCCTGGCCTACAGCGCCCCGGTTGCCTTCCTCGCCATTTTCGCGGGCGCCACGTTCGGCTTGCGACAGCTCATCGCCGGGTTTGCGCCTGCAGAGTGAGGCGATGCCGCCGTCTTGGTACACCAATGCATTTTACCCAGCAAAGACAAGAGACACCGCGGTCAATCCGAACGCCCGATCAGGCGGTCGATCGGCGCAAAATCGTCCGTAAGTATCTGACCATGCTCTGCAATGAGCTGCTCCACCTGCGCCTCGGCGAGCGCGCCAAACCGGGTTTGGTTGGGGGCTGGAACGGTGAATGCGTCCTGGTTGGTGCGCCGTGTTCCGCCCACAACAACGAAAACCATGCGCTGTCCCGGTTCGGGCTGGGCCAGTTCCGTCCAAACCTCAACAACAGGGAACGTCGTTTGCATGGTTGCCACAATGGAGGCGATCGCGCCAAGCCGGTCCTCGTAGTCGATCACATTCATTAGAAAACTGCCGTCCGGTGACAAACGTCCCGCGACCAGTTGAAAGAATTCCCGCGTCACGAGATGAACGGGCACCACGACATCCGTAAACGCATCGCCGATCACGATATCGTAACGCGCGCCAGGCCGCGTCAGCAGAGCGCGACGACCATCCTCATGCAGAATGTTGGCCGAGGTAGGATCGAACCAGAACGCGGCTTCGGCCATTTCGGTCACGGCCGGGTCAATCTCTGCCACCGTAACCGGGCCCGTCCCACGCGACGCGAAAGACCGAGGGATCGCGTAGTTGCCTCCACCAATGTGAAAACTCGAAAAATCCGGTCTTTCGGCGCGCATCGTGGCAAGGGTGTCCAGCATGGCGGTATGCTTGGTGAACTGGATTTCGGGGTGATCGCGCGCACTGATCCCATGTGCCAAATGATCTATGACCATCAGATGAACCGGCCGTGACGGATCGGCCGACACATCTTCGACCCTAAGACAAAAGTACCGACTTTCGCGATCGCACGGCGACGGGTGCTCAATCGCCAATATGGCACATCCCAAGACCAGCGTACCGGCAAGACTCACACGCTTCCAGTCAAGTCGCCCGAGCCAAAAGAACACGAAAGCGCAGGCAAGATAGACCAAGGTGACCACGATCAGCGTCATGGTCGATCCCAACCAGGCGATAAACAAAAATCCCGCGAGCAGCGTTCCTGCAATCGCACCAACCGCGCCGGCGGCAAACATCGCGCCAAGCGCGGGTCCGGTACGCTCTGCCGTTTCGACAGCAATCTTGGCCAGTACAGGCGCCGGCGCCCCGGCAAAAAACGAGGGCAGGAAAAACACGAGCATCGTCAAAGCGGTCGTTCCCCAAACAGGATCCGACGTCGCAGACAGCACTGGGTTTGCCGCTAGCGGCAGCAACAAGACTGTCCCCGCCGTTGTTATGGCCGCTGCAATCAGAGCCCCGCCCGTCCAGTTTAGCGATGCTGCAGTGGGCTTTTCGGCAAGCCGTCCGCCCCACCAATGACCCGCAGAAAACCCCGCGAGAACGACCGCAATGACAGCTGTCCAAGTGTAAAGAGACATGCCCACATGCGGCGCCAGCATCCGACCCGCCACAATCTCTACCACGAGAGAAGCAGCGCTGATCACACCTTGCGCCCCCACCAAAAGGGATAGTGGCGCCTGTCGGCTCAATTGGGGGATATTCTCAGCGCTCATTACAGCGCAGTTGAATACAACATTCCGTTCAGGGCAAGCGAGCGCTTCATAGCCCGAAAATGTCAATCGGGCGATGAATGTACCTGCGAAAACCAGGACCGCTTATCGCCAAGTGTGGCGTCCGGCCCGATCGTAGATCTTGTGCAACATAAAGAGCCCCAAGTCGGATTTGGAGGCCAAGACTCCGCGTTCCGTTTTTGGGTCAAAAACTAAGGCTAACGATATCAGGCGGGCGCGGGAGACAGCTTTGCCTTGCGAAACGTCGTGCTCGCGCCCCAGCAGCCGATGATGATGCTGCCCAGAGCAAGGAGTGCCGCGATACTGCCAGTAGCCACGCCAGACAAGCCTGCGCCGATGGTGCAGCCCCCGGCCAACACGCCCCCTGCCCCCATGAGCACGCCGCCCAGCAAGTAGTGCAAGGTTTGCTTGGGTGTCTCAAAGCTCTGGAACTGAAGCTCGCCGCGCGCTGCGGCACTCGCAAAGCTCCCAATCAGCACACCGGCGATGAAGCCAACGCCGAGACCCGCAGGCACGGCCGTAGAGGCGATTGTCCAAAACAGGGTCTCGCTCCATGGCAGAATAAATGAAGCGGTTTGGACGGGCAGCGGCTCAAACTCGTCAAAGAGCAACGTGCTGGTCAGGGCCCAGCCCCCCACAGCGACACATCCAATGACGGCGCCGAGAGCAAGCTCAAACGCTCTGGGCCGCGCGCGCCACGACAAAAATACGATCAGCGCGACTATCAAAGACAAGACTATGGCCACCCCAACCGGTGAGGTGAAAATAGATCCCGTAGGCATAGACACGGTAACAGACCCGGCAGCCACGCGAACCGGGGCAAGCACGCCTTTCATCGCGGCATGTGCCGTGATGGCCAGAACCATCAACACAAAGACCGCTCTCAGATTGCCTGTTGCGGACAACACCGTCAGGCGGGACGCGCAACCGCGCGTGAGGACCATGCCGACACCGAAAAATAGACCGCCAAAGACAATCGCGGCGACCGGCACGTCAGCGCTCAAGAGCCGATGACCGGACAGATCAATAAACCCGGCAGAAGACACGAGAGCAAACCCCACGACAGCCACGAAAAGCGCCGTTAGCCACACGATGGCTGCGGATCCACGCTCATCGGGGTCCCCGGCCACGGCCCGTCTGAGACAAAAGCGCGACGCCTGCGCCGCCGCTCCAAAAACAAGTCCCAAAAAGAGGCCTGCCAGCACGTGTAAGACCCGCGGGTCCAGATTGGTATCCAACTGCTCTAGCAACATCGATATGTCCTTAAAGGATGCGCTTCCAAAGCAAGACGATCACAGAAGATGTCAACGTCCCAGATCAGAATAATTTCCTGCAAGACCCCTGCGCCAAGAACCAAAATTCCAACTTTGCCCGGGACCTACCGCCTTTGTTCGACCCATCGCTGACGCGGAGATAAGGTGTTCCTATTTTCCACGATCGGCGGCCAAAAGGCGCTGGCCCATCGAGCCCTGCACAACATCTGGCATGCGCTTACCTTCATCAGGCTGGACAAACGCCCTAATTATATCGCTTGGGCAGTTCGGAACGAGATCACCGCAATCGGCGCAAAGACGATCTATATGAGGCCGCTAGTCGACGTATCGATCTGTCAGATCACTCCCTGATCCGTTTAGACCTTGTGAAAAGGGATGCCGCCAAAGTCTCATCGTTTGGATGAGAAACAAATTGCTCAGCATTGAACCTGGCTTTTGCGCGAGACCCAAATCCTAACCAAATGTGTTAGACACACGACTACAACAAGCCTGACATTGCATAAGGCGATGCCTTAGATCCCCCTCAAACCTCTATTGTCCGAAACTTTCTGCACGGATCAGAGGCTTACAATGCACTTAGAACAATTGTTGGACGAGCCGGAAAAGAATACCCCCTCGCGCGCAGACTCTGGAGAAACGCGGAGTTCCAGCTTATTGGACAACGCGAGACAGAGTGAATAAACTAACACAACCTCATAGGTTAAGTGACGATGCTTATACTTCGACTTTTCTTGATCCTGTCATGCCTGTTTGTCACCGCATGCGCCTCGACTCAGCCCGCCATGCGTTTGGACATTCCCCACCTACCTTTACCAGGTAGTCCTCCTTTAGGTTCAGAGCAGGACATCCAGGAACTCACACAGGCCATTATGGCTCTCGGACCGCGTGTCGACCCCGAGGAAGCGGCACGTGCCGCGCGGATTGCCTATGAGCATACCTACGAGCTCGCATTGGCTTATGAGATCACTGACCCGGCTCTGATCCACAACATCAAGGTGAATC
>JBCDGN010000160.1:0-5160 GCA_038751255.1 Pseudomonadota bacterium
ATTGGGACAACCCTCGTGACGAGGTGGACTTTCTGAAAGCAGTGATTGCCGATGCTGCTGAAACTCATGGGATCGACCCCTTACGGGTGGTCCTGGCAGGCTTCTCCATTGGTGGCTCAATGACAGCTTACGCGGCTTGCGCGGCGCCGGATTTGGCTGCCGCCTACGCGCCACTCGGCGGCAATTTCTGGCGTCCTCACCCAGAGAGTTGCGCAGGGCCTGTTCGCATGCTCCATACCCATGGCTGGACAGACACCACGGTGCCGCTGGAGGGGCGGTGGCTGAGAAACGGAGAAATCGCGCAAGGCGATGTGTTCACAGCGCTTCAGATCTGGCGTGAAACCAATGGCTGCAATGAGATGCGCGCGGATCAGTTTTCAATGGATGAGGCGTATTGGCGTCGGGTTTGGCAGCGTTGCAAACCTGACTCGGCACTGGAACTCGCGCTTTTCCCCGGGGGCCATGTTGTCCCCGAAGATTGGTCCGCCATGGTCGCAGACTGGCTAGAGGCAGAGCCCCTGACCGAGTGATCAGGCCTTTTGCTTCCGCCAGGGTTGGGACTTGAACCAAGCTGCTGTGTGCGCGCAGACCACCAATAGAAAAAAGCCCCAGAGGTTGACCAACCACACGTTCAGCGTGGTGCGTCCTATAGCGTCAAGCAGTGCGCCATGGCCTTGCGCGAGAAACATCGAGAAGACGAAGACCGCAAGCGATTGTTGGCCGACTTTGAGGATTGCGCCGAGGATCACCAACCAGAGTTCCGCCAAAGGTCCGTTCGACTTTGGCAAGAGCCGAGAACCGCGCGGACCGACGGCTGCCCAGGCAAGATAGGCAAGCGAGAGAAAGTGCAGGTACCGGAAGAGACCGAAATCAGTCTTTGTCCACAAAAAGCGGATCGATGCGCGTGCCTCCATGAGGAGCTCTGACTGGCTGTAGATGCGAAAATAGGCCAGCGGGATGGTCAAGATCACCACTGCGATGGCGATCAATATTAAACGCCGATTGACCGGCGGCGCCGGGAGCCAACCCATCATGAAGGCAAAGCCAGTGAAGAATATCAGCTGCCAGCCAAATGGATTAAAGAACCACTCACGATCGGTCCAAGGCTCCGCCGGCAGCCAAATGAGATCGAAATTCGCGGCGAGCCAAACGATGCCAACGAAGGCAAAGACAGCCCAGCGGTTGATCCGGCTCAAAGCCATCACAACCGGCATCAATGCCAGAACCACCAAATACATCGGCAGAATATCGAAGTAATTCGGCACATAGGTCAGGGTCATCAAACCGATAAGCTGCTGCAGAGTGTCATCGTTGAAGAACGGATAAAGATTGAGCCGTCCGACGAAATCCCGCTCCAGATACCCAGTGCTGTTGACCCAAGCGACCAAGGCAGCGGTGGCAAAGAAAAGCCCGATATGCGCCCAGTAGACCTGCCAGATCCGGTAGACCACCCTGGCGCAGCCCAGGGCAAAGCTCTGTCTTTGGAATACTTTTCCAAAGGCGATGGCAGAGGCCATCCCAGAGCAAAAGACAAATATCTCGGTCGCGTCCGAGAACCCGAAACGCGCAGGGATCCACAAAGTTAGGAAGTTCCCAGGCGTGTGTGCAATGAGGATGATGAACATCGCGATCCCGCGGAAAAAATCCAACCGTGGATCGCGCGTACCTGACAGCAGCGCCTGCGAGGGGTGCGAAGATACGGATGGGCTCACGCTCGTGGGATCGGCAAGGCTCATATCGTGGTCTCTCGTCTATTCTTTTCTTGGTGAAAACGGGCGCCGTTATTTTAGCGCAGTTTGATCATCGCGCGAAGCAGCCTGGGGTTGTCATTGTGCAGGGACGCGGAGGTTCGCCGAGCGAAAATCTGCGATTCGCGCCAGACGGGTTTCCGAAAACTGGTCTTTTGCGCCGCCCCGCTTCGCGATCCGGTTGTCCAGCATCTCTTCCGTGGGTCCAATCTGGCCCGCGCGGAGACCGGCATCGATGGCGATGCGTTCAAAAACATCCCGTTGCGCATGGCTACCGCCGATCCTTTGCAGTCCTCGGATGGCAGGGTAGAGGTTTTGGAAGGCGCGGTCGTAATCCCCTTCGCCAAAGGCAGCCAAGCCCGCAACGGCCTGACAGCCTGGGTCGGCGGCAATCTCGCCAAAGGTTGTCGGGGCCGCGGCCACGTCACTCATCGTGCGTTCCAACTGCGCGATGGCATCCTGCCGCGTGTCGCCAATCAATGCGAGCATGTAGTGCAAATCAGCAAAGACTAACTGGCCGTCTTCGCTGCGTGCCTCGCCAAGATCGGCAAGTTCTTCCCAGCGGTCGCCAACGTCGACGCCTTCAAGCTCTAGGCGCATTAAAAGCGATGTGGCGTTCGAAATGTCGCGATAATCATCGGTGCGGTCGGCGCGAATTTTCTGGTCGTAAAGCTCAAGCACCAAGGCATATTCACTGCGATCAAGATGCAACAACGCTTTGTGCCACCACACGTGATAGCGGAAATTGTTACAGCCCCGCCAACTGTCGGGATGGGCATCGATGAGCGCAATGCCGTCATCGGGGCGATGTGTCATGTCATGGACATGCGCCACCGCATGAAGTCCCCAGGCATCATCAAGCGCCAAGACAAGCCCGTCGCGCCCGCTTTTTTCCGCCGCGCTATACTGGCCGGTCTCTTCCAGTGCGAAGGCGCGGCAGCCCAACATATATCCGCGATAGGGATGGTCCGCGCCATGGGCTGGTAGCACACGCTCGATCGAGCGGAGCATACCTTCAGCATCGCCGATCATAAATCGCATGCCATGCACGAGCTTTGCGGCGAGGCTGTCTGAAGGACAGGCCATCAGCTCTGCTTCCAGTGCCATGATTGCGGCGGGTGGATGACCAGACAGCCAATGATCTAAGGCGTCTAAGTAGTGTTTCGTGCGACGACAGGGGGCCGATTGCTGGACTAAGCGATGCGCGGTAGCCGAGCAGTCTCGCGCCACGTCCGTCATCTCGCGACGCCCGAGCATAACGCAGAACAAGCCCTTCACCGCATAAGGCAGCGCAAGCTCTGGTTCCGCAGCAATCAAGGCGCCAAGATGTTCGGGTGTTGTAAACCCATGCGCCAGAAACGCAGCGGTCAGGGCATCCCAGTGCTGGGCAGCCTCCTTGTTCGAAAGGGCGATAAACGCACCGCAGCGATCATGATACATAGACAGCCAGTCCTTAGGGCAAGTTGGTCAACTCACTGTAGACTATAGACGGTTCGCATTGCCCTAGCGACAGTCACAACACCGAGCCTACGTTCTTGTGAGTGGATGTGTAGATTTCTCGCACAGAATGCTCGCAAATCCCGCAGGTTAACCAGTTACGTTACAATCGCGGCATTTTGCCGAAATCAAATACGACCGTCATAGGCGCCACGTTCGATCTCGGCGGCGATCAGGGTAAACTGGGGCTGGCTTTGTGCAGTTTCCAACGCGTCGCGCAGCTCGGCGCGAGATTGAACGCGCACCCCTTGTCCGCCAAATCCGCGGGCGACTGCCGCAAGATCGTGCCGCGCGAAATCGACGCCGAGATTGGTCATCTGCCGTGCGCGCTGTTTCATTTCGATGAGCGCAAGGCTTGCATCGACAAAAACGACGGCGATTACACTGATCCCCAGTTCCGCCGCCGTTGCCAATTCACCCGCAACCATCAAAAACCCTGCATCGCCCATAAAAGCGACCACGGGACGGTCAGGATCGGCGAGCTTTGCCCCCATCGCCAGTGGCAAGGCACACCCCATTGTGCAGAGACCCGAGCTCTGCATGAGCCCGCGCGGCTCATCGCAGCGCCACATTTGTGACAGCAGAATCCGATGCGCGCCGCTATCGGCGGTGGCCAGGGTGGTCCCGGGCAGTGTTTTTCGCGTCTCATCAATCACTGCCGCTGCCCCCCAAACCTGATTAGTCGGGAAGGCCTCGGCCAGAGCTTTTTTCGCAAGGTCTATCCGACCTTCGGGCCAAGCGCTTCGTGGACTGATCCCGGTCATCAGCGCATCCAGGCTTTCGGTCATACCGCCTAGGATGTCGAAACTCGCGCGGTGCATGCCGTGTCGGTTGGGGGCGGCGGCAATGTCGATGACATTCTGGCGTGTCGGGTCCCAAGGGCCCTGCCAACCGGCACGCATCTCAATCGGGTCATAGCCAAGCGAAAGGATCAGATCGGCTTCGGAGACCAAGGGCAGCAATATTTGGTCGGCCTTCGGTGAAAGACCCGCTCCGCCGAGTGCCAAAGGGTGTGCTTCTGGCAGAATACCCTTGGCCTTGTACGTGGTGATGAGGGGGGCATCGAAGGCGTTGCAGAATGCCATGAGCGCCGACCCTGCGTCCTCGTTTACCGCATCGAGGCCTGCAACCACCAAAGGTCTTTGAGCACTCGCAAGAGCCTCTCGTGCCGCCTCCAAGGCAGGTCCCGGGGCAGGGGCGAGTTTCGCTGGCGCCCGATAGGATGGCAAGATCGGAGAGGGACCCGGCGCCGCATCAGCCACCGAGATCGGAAGGTCGATATGTACTGGGCCTGGGCGCCCCTCCGTCGCGATTCGGATGGCCTTGTCGGCAATCACATGGGCCGCGCCCGGAGACATGGTGAATTGCGCCCGTGTGATCGGGGCAAAGACCGCCCGGTGGTCGAGCAATTGGTGGGTATAGGTCTCTGCCTGATCTGCGTCGATGCAACCGGACAAGACAATCAGCGGCACGCGATCCTGATCAGCGTTGGCCACGCTATTGACCCCGTTCATGGCGCCGGGGCCGACAGTTGCGACCAAAATGCCAGGCGCACCGGTTCGGTGCCAGCTTCCCTCGGCCATGAAGCCGCCTGCATTCTCGTGCTTCACCAAGACAAAGCGAATGCCCGCGCGCTCAAGCGCATCGATCAGTGTCAAAACCTCGCCGCCAGGCATTCCAAAAGCAAAACGACA
This sequence comes from Pseudomonadota bacterium, assembly GCA_038751255.1. Lineage (GTDB taxonomy): Bacteria > Pseudomonadota > Alphaproteobacteria > Rhodobacterales > Rhodobacteraceae > JANSYP01. The sequence goes on from JBCDGN010000160.1 coordinate 4,940, forward strand.
GCCTGCTTCGTAGAGTCGTTGGGCCAAGACATCGGCGACGCGGCTGGTCATGAATTGCTCCAAGTGTCCTGAGGGATGAAGGTTTTGTCTCTTTAGGCGGGCAGACCGGCGCTGTCAGCCCCCTGGGGCCGCGAAGACCAGAGCCTGAACCTGCGCCTCTGGTCATCCGCGATCTCTGCGCTTATCAGGCCATCGTCGGGAATGAGGACGTACAACTTGGC
>JBCDGN010000161.1:0-5045 GCA_038751255.1 Pseudomonadota bacterium
GCGGTGGACAGCACTGCAATGAACCAAATGAAATTCACGATGCCCTGGCTCGCAGCCGCGCCGGATGTCTCTGCAATTCCAATTGGGCCTTGCAAGTTGCAGCTCGATATCGCGCCGGTGATCATGTGATAGAGGCCCGAAAGCGATTGCTCGATGATGAACACCGTTTGGTCGGCTGCGCGCCACAGCGCCGTCAATGGCCCGGGCGAGGTTGTTACCGGCTCAAAGAACAATCCCCCTGAAATGCCGATCAGGTAGCGTTGTTCAAAGCCGTCCTCGGTGGGCACATCCATTTGCCTAGGGCTCAACGTGACCTCGATCTGTTCCCCATCACGCCAAATAGACAGATCAATCGGTGCCCCTTCTGAGACCAAGACCGCGCTTCTAAGATCCTCAAAAGAAGAAATCGGCACACCGCCTACAGCCGTAATCACATCGCCAGACTCAATGCCTGCGTCCAGCGCTGCCGATTGCGGCGTTACACCATCAACGATGGGGGGATAGGGATAAGGTCCATAAACGGTTGTTTCCTGACCGTCCCGAAGCACGGTGTATTCAAGCTGCGGTGCGCGCGGGAGGTCCTCGACAAAAGCCGCAAATTGGTCGAAATCGGGAACTGCACGGCTGTGGATCTCGACTATCCTATCTCCGGGCAGCAATTCCTGCGCCTCGGCGGGCATCGATTTGAGCGATTCTACCGTCAGCGGCGCCCGCGCCTCGCCTTGGATCAGGATGATGCCCGCAAAGATCAGGATCGACATCGCAAAGTTGAAAAAAGGCCCGGCGGCCACTGTCGCCGCCCGCGCCCAAAGCGGCGCTCCATGCATGGTTTGCCGCCGCGTTTTGGCGTCCATGCCGCTCAGCGCGTCGGTGTCTGCACCGCTGGCCGCATCGCTATCGCCCAAAAATTTAACGAACCCGCCAAGCGGAAGCGCAGCGATCTGCCATACTGTGCCGCGTCTGTCTCGCCACGTGGCGACGCGCGGACCAAAGCCAAGGCTGAAAACCTCCGCATGGATACCGCACCACCGGCCGACGATGTAGTGCCCATACTCGTGTACAGCCACAATTATGGACAATGCGACGATAAAGGCCGCAAGCGTCCATGCAAAACCACCAAAACTCGGTATGAGGCCAATAGGGTCCACGTGGTCTCCGTTCGTTAGGCTGGCGCGACCTGTTTCGATGCGTCGATCACGCGCGGCAACGCGGCATCAACCGCCTGACGGGCCATTTGGTCCACTACACCCACGTTATCAAGGGTGATCTCTGCCATGAGCGCGCTTTCAGCGGATAAGTGATCGAGCGATGCCGCGACGAGATCAGCCATATGCATGAAGCCGCACCGCAATCCGATGAAATGATCAAGCGCTTGTTCTTTCGCCCCGTTGAACACCGCCCCACTCATCCCGCCAGCCTCCATCACTTCGCGGGCCAGGCGAAGAGCGGGGTAGCGTTTTTCGCAGGGTGCACGGAAGGTCAGACTTCCAATCGCCGCCAGATCGAGCCGCTCTACTGGAAGTGGATGTCGCTCGGGCCAATGGAGCGCATAGCCGATGGCGTGCCGCATATCAGGGGGGCCAACATGGGCCATCAGCGCCCCGTCACGAAACCCAACCAGCGCATGGATGAGGCTTTCGGGATGGATGACAGCTTCGATTTTACTGGGTGGGACGGAAAAATATTCTTTGGTTTCTATGAGTTCGAGGCCTTTGTTAAACATAGACGCGCTGTCGATGGTGATCTTCTGACCCATGTCCCAATTGGGATGACGCGCGGCCTCGGCCGGCGTGGCATGGGGCAGCTTCTCCAACGGCCAATCGCGGAAAGACCCACCCGAGGCGGTGATGACAATCCGCTCTACTGACGAAATATCCTCGCCCACCAGCGCCTGAAACACAGCGGAGTGCTCGCTGTCCACCGGGAGAATACGAGCGCCCTGCCGTCTTGCCTCGCTCAAAAGAAGAGGCCCCGCGCAAACAAGGCTTTCCTTATTGGCCAGCGCCAATGTGGTCCCATGGCGTAGCGCACGCAGCCCCGGCGCAAGTCCCGCCACGCCAACGATTGCCGACATGAAAAGATCGGCGGGGCGATCTGCGGCTTCGATCAGAGCTTCCGGTCCCGCGGCGACATCGGTGCCCGTTCCAGCGAGCATTGCCTTGAGTTCTACAAATTTCTCTGGATAAGCGGTTACGGCCAAGTCAGCCTTGTGCCGTTTCGCCTGTTCGGCCAAGCGCGTGATATTGGCACCGCCTGTCAGGGCGACAACCTTGTAAGATCCTTTTGGAGCGCGGGCGATCAGATCGATCGTGTTTTCCCCGATGGAGCCGGTCGATCCGAATATCGTGACCCGACGCATCAGCGTTACTGCCACGCCACGACGGGCGGTAGGCCAATCACAGGCTCTATCAGCAGCAAAAACACCGCTGCGCCTAGGACCCCGTCGAAGCGGTCGAAAAATCCGCCATGGCCGGGGATGAGGTTTGAACTGTCTTTCACACCCGCCCGCCGTTTCACCGCGCTTTCAGCGATGTCGCCCATCTGTGCAGCCATAGACATGGCCATCGAGATTCCCACAATCTGCGGTTGGGCGCCTGCCCATATCACATATCCCATCCCGATCCCCCCTGCTCCGATCCAGCCCGCAACCGCGCCAGACCAGGTCTTTTTCGGACTGATCTTTGGCCAGAATTTGGGCCCGCCGATCAGTCGGCCCGCAAAATAGCCAAAGATATCGGTTATCACGACAACCAGAACCAGCCAAATCAGCCAGATCATGCCGACATCTTCCCTCAGATGGATCAGGCCATAGCCTGCCAGCGCAATCAAGATGGTGAATAAAGCAAAGCTGATCCGATCCCGCACTACCTCATGGGCACCGTAGAGCGCGGGCAAGATCAGAAACGGCAATCCCCAACCAGCGGGCAGCAGTGCCACGGCCAAGCAAGCCCCGCCCGCCAAAAGCCCTAACCGACGCCGCACGGGACTGCCGAGTATCCAGGCCAATTCCCAAACCATGATCGCGACGGACAGTGCGACGAAACAAGCAAACCAGAGCCCGCCTGCAGCAATGGCCGCGATGCCAAGGCCCGATAGAATGATCGCCGAAAGCGCGCGCCGCCCGAGATCATGCCAACGCCCTGATGTCGTGATTGCGTCAGCCGGACCGGTTTTTGGGATCACTGGGCGACGGCGCCAAAACGGCGTTCGCGAGAGGCGAAAGACAGGATGATCTCACCAAAGTCAGCGGCGGTAAAATCGGGCCATAGGACTGGAGTGAAGACGTATTCGGCATAGGCCGACTGCCAGAGCAGAAAGTTTGACACCCGCGTTTCGCCGGAGGTTCGGATCACCAGATCCGGGTCGGGCAGGCCCGCTGTATCGAGAAACCCTGAAAGCGTGTTGCCGTCGATGCTGTCTGGCGAAAGCCGACCCGATTGCACCGCCTCTGCCATGCGAATCGTTGCGCGGGTGATTTCGTCCCGCGCGCCGTAGTTCAAAGCGACGGTCAGGTGGAGTTCATCATTGTCCACTGTATCTTGTTCGAGCTCCCCCATCAGCTGAACAAGACTGTCATGAAGGCGCGAGCGATCCCCGATGAAGCGGACGCGAACCCCGTTTTCGATCAGTTCTTTGGCTTCAGCAAGAATGTAATGGTCGAATAGCGCCATAAGACCATCGACTTCTGCGGGCGAACGCTTCCAGTTTTCTGTTGAAAACGCGTAGAGCGTTAGGCAGCGCACACCAAGCTTGGGGCACGCTTTGACAACCTCGCGCACGCGCTTCACGCCAGATCGGTGACCATAGAGACGCGGCATACCCCGGCGCGTGGCCCACCTGCCATTGCCGTCCATGATGATCGCTACATGCTGCGGTACAACCCGACTGATATCTTTCGCCGCCAAACCAGTCCCCAGTTTCTTGCCTTCACTTTGCGGTTTTTACACCGTCATGATTTCCTTTTGCTTAGTGTCGAGCGTTTCATCGACCGTCGCAATCACCGCATCCGTGATCCGCTGCACCTCATCATGCCAATACTTTTGGTCGTCTTCGCTCATCCCTGCCGCTTTCGCTTTTTTCAGTTTTTCCATCCCGTCGCGGCGCACATTGCGCACGGCAATTCGGGCCTTTTCGGCATAAGATCCCGCGACTTTCGTCAGTTCGCGTCGTCTTTCTTCGTTCAATTCAGGGATCGGCAAGCGAATGATCGTGCCATCGACCACTGGATTGATGCCTAGGCCGCTTTCACGGATCGCTTTCTCCACTTTGCCGACCATGGTTTTGTCCCAGACATTGACCGTCAACATGCGCGGTTCTGGAACATTCACGGTGCCGACTTGGTTGATCGGCACTGGGCTGCCGTAAGAGTCCACCATAACGGGATCGAGCATGCTTGCCGCCGCGCGCCCAGTTCGAAGCGTGAGGAATTCTTGTTTCAGCGCGCTGACCGCGCCGTCCATCCGCCGTTCCAGATCGTCAAGATCAATGTCCTCTATGTCGTCATCCGACATTTTCATCACCCGCGTTCATATCTCGTTGGCGAAGCAGACCGCCCAAAGAGGGCAAAGACACGCCAAAGCACTGTCGTTTCTGCATTCATCTGACGGCTATAGCCTTACCCGTGCACCCGGGTATAGGTTCCCTGCCCGCTGAGAATGCCGCAAAACCCTCCCGGTTCGGTCAACGAGAAGACTATGATCGGCTTGTTATTGTCTCGCGCAAGAGCGATTGCCGATGCATCCATGACCCCAAGGTTTTTCTGCAGCACCTCGTCATAGGTCACGTCGTCATAGCGCACGGCATCTTTGAACTGCACCGGGTCTTTGTCATAGACGCCATCGACCTTTGTGCCCTTAAAGATCGCCTCGCAGGCCATTTCATTGGCCCGCAACGTCGCTGCGGTATCTGTGGTGAAGTAGGGGTTTCCGGTGCCCGCGGCGAAGATGCAGACACGTTTTTTCTGCAGATGCCGCACGGCGCGGCGGCGAATATAGGGCTCGCACACCTCATCCATCCGGATGGCGCTGATCACGCGGGTGTGGACA
>JBCDGN010000162.1:0-4840 GCA_038751255.1 Pseudomonadota bacterium
CAGCGTCGACCCCTATATCACCCATCACATGCATCACGATCAGATCAACACCGCGTTCGATCTTCTCAAAGCAGGCGAGTCGATCCGGTCGGTCATCCACTTCCGCCCGCAAGAGACGATGACCGTGAACACGCTGCCAGGCGAAGTGGTGCCAAAGTAGCACCACACCCGACGCAAGACCCACTCAAAGGCTGGCCCGAACAAAAAGCCTGGGCCACCCTCCGCCGCCCCCGCCGACCGGCACCCGCGGCACGGCAGAACGTCGCATGATACAAGGAACCATGTCCGATCAACGACCGGGCTCAAACTTTCTTGGCATGGTCTTTGCGGGGCCAAGAGAGCGCCGGGGCAAATGAGGTCATTGCAAAACCAAATCGACGGCAGCGGCAGTCCTGCGCCCAGACACAAACGCGTTTGCCTGAGCACAACGCGAGACACTGGAGTGACTAAGCGCTCAACCTCAGACCCGCCGTGGCGAAGCGCTGTGTGGGCGCGCATATGTCCATCGCTCGAGAGGATGGGAAAGGCAAATCGACCAAGTCGTTTTTGATTGGGGATAGCTACACCCGCTTTGGCGGTATTGACTCTGTGTCCTACTCAGATGGGGCGAAACTCGCTTGGGCCTATGACGTCTACCAGCGACCCACATGTTTTGCCGATGTGATGGCGACCCGCGCCGGCCATAGCTGTCCAGCGTCGCCAACTGTGACTGCTTTCACGGCCCCGGCCAGCACCATGCTGATCTATCGGCAATACTATGCAGACACCGACCCCCATCAGCGCGGTCTGCTCGCGCGCACCTGCAGAGGTGTCCCCGACGGCGATGGGGGGCATGTCACAAACTGCCTGGAGTTCGAATATTACACCCCGGTCACGGCAGGAGGCATGTGCAAAGACGGCCAGATCAAAACCGATGGCAGCTGAACAAATGGCGAAGCCAGCATCATAGGCGCCTTCCCGGGGATGATGAAGTCAGAAGCTTACTATACCGGCGGTCCTTCGAATGGCGGTGGCACTTTGGTCTATAAGACAGAGCACAGTTATGGCGCGCACCGCCGCCCCGCCGCCGTTGTCACCACCAATGCCGCCGACCAAATCGTTTTGGCGTCGACCTATGCCTATGATCAGTTTGACAACCTCACGCAGGAAGCGAGCATGTCCCAACTCGATAGCTCCGCCGCCAGCAACTACCAAATCGCTTATGGCTATGACGGGATGCTGAGACTGACCAGCGCAGATCGCAAGGATCTCGATGGGGGCCCCATCAAGATGATCACCTATGAATACGACGCGGCCTCGAACTTGACCAAGAAAGTAGAAGTTACGCCGGACACAGCGGAGTAAGGGAACTGCGATGAGCTCAGGTTTTTGTAGCGCGAGAGACGCCTCCGATAAGTTAAGTCTATGGCGCAAGGCGTGGATTGGGACCACGCGATATAGGCTGCTGACATCGGTCTTGGTCGCGGTCATGCCCCTGACCTTGCAGGCTGGGACCACCACAAGCAGCTACAGCTACAATACCGACGGCACGCTCACCGCGATCACAGTGGAGGAAGGTGAGGGCACAACGGAAACCAGTTATCTGACCTGGGACAATATCACGCCCAATGCCGGCAATCCGACCACGGGAACGCTGCGAGCGGGGAATGGCAGATTGCGCGCCATCGGCCCGCATCCGGGGATCGCGGATCAATTTACTTTCGACGCACGTGACCATTTGATGGGGTACACACCGCCATCCGGTGGGGCCGCGCCGGAATACGGCTATGGCGCGGATGGCACGCTTGCCACCACGCAAGCGGACGGCGACACGGTTGCGTTTTATCGGTCGGTCTCCCCGCATCCGCAGATCATCAATCAGGTTCAACCCTCCACCGATTTGGTCAGCGGACGTCTTGGGGCGGCGCGATATCTCAGTGATGGGACCGGCCAGATCTTGATCCATCCGCGCAAAGACACCGCCGCCGTGATGAGCGCCGATGGAAAGTCACTCACGCCCTACGACTATGATCCGTTCGGGGCTGAAGAGTTCCCGGATGATGCAGGGGCGACATCGGATACAGGATATGATCTGGCGGACAACCCATTTCGTTTCGCCGGTGAGTATCGCGATCCAGATTGGGGCGGATACTATTTGCGAGCACGTTGGTACCACCCGGATTTGCCGTCCTTTATTTCCCGCGACACCTCCCAGAACCTCAACCGCTTTGCCTATGCTGGTGGCAACGCTCTGATGCATGTCGATCCGAGCGGTCACAATTTCTTCCATAGCCTGCTGCATGGGTTGCAGGAGGTGAACAGCTATCTCAACAGGGGCGTTGGTGGCGGATTTGCACGGTTTTTCCTTGCACCGATCATGGGACCGCTGGCGCTGTTTTCGATGCCCGCATCCTTTTGGGAGGACCCAAGCGCGGCGCGCACGGAAATGTTTGTCTTTCTCGCCATTGGTGCGGTCAGCGAGATTTTCGGCGGGTATTTTGATTCCCAAGCTGTCAGCGGTGTCGTGGCACTGAGCCGCGCAGCACGCTATGGGCGCAGGGAGATTTCCGATCTCATCCTCGGTGTTGGGCAGTCTGTGGCATCTGGCGCCTCAAACGGTTTCAACCAATTCAGCTGGAAGAACTTCGGTGAAGGCCTGGAAATGACCGGCGGCGTCGCCATGGTCACGCGCGGACTTGGTGGCGTCAACGTGAGATCAGGCTACCAAAGTGGCACGGCCGTTCTGCCCCTGCTTGATGAAGTGAACAATGCGTTACCAGGCGACAGGACCCTGATATTTCGCGTAAAGGCAGAACTCCCGAAATCTCTGAGGCTTCTGAAAGCTCTTCCGATCCCGAGAGATGCGCCACTTTTTGATGCGCTTGGTCTCAACATCTATCATGAACGCATCGTTGCGGTGGACAGGTTTGATTATTCTCGCGACGTTACCTACTCGACCGAAGTATTGCAGCAGGGTTTAAAGCGCTGGCATGGCACAAACACTATGTCTGAATTAGAGAGCGGTTTCAAAAGCAGCCCAAATAAATACATGCTTGTTGGCTCTCATGCGAAATCGGTCGATTTGAATGCGCCCTACAGCAACCCGCGCGATGTCAAACTATACGCTGGTGTTGACAATCCTCGAGCCCCAACAACGAATTGGGCGGGCGGGGGCGCGAGGAGCTACCGTGTCTTGTGGAACAACTGCCACTATCACGCCTACTATATTCTAAAGAACTTGGGCCTGCGCTGAGATCCAATTGCCCTTGGTCGATCTAAGACAAGGGATCCCTCGCGACGGATCGTGCAGTCGCGTCGCTGTCTATCTTAGGATCTCAGCTTTCGGGCCGATAAGGATCGGTTTTGTGGGGTTCGCGCTATGACGCATCCAACCCCTTGCGCCTGATCCTGTGCCAGAGGATTGGCAGCGAAAAGGCCAGCAACCCAAGTTTCAGCGCCTCACCATAGAGAAACGGCCAGAGACCCCAGGCGAGCACCGGTTGGTCCCATCCCACAATCGTGCCGAGCCACAAAAGTCCGGGCACATAGATGAGGACCATCCCGATGAGAGCGGCGATGGCGGCCTTCCACCAAAGCTTGTCCCATCCGCGCTCGGCAAGATAACCCGTCGCGACGGCCGCCATGACAAACCCCAGCAGATAGCCGCCTGTCGGTCCCATCATGTAGGCCAATCCCACGCCCTTCTCGGGCGTTCCAGCGAAAACCGGCAACCCAGCCGCACCCTCCGCCAGATACGCCAAAAGCGTGATGCCAGCATATTTGGCACCGAGCGCGAAACCGAGGAACAGGACCGCAAAGGTCTGCAGCGTCATCGGCACTGGGAAGAAGGGCACTTGGATTTTTGCTGACAGCGCGAGCAGCACGGTCCCTGCTAGGACAAGCGCTACTTGATAGGGAAGCGCTGCAGGAAGGAGAGTTGTTCTGAGTGTTTCTTGAGGAGCAGTTCGCATGTCGTCTTCCTTCCGTTAAGCGATTGCGTCGCGAAGGGCTGCAAGCGTCTCTGCGCGGGCTTTCCTCGCCGCCAGGGCCGTCCCCATATCGACCTCTTCGAACCGGGCGGGGCTGTTTGGCTGCATCTGGCCGATCAGGTCCATATCAGCCGAGATCACCGTGCCGATCATGAAGTAACCGCCGCCTGAGACCGCGTCGCGATGTAAGATAATGGGCTCGGTTCCGGAGGGCACCTGAATGGAGCCATAGGGGTAACAGGCATCGGTGATGTTGGAGGGATCCGATCCTGCGCCAAAGGGTTGCGCGCGTTCCACAAATTCCATGGGGCGACCACCTTGGAACCGGTAGCCCATCCGGTCGGCCTCATTGGCGACCTTCCAGGTATCTTCAAAGAAATTCGCTTGGGCCGTCTCAGTGATGCGATGCCAATAGAGCCCCGGCAGCATCCTGAGCCGACCGTCTGGTTCTGGCCCGCGACGCAGATCTTTCGGAACCGACTTGCCGGCGCGCCCGGTCACGCCGCGCGCCCCCAGAGGAAGCGTATCGCCCGGCTGTATTGCGCGTCCCTCGTATCCGCCAAGCGCACCAATCGCATAAGTTGAGCGGCTGCCCAATGCAGGCGGCGTGGCGATACCGCCGGAAATCGCGATATAGGCGCGAGCGCCAGATTGCAGAAAATCAAACGACAGCACATCGCCCGCCGCAACGTCGAACGCCGTCCACGTGTCTCGGGGGTCGCCATTAACCTTTGACGGGGCGGTAAAAAGTCGATTTTTGAGCTTTGTTTAAAAGCCTGGAAAAGTTTTGCCACCAGTGCGCGCTGAACGAAGTACGCGTCCAAAGCTTTGCTTTTCCTCCGGGTGTTGCTCATTGACTGGTGAGCGTGCCA
>JBCDGN010000163.1:0-4734 GCA_038751255.1 Pseudomonadota bacterium
CTCATGGTTCGAAGATCAGCAGGTCCAGCGACACGATCCAAAAGCGGTGTCGTTGATATGGTGGTCGTCATATCTCAGCTCCCCTGCTGAAAGCGCCGGGCGGTCCAGACCGCCCGGCGACGTGTTTAGTTGTACTCCGGCTCTTCCGAGGCAAGCTCAGGCCAATTCGCGATGACATTGGTGCCTTGCAACGGTTGCGCATACCCTTTGTGGCAGGTCCGGCACGCCGCCTTAGGCGCGTCTTGATGCACCGGTCCAAGGCGATCTTCAGGCAGAAGACCTTCGAGCGGCACGAGCCAATCATTATTGAGCTCTTGCACCATTGCGATACCCAACAACTCTGTCGCCCATTGCGGCGTGGCTTGCGTCCCATCGTAGAAGGCGCGCGTGTTGTGGCAGAACGTACAGTTCACGCCGAGCGAGTTGGAGATGTAGTTCATCAAAGAGTAGGTGCGTTCAGCGTCCTGGATCGTCGGGTAACCTTCGTCGCCCGGCGTTCCTTCGGCCAAAGACTCCAGATCGTGCACCCCGATGACGCCATAGTCCAAAAGATAGGCCTCAAGCGCATCGGATGGCAGCGACGTGTAGGAGCTCTGGGATGTCGCCCGGTTCTGAACCGCTGCCCAGCCTTCCGCTGCCTGGTTGACCGGCGTGATCTTGAACCAAATATCGCTCGGAACCGGCTGACCCCGGTGGCAAGTATAGCACGTCACGCCGACTTCTTTATTGGCGTTGACATGATCCTCCCAGCTTTCGTTGATGTTGCGGGTCATCGCGATCATCACATGCCCGACAGCAGTCTGATAGTTGTCAGGATCGTCGAAGAGATCGGGAATCCCGGTCCATTCCCGCATCGCCGCCAACAACCGGTCATAGTTTTCGACGCTGAGATCCTCGAGCCCTGGTGGCACATTTTCCCGAGCTTCCTCTGCCGTCGGTCCGCCTGCGACGGGCGGGACAGGGGTCGACTCGCTGGACAGAAACTCTGCAATCCCAGGATCCGGCGTAAGTCGGGCATTGTCAAAAGCGACAACTCCCATGGCCGTGCCCCGTGGGCCAGTCTGCAAGGTTTCCGTCGTCGGCCAAGGTGGACCGGCCACGATTATGAAGATCGCCACGAGAACAGCGCCGCCGACCCCCCCAAAGATGATAATGGGGGTGTAGATATCGGCAGGCTCGTCTTTGTTCCATTTATTGAACCATTTGGGAAACATGGCTTAGTTCTCCTGCCCGATGAAAGCCTCGTAGGACCCGTAGTCCGCGTAGCCATACGACCCGTCATACATTGGTGCGAAGTAATGCTCTTGCGCCCAAATGAACCAGTTATCGACGACCGTTCCGGTCAAAAGGATGCCGATACCGCCTGTGATCGGGGTCAGGACCGCGAACCACCAAGCCCAGCGATGGATGCCTTCCATGGTGGCGTTAAAGCCCATGGTCCAGCGCCAAAACAAGGCGGCGCGCTCCGAAGCCGTGCCACGATCGACGATCTGCTCCAGTTCCCGATCCCCGCCGAAACGGGACACCGCGAGAATGGTGGCGCCGTGCATCGCAAAGAGCAGCGCAGACCCATACAGAAACACGATGGAGAGGCAGTGGAACGGATTGTAGTAGAGATTGCCGTAGCGGATCGAAAACGCGGTGGTCCAATCGAGATGCGGGAAGATGCCGTAAGGCACCGCCTCGCTCCAGGATCCCATCAAGATCGGGCGAAAGAGACCCAAGACCAAGAAGAGCCAGATCGCGCTGGCAAAAGCCCAGGCCACATGCTTGCCCATCTTATGCTGCGCGGCCAGCAGATAGGTTCTCAGCCACCATGTGCAGACACTGATCAACAGGAAAAATGAGGCAATCAGATACCACCCCCCATCCTGCAACGGCGGCATGCGAAGCCCGTATTCGGGGCTTGGCGGCTCTAGCGCGAGCCAAAAGCCCTGACGCAGGAACTCCGGGATCGACCAGTTGACCTGCGCCAACATGTTAAACCCGATGATGTTGAGGCACAGGATAAAGGTCGCGGCACTCACGATCCCCGTCCAGCCCAGATAGATCGGACCGATTTGTGCGTTCCCGATCCAGCCAGCGAGTTTGCTAAAGAACGGGTCTTGGGTCCGCTCCGAGGCCATGTTGTTTTCGTTGTCCATGCCCAATTCGGGCGGACCTTGAACCTGGAGTTGGGTGAAGATGTTTTGATATTCAAACTGAGCCATGGCTTACATCCCCACCTGAGAGGGCCAGATCGGCAGTGTGAGCCACCAATTCCACCATTCCGGCCAGCCTTTGCTCCAAACCGGGCCGCTGATGATGATGCAGACCGCGGACCAAAAGCCCGAGTTCAAGGCTAGAAGAAGGCCAACGCGGTGAATGCCGAGCGTGCCAACCGAATAGCCGATGAAGTCACGGAAGAACGTGTCCTCATGATCAGGCGTCTTCATCTCTTCACCCTTTTCAGGGTTCGCCGCCGACAGGATCAGCGCGCCATGCAACGCAAGTGCCAATGTGGTGGCAAAGAAGAAGCTCACCGCGATCATATGCGCCGGGTTGTAATGGAAATGGAGATAGGCGTAGCCGGTGTTGGAGACCCAATCGAGATGGCTGAAAATGCCATAAGGGAACCCATGTCCCCAGGCACCCATCAGGAGGGGCCGAAAGATCACCAATGTCACATAGGCGAAGACCGCGACGCTAAAAGCGAAGGGCACATGATAGCCCATGCCAAGCTTGCGGCAGATTTCAACCTCACGCAGGGCCCAGCTTATGAAGGCGCCCGTCGCGCAGAATGTGATGATTTGCCAGAGCCCGCCTTCCATCAGCGGTGCCATGCCGAGACCGTAGCTGAGATCTGGCGGCGCAATGTTGATCAACCAGGGGTTAAAAGTGCCTTGGTGTGCTGCCCCCCAAAAGATCAGGATCGTACCGAGCGCCGCGAAGAAGATCGTCGTCACTCCGAAAAAACCGACATAGAAAGGACCGACCCAGAAATCGAATAGATCGCCACCAAGTAGCGTCCCTCCTCGGACGCGGTATTTTTTTTCAAAGCTTAGCAAGGCCATTTGCTGTCTCCGCGCAATCAGTGACGGAGCCAATTACCTGCGCCGTCTTGTAGCTCGTAGATTGCTGCGGGCGGCGCAAACCGCCCGCTGCCCTAGTTTAGTGGAACAGTTTCCCTCGACTCTTATTCCGCTGAGATGCTTGCCGCGGCGTTTTCGAACCAGTTGACGCCATTGGACAGAACCACCAGGTGGATCATCACGGCCAAAAGGAACAAAAAGACGCCTTGCGCGACGAAAACGCGGCGTGGATCAAAAATGAGCCAAATCTTGTAGAACTTCGCCATTTCGATCCCTTCTCAGAACCAAGGGGCCCAGATGTAGGTTGCCAGGTGGGCAACCACCGCAACGGCTACAAACAGCCAAAGGCCGCTCATATAGACCGTGTGCAGTTCCTGAGCCTGCTCGTCGGTGAGACCTGTAAAGGACAGGTCGGACTCATCAGCCATTAACTTTCCTCCGGAACGCTATGCTGACACCGCGTACCTCGCGGCCCGGGCCCCTGGGCGGATTTACCCTTGGGCATCTGTCCACCATCCATGGCGGGCAGGTCGTATCCCATGGTCTCTGGCGTCATCTCAGCGCAGAGAAAATCATGGGAGTTGTTCGGTTGGCTTCAGCCCAGGCACGATCCAACGGACCACGTTGGGTGAAACCACGCAGGCGCAGGATATCGACTACCCAAAGCACCAGCGCAAACGGCAGCGCGAACAGAAAAATCAGCGCAAAGTAGATATGAAACTCAAGCGTCCGCCGGCGCCGACCTGTTGGCCGGCCGGGCATTTCTGACGTCATATCAGTCATCACTTCTCCTCCGTCGAAACAGTTTCTGATCCGGGCGCGAGCGCCTGAACGGTTTCTAGAACAACGCGCTCCGCCCCTTGTTGGAGCGCAGCCTCTTCAGCCGCATCGCGCAGCGATTTCGCAGCCGAAATTCGAGTCAAAACCGGGTGGCTGGCCACAATCCGGTCGAGCTCGGCTTGCGCGTCTTCATCCCAAGGGAAGCCGCCGCGCAGCGGCGTCGGCGTGGCCGAGGTCTGATCGAGATCGGTGCCGAGCGGTAGGATGTGGAACAGGGCATCAAAGAGCCCGTTGCAGATCTCTTGCACCAAATAGGTCGCGCCCGCGTAACCCATCATTGGGGTGCCAGTGGCGCGCCGGATGGCAGCACCCGGGAAACTTGCTGGGATGAAGGCGGGTTTCGGCCCATGCCCGCCTTGCGCCTCGGCGAGATACATTTTTTCGTTGATCGACCCGAGCACCACGAGCGGCCTCTTGCTTTGGACCAGCTGCCGGACCTCTTCATTGTTGGTCTTCGTCCCGGCTTTGCGCGCAACTGCAAATGCACATGGCAGTCCCAGATCGCCTTCCAGAAAATGCCTGATGCCGCGCGCGTAGGTCTCATTCGCGACGATCCCAAAAGACGCCGTGGCAAAGAAATCCTGGGTCACACTGCGCCACAAATCCCAAATCGGTTTGATCGTGGAGTGCTTCTCGCGCTCGATAAAGGGCTCTGGGTCAAGGCCCAAAAGCTCCCCCAGCTTGCGCAAGAAAAGCGTGGTTGAATCGATACCGATGGGGGCTTGGAGATAGGGTTTGCCCAACACCTCGGCCAAGCCGCGCCCAAATTCCCTGTATAGGCAGACATTCACATCCGCATTCACCAGATTGCGCATTTCGGCCA
>JBCDGN010000164.1:0-4733 GCA_038751255.1 Pseudomonadota bacterium
ATGATGGCGGCCCATGCCGATATGGACGACGACACCGCTTATAGTTTGACCAAAGCCTATTGGGAAAACCTAGAGGCGATGAAGAACGCCAATGCTCTGATGCGATCGATCGACGAAAGCGATCCCTTCGGCGGGATGAATGCACCGCTCCATCCTGGGGCCGCACGTTACTACGAAGAAATCGGCATCGAAATCCCTGACCAACTGAAGCCGGTCTAATCCTCGGCAGAGCGGCCCGTTGCTTTGGCGGGCTGCTCCAAATCACAGAAGTGACACCCCAGGGAGGAAAGTGCGATGTCCGGTATTGAAACGGGCGCCACGCGCGTCGCAGGGTACTCTGTCTTTGTCATCGGACTTGTGATCGCGCTGGCAGGGCTGGCCAACGTCCTACCAACCTACAATGTCCTACCGCGTATTGGGCCCTTCCCGGTAGAATGGTTCCGGCCCCTGTTCTACTGGCTCTCGATCCTTGTTTTCCTTGCCGGCGACGCAGAGAGACGCGCCAAAGCCGGGCGGTTAAACTTGCTCCATATTGCAGCCTACGCCGTCGCCTTCCTTGCGATCAGTTATGTCTGCTTTGACTATTACCGGATCGGGTTGATCATCGCGAACTCGGTAATGTTCTTCGGCCCGCGCGAGATGTATATCTCTCTGATCGCTGCCGGATTGTCGATTTGGGCCTGCTGGATCCTCTGGGGGCCGCCGATCGCGATAATCGGGGCGCTCTCTCTGCTTTACCTTGGCACGGGTCAGTACTGGCCGGGTCCGCTGCAAACTGCCCCATCCGATATCTACGATACGATCTCGGCCAATATTTGGTACGACAGCGCTCAAGGCATCCTGGGCTCGATCATGGGCGTCGTTCTGACCACGGTGCTGCCTTTCATCATTCTTGGCGCAATTCTGGAAGGTTGCGGCGCGGGCGGCTCGATGATCCGTATTTCGTTTCACCTTATGAAGCGCTTCAAGGGCGGTCCCGCCTACGCGGCGATCCTTGCCTCAGCGCTCTTTGGAACGGTTTCCGGCTCTGCTGTGGCAAATGTCGTCGGCACGGGCGTAGTGACGATCCCAATGATCCGCAAACGCGGTTTCAACGCCAATTTCGCCGGTGCGGTCGAGGCCACTGCCTCCACGGGCGGCCAAGTACTCCCACCGATTATGGGAGCCGCTGCCCTGGTGATGGCCGATATCGTCGGGGTAAGCTACCTGACAGTGATCCTCGCTGTGGTGATCCCGGCGCTGGCCTATTACCTCTCGCTTTTTCTTGCGGTGTTCTTCGAGGCGCAGAAACTGAATATTCAGGTCAGCGATGACGACATCGGCGTGCCTGCGCCCAAAGGACAGGATTGGCTGAACATGGTGCTGGTCTTTGGACCCATTGGCATCATCGTATGGCTTCTGGTCAGCGGTCTGTCCGCGGCAGGAGCATCGATTGCCGCCATCCTGCTTTTGATCCCGATGAGCTTTCTCAACCCCGAAGTACGCCAAAGCCCGCAGAAACTCGTTGTGGCGTTGGCCGATGGCGGGAAAGTGGTGGGTCAACTGGCTGTCGCAATCGCGATCGTTGGGATTGTGGTTTCAACACTCTCGGCTACCGGCGTCCCCACCAGTTTTGCGGTTTTGTTGTCCGGCGCGTCGAGCAACTCTTTGCTGTTTGCGCTCATGATCGCGGCTCTGGGGTGCATCATCCTGGGAATGGGGATGCCGACCTTACCCGCCTATATCGCTATCATTTCTGTCATGGGGCCCACACTCCAAGGTTTTGGCATGGATCTGTTGGCAGCACATATGTTTGTCTTTTTCTTCGGGGTTGCGGCCGGCATCACACCCCCGGTCGCGCTTACGGCATTCGCGGCTGCAAGCGTATCGGGGGGACGGCCCATAGCCACAGCTGTGGCCTCGACGAGGATCGGGGCAATGATGTTCCTGATCCCTTTCGCTTGGGCCTTCGATGATGCGCTCCTTCTGGGGATTGGAACAACCAGTCTGATGGCAATTCTTTCCTCGCTGCTCTTTTTGCTAGCAGCGCTCTACTTCTGCACCAGTGCTCTTATCGGGTATGACCGCGGCAAGCTTACGATGATCGAACGGCTTGCCCGTCTGGCCGTCGCTTTTGCGCTGCTGTCGCCCTCAATCTTCGCGGAAGTCATTGGACTGGCTCTTGGGCTCTTGCTAATCGGCTATCGCCTTAGGTCGACGTCACAGTCCGAGGGAGAGACCGCATGACCAAGCGCCCCAACTTCGTGCTCTTCATCACCGATCAGCATCGCGCGGATTATCTTGGCTGCTACGGCCACCCGATCCTGCAGACACCAAACATCGATGGGATCGCAGCGCGCGGTATCGCCTTCGACCGGTTCTATGTGGCAAGCCCTGTCTGTATGCCAAATCGCGCGAGCTTGATGACCTGCCGAATGCCGTCGAGCCACGGAGTGACGATGAATGGCGTGCCACTCAGCCAGGTAAACGTCACCTTTGTCGAGCTTTTGCGCGCGGCAGGCTACCGCACCGCTTTGATCGGCAAAAGCCATCTGCAAACCTTTACCGGAGCGCCCCCGACCGCCAAAGTTCCCGACGCGCGAGAGGGATATTTCCGCGCCAATGGCGACCTCGCAGAAGCGGTGCGACACGATCTGAACACGCAGATCTACAAAGTTGAGGAACCTGATTTTTGGTCAGGGCCGCAGCCCAAAGTGCCCACACCCTTCTATGGGTTCGATCATGTTGAGCTGGTGACAGGCCACGGCGATCACATTGGCGGCGACTACACCGCCTGGCTCTTGGAGCGCGAACCGAACGCCGCCGATCTGATCGGTGCGGAAAACCAACTGCCGCACAATTACACCTGCCCCCAGGCCATTCGCACTGCAGTTCCCGCTGAGCTGTACTCAACCACATATATTGCGGATCGCGCCGCGGCCTGGATAGACGCTCAGAAAGAGACAGACACACCGTTCTTTTTGATGGTGAGTTGGCCCGACCCGCATCACCCTTTCAATCCACCGGGCAAGTACTGGGATATGTATGCACCCGATGACATGGCTGTCCCTGCGGCGTTCACACGCAACGACTGGACGCCGCCACCGCATGTGGCTGGTGTTTTGTCCACCCGGGATGCAGGTCGGGCCAATCTACAAGGTATGAACGCGGTGGGCTGCTCTGCACGCGAAGCGCAAGAGGCCCGAGCACTGACTTGCGGCATGATCACCATGATCGATGATGCGGTCGGACAAGTACAAGCTGCGCTGTCCGCCAGCGGACACGCTGCCGAGACGGTGGAAATTTTCACCAGCGACCATGGTGATCATTTGGGCGATCACCGGTTGCTCTTTAAGGGTGCTGAGCAATATGAGCAGATCACCCGCGTGCCGTTTCTTTGGGCCGATCCCGAGGGCGCAAAAGGAACCCGGAGTTTGCTCAGCGGACAGACCCATGATATCGGCGCCACGATCCTGGAACGCGCTCATATCGAATGCGCTTGGGGGATGCAGGGCCAAGATCTCTTTGGGCGACAGACACGTCCGGCTGCGTTCATCCAATATGCCCACCAAAAGGATATGGACGAAATCGGCCTGCCGCCCAATATCCACACAGTGCGCGACGCACGGTTCCGATTGTCCGTCTTGCAAGATATGGATTGGGGTGAACTATATGATCTTGAGACCGATCCGGGCGAGTTCCATAACCTTTGGGATGACCCCGAGTATCTGGGCGAGAAAACAAGGCTGTTGGAAGGTTTGGTAAGGGCAGAACTGTCCCATGTGGACCGATCTCCAATGCCAACAGGGCGGGCATGACCGAATGGATCACACATAAGGCGGTTGGCCTGCATTGGCGCGAAGATGGCGACCCTTTGGGCGCGCCGGTACTTTTTCTAAACTCGCTCGGCACCGATTTGAGGCTCTGGGATGCGGTCATCTGTCAGCTATCGGGGGCAAGACTGATCCGGATGGACACCCGTGGCCATGGGTTGAGCGATGCGCCGGAAGGTCCCTACGATCTGGCGATGCTGACCGAGGATGTCGCGGCGCTCATGCTACATCTTGATTTAAGGGATATAATACTTGTGGGGGTCTCGCTTGGCGGGATGGTCGCCCAAAACCTTGCGGCGGCGCATCCTGACCGCGTGGAGCGCCTGCTTCTGTCAAACACGGCGCTGCGGATGGGAACGTCTGAAATGTGGTCAGGCCGCGTCGCGCAGGTCGAAGAGAACGGCATCGCATCGATTGCCGACGCCGTTCTTGACCGCTGGTTCGCGCCAGGTTTCCACAAAGACGCGACCTTCGCATTGTGGCGTAATATGCTGATCCGAACGCCGCGCGCGGGCTACCTTGGCTGTTGTGCCGCAGTGGCGGCGGCTGATCTATCCTCGACCGCGCCGCAGATCGCATGTCCAACGCAGGTCATCGGGGGCTCAGAGGACGGAGCAAGCCCCCCTGATCTTGTCCGCGCGCTCAGCCAGGCGATACCTGGCGCAACTTATGTTGAACTGAACGGCATCGGCCACTTGCCAATGATTGAAGCTCCTGGTCGGTTTTCTTCCATACTGCAGGCGATGATAGAGGAGCACGCCAATGCCAGAGCGCTATGAGATAGGCCATTTGACGCGTCGTTCTGTGTTGGGGGATGCGCATGTTGAGCGGGCTGAGGGGCAGATGACGGAGTTTGATCGGCCTTTTCAGGCGCTGATCACGGAGGGCGCTTGGGGCACGGTTTGGGCCGATGACACGATC
>JBCDGN010000165.1:0-4719 GCA_038751255.1 Pseudomonadota bacterium
AGACGGTACCCCTCAGAAGTCGCAGGAACACCTGCGGTCTGCGCGTTGCCACCCAGCCCATTGGCGCGAAACCCAGTTTCATGATCCAGGGTGCCCGACGGGCCAGATCGGCAAAGCCGCGATCAAGCCGATTGAGGCTCGCCATAATCTCAGGTGATGCGATCGGTCCCCAGGGCGCAAGCGCGCCAATGAACCGTAGGCGTGCCGGGTCGATGGATACACCGCAGGCAAAAAGATATGCGCCTCCGCCCGAATGGCCCGTAACGCCGAAATCGCCAATCCGCAAATGATCCGCCAGGGCCAAAACGTCCCTTGGCCAGCTCTGCAAGGTGCGATCATGTTGAAAGTCCGACTGACCGAAACCGGGCCTGTCGGTTGCGATCAGACGGAAACCGCTCCGCGCCGCGGCATCGTCGGCAAAGGCGGCCTCCAGGCGCGCGCTTGGGGTTCCGTGGAAATAGAATACGGGAAAGCCGTCCGGCGCGCCCCCTTCCGTGAAGGCGAGGCGCCGTCCATCCTTGAGACGCAGGTGGCTGTGGTCCGAAAAAGCCCCCAGCTTCATGGGATCGCCTTCGTGCACGGATCAGTCTCAACGGCCTGACACCGCCTATTCATTGCCTCGCCGCGCATCGTCTGTGACCCGACGAGCGCGGAGAAAGCGGTGGCATGGATTTCCTCGGCAACTGGGCAGAGGTCCGGCACAAGACCTGAGCCTTCAATCCTGCCGCTGCCATAACTGATGTAGTCGGCCACGGGCAAAGACAGCGTGAAAAGACCGCCCACGTCGAAGGGGCGTTGCACCAGCATCGCGCCGGCGCTTTGTTCTCCGACCAAGACGGCCGCCCGTGTGGTCCTTAGAACCTCTGCCACCATTTCCGCCGCGCTGGCTGTTCGGCGATTGATCAGGACCGCGATTGGGCCTTCGTAGATCGGCCGCATGGGCAAGAACTGGACCCGCGTGACCGGATGCTCCTCGAGATGCTGCCAAAGCCCAACAAGAGTCGGTCCATGCCATGGCATCAAGGCCTCGATATAGGCGCGATCCGGGACGTGTGTGTTCTCGGCGTACCAAGCGCGACCCATGAGCGCGCCGGCGTCGGTGTGTTCTGGAATGCAGTGCCCAACCACGTGACGCATGGCGAAAGACCCGCCGGGATTATCGCGCAGATCGATGATCAACCCGGTCGCGCCGTTCGATATGATCTCTTCGAAAGCAGCGGTTATGCGAGGGCCGGTATCGACGCCCATAAATGTGCGAATGCTGAGGCTGGCGACCGTCCCATGCCAGTCCAGACTGACGGCACCATTGCCGATCTCCATCGTATCGAAATGGCGGCCAAGCTGCGCAGCACTGCGGCTTTGGACGGACAATCCAACATGCGACAAGCCAATCCTTTCGAACCTTTGCGCAAAACCGCTGGAGAACTCTTCCGGGTCGGGCGCGGTCTCGGCGAAGTCTACCAGGTCCCGAAAGAGCGCTTGCGCATCGTCGGTCGCGATCCAAGCCGGATTGAAGAAGTACCTGTCAAAAAGATGCTCGATCGCCTCTGCGGATTGGCAGATACCGAGAGAACCTGCAGCCAGCTCACCCGGTCGACCGGCCAAACCAGCCGCCACACACCACATCAAGAGAGTGCGTCGATCAACCTGATGTCGCGGCGTTGAAGACTTGGGGGTTTGGGGCATATCGATGACATCCACATTGACTTGCGGTCGCCTCAGACGTTGTCCCCCAAATAATTGATTTGAAGAGTTGGCCGCGTGCCAGACGTTCGAAAGCGCGTTTCCGAACGTCCGAATGGCCAGATCTGTCGTCAATCGGGTCAAGAACGCCTAGTATCTTGAACAAGTTCAACAAGCCCGACCTGGGTGTCATGTGGGATGTCCAAGCAGCCAACTCACATGCCGCGCGCGGACCAAGGATATTCCCATGGCCTCTATTCCTTTAGCCTGGTTGATTTCGATCTTTGCGCTTCTGCTGGCGACCATCGTGGCGCGCCAGGTCCGGATGCCTTTGCCTGCAATAGTGTTCTTCTGCGTGGGGCTGATCTCGATTGTCATTGTAGCTGGGTTTGTCGGGCTTCGGTTTCAGTTCAGCGACCCGGCTTTCATCGTTCTACAACCTTATGTCGCCGCCCTCACAGCACCGGCGCTTTGGCTCGGATTCCACAGTTTGACGACGCAGGATGGCGTTCCGGACGGGGGCACAATGTTGATTGTTGCCGGCACGGTTTTTGCGGCCTGGCTCATCACCGCCGTGCCCGTGCCTTGGACGGCTTCCGCCGCCGTCATTCTCGTCAACCTTATCTACGTGGTGCGGTTGCTCATCCTATTGCGGCTGCCCGCCGAGGGGTTTGTCCACATCGCGCCGCAAGCTCAACCTCCTCTGCGCCTTTCCCTTCTCGGGTGTCTGGCATTCTTGCTCTTGGTGCTTGTCATTGACGCAAGCGTTCTTGCGACTGGGCTCGCCGCTGGCGAGGCACGCGCCATAGAACTATTGTCCGACGCTGCCGTATTCGTCGTGCCTGTCATCTCTCTTGGTGTCGTCGCGGGTCTCGCGCTCGCGATTGGCTCTGACCGTAAGCTTGAAGAGAAAGGCCAACGGGACCTACCGCCACTGGCAGAAGATCAGTCGATCTTTGACCGGCTCGACGCCTTGATGGCCGATGCCACGCTCTTTCGCGATCCTGAACTTACAGTGGCCCGCCTTGGTCGACGCTTGGGCGTGCCTGCGCGATCTGTGTCCTCTGCGGTGAACCGGGTGACCGGCGAGAATGTGTCGCGCTACATCAATCTTCTAAGAGTGCAGCATGCGATCCACCTTCTGGAGAGCACCAACCTTCCAGTGACCGATGTCATGCTCGAGTCTGGGTTTCTAAGCAAATCAAGTTTCAACACGGAGTTTCGCCGGATTGCAGGAAACACGCCTTCCGATCACCGAAAGGCCCATCGGTCCGGCCAGGCCAAAGCAGAGAAACCTGCGGCGGATCGTTCGGGCTTGACCGCTCCAACGACACGGGCAAACCACGCAGCGTCAGCACGGCCCCCCAAAACGCGTGTGCAAACCAAACAGGGGGCGTAGTCCCACAACCCAGAGAAGGTCGGTTCAAGGCCCCATCCTATTCCCGGGAAACATCACGAAATGTGCGCGGTGTCATGTTTGCAACCCGCTGAAAATCGCGCTGAAAATGCGCCTGGTCCGCGTATCCACAGCAATAGCCGATCTCCGCGAGAGAGGTGTCTGTCTTCGCGAGCAACTGCGTGGCTTCGCGCATCCGCGCCCTTCGCAACACGCTGGAAAAGCTGCGGCCCGCGCGCCCGAGATGGCGCTGGAGGGACCGTTCCGAGAACGCCAGTTCCTTGGCCGCGTCTTTCAACCGCCAATTTCGCCCGATATCGCGCGCCAACAGATCGGCCAGCGTGTCGGCGATTTTGCCCGCCGCTGACCCATGGATGTGGTCAGATGCTTGATCTGCGGACCAGAGGAGGGCGAACTCTGCGCAAGCGCCGCGGAGTTCCAGGTTTTCAAAGCTGTCTGCAGAGACCGTCTGCCCCTCGACCCTGAGCCTGCAGCCTTCAGCACCAAGCCGCTCAAGCAAACCAAAGAGGACGCCCGCGATCAGCAGGTTTTCCGCCAAGCTCGCAGGTGCGGCCGTACTCCTTCGCGTACATGTCCACATGTGTCGCCGGGAAGAATCTATCACGGTGCGATGGCTGGAATGATGATAGCGCTCCAGGCGCATCCATTTGTCGGCCAGTACGGACGGGTCCGGAGACATCGTCAACACAGACAGCACCGGCGATTCTTCGGCCAGATCGAGATGTTGACCGATGTGCAGAACCGATGTCGGCCCGTGTTTGGCCAGGAAGTTTGCAAGCAACGATGTCTTGTCCGTGTCTGGCGTGACGCCGGCCAACATTGGATCGGGGCGCGTCATCCCTGACCCCAGGTCCGGATCGATCTTTCCAATTGCCGCCACAACGAGGCTCACAAGGGTTGTGCTGGTAAAGCCGGGCATCGTTTCGGTCCTCTTGGGCGCGAGCCAAGCCGCCGAAGCGGCTCGACACCCGCACCATATCCGAGATCTTAGGCCAAAGCGGGCGCGATCATGCCGATCGCCAGCGCCCAGCCGGTGATCCACGCCATGCGACCCATCGGACGGAACACAAAAGCGCCGTTTCTGCGCCAAAGCTGAACGGCCAGCAGGATGTGCCAGACGGCGAGAAGCGGAAAGCCGAAGTCCACCAGCGGGTCAAGAACGTCCCCGGAAACGCCGATCTGTTCACCGGCTAAGAGAAACAGAAGCGGTGACAGCGCGATCCCAAACCAGGTAAGGGACCGGCTTACATTGGTTGCCGTCAAAAAGACCACGCAGATCGACGCGAGCCATACACCCCAACAGATATTGGCGATATGCTCATCCACCAGCATACCAGCATAGTGGTTAAATACGCCTTCCAGCATCGCGGCCATCTGCGCCTGCTCCGGGTCAGCTGCCTCGGCAACGAGGTAGGGGATCAAGATGACCCAACGGCCAAAGCTCAAGGCCTGGCAAAAACCGGCCAAGGTGCCTAAGATCAATGCCAGGGTTGCGGCTGCATGCGATGGGGCCCGGACAACATGGTAGAGCAGAACCGAGATCAGAATTTGGGTCATGCCCGTCATCGTCAAAACCCAATAGGTCGGTCGGATCACAGACTGGTTTTGGGTAAAGACTG
>JBCDGN010000166.1:0-4565 GCA_038751255.1 Pseudomonadota bacterium
CAAATACGGGCACCCCTTGCCACAGCCCAAGCGCCAAAGGACGGCCGGGCTTGAGCGCCACGCGCCATTCCGCCATGGCCCCAGCCTCTGTCAGCAGAGCCGACACATGGTCCTCATCCCCCGATGAGGCCCCGCCTGAGGTGATGATCGCGTCTGCCTCCCCCGCGGCGTGGTCGAAGTGAGAGCGCAACGTATCCCTGTCATCGGGGACACGACCCAGATCGAGACAATCAAAACCAAACTGCTCAATGAGCGCGGCGAGCATGGGGCGGTTTGCATCGTAGATCTGCCCTGGGGCCGCTTCATGACCAGCTTCGACCAATTCATCCCCTGTCGAAAGAACCGCCACTTTCAGCCGCTTGAAGACAGGAAGACGATCCAAACCCACTGCAGATGCCAAGGCCAAATCCGCAGGCGTTAGTTTTCGACCAGCTTGCAGCGCAACATCGCCGGCCTTTACGTCCTCGCCGGCTTTGCGCGTATTGGCAAAGGGCTTCACCCCAGGCCGAAACGCGATCTCTCCGTCGCCAAGGGTGACATCCTCTTGCAAGATGACGGTGTCCACTCCGTTTGGCAGGGCTGCACCAGTCAAAATGCGAATCGCATGGCCCGGCGGCACGAAGCCTTCGAAAGCCAGGCCCGCGGCAGCGCGCCCTTCGATCAGCGGCAAAACCTGATTGCCGTCGCCGAGGGTTTCAAAAGCAAAGCCGTAGCCATCCACCGCCGTGTTGGGCAATGGCGGATTGGACCGCTGCGCCGTAATGTCCTTAGCCAAAATCCGGCCCGCAGCCTCTGACACAGAGACATCTTCGCGTCCCACGACAGCGTGCAGCCGATTCTGTAGCATCGCGAGCGCATCATCTACCGGTGTCCAATCCACGCCGGCAGGCAAGGCAAAGCAATCATCGCGCAAGGGCGGGGGCTGCAGCGTATCGCGCACGGCAGCGATCAGTTCGTCCTCAAACCCTTGGCCCATGATCCATCCTTCCTCCGGGGCGTCCACATCCAGCATCACCTTCAAACGCGGTTCTGGCAAGCGACTCACGGCGCGGGCGAGCATGCGCACCTGATGCGCGTCACGGATACCGCCCTGCGCCTCGGCGTCTTTCACGGCTGGATTGATGAGCCCAGGCCAGATCTCAACGAAAGAAACCGGGCGATCCAGAGCTTCAAAGGGCCACACCGCTATCTGCCCCGCAAACCTGCGCCGCAGCCGCTCCAGCACCGGTAGTCCGGTGAACACCTGCCCACCAACGGCACCGGCACCACCCATTTGCCAGCACGAGAACGTGCCTTTGCTCCGCTCTTCTGCGCTGCGTTTCTCAGGCAACCCATGACCGGTGCGCGTGTCTTTGCGCGGCAGATCGTCGATCTCGCGTTTGATCGCGTTGAACCAGAAAGGTCCGACACCAGGAAATCGCCCATTGATCTCGCCGGCCAGGTCAAAACGGTTGTTGGATTTAGGGTCGTCTTCGACGCGCGCCTCAAGCCACGCCCAAACGGCAAGTGGATCCTCTGTACCTGTCAGCGTACCAGCAAATCCGCGCGGGTAGCCAAAGGGAAAATCAAAACCAAGAAAAAGCCTGCGGCCTGCAGAAAGCTCGGCCTCGATCAAGCTGCTTAACGTGTCTTCAGCGAGCGACCGATTGCGTATGTAGATAGGTTCTTGCGCGTGGCCTCGGCGCGCCAAACCCACCCAGATTGCATCCTTTCGAGGCGAAGGTCCGGTGTCATTTCCGGCTGACCAATCCACAATGACAACGGTATCAAACCGGTTCAAAGACCGACCTCCGCGAGGATGAAATCCGCGATGCTGGCCGTGTCATTGAGATCGAAAACCGGCCGGTCCAAATCTAGCGGCGTGCCCGCGGCTACGGCCTTCACCGAGTCATCCTCGCTCGCAATCAGGGGATTGCCTGTCTCGGCGCGAAACGCCTCTACTTTCGGATGCAGATCGCGTTTGTAGCCTTCGATCAACACCAGATCGACTGGCGAGAGCCGTGCAAGCAGGTCCGCAAGGCTGGGTTCTTCAGCGCCGCGCAGTTCATGCATCAGGGCAAACCGATTGGCAGAGGACAGTAGAACTTCTGTCGCGCCTGCGTGACGATGGCGATAGCTGTCTTTTCCAGGGCGATCCACATCGAACGTATGATGGGCATGTTTGATCGTCGACACGGAAAACCCACGCGATGTGATCTCGGTCACAAGCCGTTCGACAAGCCCTGTCTTGCCGGCATTCTTCCAGCCAACGACCCCATAAAGCCTCATGTCCCGGCCTCCAAAATTGCGCTTGCATGGGCCAGGTCTTCGGGCGTGTTCACATTAAAAAAGGGCTCGCCTGGGTCGTCAAACATCGCGGTGCGGCCGTCATGGCGATCGGTCCAGAGCACGACCTTGCGCAGACCATCTTTCAAAGCCGCCCGCAGATCATCACGTAGCGCCACGGGCCAAAGCCCAAAGGTCGGCTGCCGTCCGTCCGGCGTGCGCGCTAGAACCAATGGATTGGTCATCCCCTCGCTGGCCAGATGCAAGCGCGGAACAAGATCGCAGGGGAAAAACGGCGTGTCTGCCGCCACCGTGACGATGCTGTCTGCGTCCTCCCCCTCGGCCCACTCGAGCCCGGCCAAGACACCTGCCAGCGGCCCCAGAAACCCAGAGAGACTGTCTGTCAGAACGGGAAGACCAAGCTCTGAAAAGCGCGCTGGATCGCCATTTGCGTTCAGCGCCATGCCTGCGACTTGCGGCTCAAGACGCTCCATCACATGAGACAGAATAGTGGTCTGGCCAAGCGGCAAAAGCCCCTTGTCGCCACCTCCCATCCGGGTGGCAAGCCCGCCCGCCAGTATCACACCCAAAGGCTGTTTCATCTTATGGGCCCGTGTTTCTTGTCTCAGGCGTTGTCATGGTCTGCCGCCTCTGCACTTTTCCGGCGATGCTTGCGATCCTCCTCGCCCACGGAGTCCGGATCGGCATCTCGTGTCAGTCGTTCCTCTCCAGCGAGACACACAAACCGCTTCCCACGCATACGCCCGATCAGTGTCAGGCCAACCTCGCGCGCAATTTCGACACCCCAAGCCGTGAACCCGGATCTTGAAGCCAGAGCCGGAATGCCCATCATCGCTGTCTTGATCACCATCTCAGAGGTCAAGCGGCCTGTGGTGTAGAGCAGCTTGTCGGAGGCCGCGACACCTTCCATGTGCATCCAGCCGGCGATCTTATCGACGGCGTTGTGCCGCCCCACATCCTCCATGTAGACGAGCGGCCGATCCCCCTCGCACAAGACGGTTCCGTGGATCGCGCCTGCCTCGAGATAGAGAGATGGGGTGCGATTGATCTGTGCTGCAAGCGCATAAAGATCCGAGGTTTTGACAGGCAAGTCCGGCAGGGTGACGCCCTCCAAACCTTCCATCATATCGCCAAAAACAGTGCCCACAGCACAGCCCGAGGTGCGCGTTTTCTTCTTCAGCTTCTCTTCATAGCTTGTCTGACCATCGGTGCGCACGACGACGGTTTCCAACTCGTCGTCGTACTCCACGCCGCGCAGGGCCTCATCGTCGGCAAGCATCCCTTGATTGCGCAAAAACCCGACCGCCAGATACTCAGGATAGTCACCAATGGTCATAGCGGTGACAATCTCCTGCCCGTTCAAGAAGATTGTCAGAGGACGTTCTTCGACAACGGAGATCTCCGCGGCCTTGCCGTCATGATCCACACCTTCCACATGCCGGGTCAGGCGCGGCGCAGTGGGATCTGGCGCTATAAGGTAGCTCAAAATCTCGTGTTCTACGGCCAATTGCATCTCCCGGCGCGACAGGCTAGCGAGGGTTACCGCACTCTAAGGTCTTCTGATGACAAGGCAAACCACCAAATCACCGTTCTGGATGGGCTGCCGAGACGCGGCGCCTTTCCTTTTGGTGGTGGGCCCGTTTGCCGTTTTATTTGGGGTCTTGGCCACCGAGGCAGGGCTCAACGTAGTCGAGACCATGACGTTCTCATTTCTCGTCATTGCCGGAGCCGCACAGCTAACTGGGTTACAGCTGATGGTCGAGCAGGCACCTGTCTTGGTGGTGTTGGCCTCGGCCTTGGCGGTGAACCTGCGCATGGCGATGTATTCGGCCTCTCTGACACCGTATCTGGGGGGTGCCTCACTCTGGACCCGTGCGATCGCCGCGTATTTTATCGTTGATCAAAGCTATGGCTTGTCGATCCTGAAGTTCGAGCAAAATCCGGATTGGTCTTTGCAACAGCGCCTTGCCTATTTCTGGGGCACGATCGCGCCTGTTTGTCCGTTTTGGTACGTGTTCACGCTCGTGGGCGCGCTGCTTGGCACATCCATTCCCGAAAGCTTCGCGCTCGATTTCGCCCTGCCGATCTGCTTTATCGCCATCATCTCGCCGATGCTGCGCACCCGTGCACATGTCGCCGCCGCCTTGGCTTCAATCGTTGTAGCCTTGGTGTTTGCCTGGCTGCCCTACAATCTCGGCCTGCTGGTGGCCGGCCTTGCAGGTATGATGACGGGCGCTGAGATTGAACGCCGCACAGAGCTTGCCCATGATTGATCAAAC
>JBCDGN010000167.1:0-4559 GCA_038751255.1 Pseudomonadota bacterium
CGACGCCGGCCGGAATGTTCACAGATAGAGCTCGGTCTTTGTTCACGCGTCCAGAGCCGCCGCAAACCTTGCAGGGGTTCTTGATGATCAGACCGGCCCCGTTACACGTCGGACATGTGCGTTCGACCGTGAAGAAACCTTGCTGCGCACGCACTTTTCCGAGACCGGAACAGGTTGGGCACGTCGTCGGCTCAGAGCCGCCCTCCGCCCCCGTTCCGTTGCATGCGGTGCAGACGACAGAGGTCGGGACGTTAATCGTCTTTTGTACGCCCAGATAAGCTTCTTCCAGCGAGACCCGCAGATTATAGCGTAGATCAGATCCGCGCGCAGCCCGCTGCCGACCGCCACCACCAGGGCGACCACCCATGAAGTCACCGAACAGATCGTCAAAGACATCCGAGAATGCGCTCGCAAAGTCGCCCTGTGGGCCGCCGCCTGGGCGTCGACCGGCCCCCATACCGCCATCGAACGCGGCATGACCAAAGCGATCATATGCGGCTTTCTTCTCGGGATCCTTCAGCGCATCGTAGGCTTCGTTGACCTCTTTGAACTGAGATTCTGCGTTTGGATTGTCTTTGTTTCGGTCTGGATGCAGTTCTTTCGCTTTTGAGCGGTAGGCCTTCTTGATCTCGTCTCCTGATGCGCTGCGCCCAACGCCAAGCACCTCGTAATAGTCGCGCTTTGCCATATTGGTGTCCTTTCGGAAAGCAATGGGCCGGCCCGGTTATTCTCCGCGCCAGCCCACAACCGCTTCGCGGCGTTTAGCGCTTGTCGTCGTCCAGATCTTCGAAATCTGCATCGACAATATCGTCGTCGACACTGCGTGGCTCATCGCTCGCAGCATCCGGGTCGGCATTCCCGGCTTTCTCTTGCTCTGACTTGTAAATCGCCTCGCCCAGCTTCATGGCAGCCTCGGTCACATTTTGGATCCCGCCTTTGATCTTTCCGGCATCCTCGGTTTCGAGCTGTTCCTTCAAATTGGCAATCGCGAGTTCAATCGCTTCGATCGTAGTCGGATCGACTTTGTCATTGTGCTCTTCCATCGACTTCTCGGTCGAGTGGATCAGGCTTTCCGCCTGGTTCTTCGCTTCGACAAGATCTTTCCGCTCTTTGTCAGCCTCAGCATTCGCTTCGGCATCCTTGACCATTGCGTCGATCTCATCATCCGACAATCCGCCCGAGGCTTGGATGGTGATCTTATGCTCTTTACCGGTGCCTTTGTCCTTCGCGCCCACATGCACGATGCCGTTGGCGTCAATATCAAAGGTCACCTCGATCTGCGGCAGACCGCGCGGAGCTGGTGGAATATCCTCGAGGTTAAATTGACCAAGGATCTTGTTGTCCGCAGCCATTTCCCGCTCACCCTGGAACACACGGATCGTCACCGCGTTCTGGTTGTCTTCCGCGGTTGAGAAAATCTGGCTCTTCTTCGTCGGGATCGTTGTGTTCCGGTCGATCAGGCGCGTGAACACACCGCCAAGCGTTTCGATACCAAGCGACAGCGGCGTCACGTCGAGCAACACGACGTCTTTGACATCGCCCTGCAAAACACCGGCCTGAATAGCGGCGCCCATCGCCACAACTTCATCTGGGTTGACGCCTTTGTGGGGCTCTTTGCCGAAAAAGCTCGTGACCTCTTCGATCACCTTTGGCATCCGGGTCATACCGCCGACGAGCACCACCTCGTCGATGTCAGACGTGGAAAGGCCCGCGTCTTTCAATGCAGCTTTACAAGGCTTGATCGAGTTTTTGATGAGATCGCCAACCAGTGATTCAAGCTTCGCACGTGTCAGCTTCATCACCATATGTAGGGGTGTGCCGGAGCCAGGGTCCATCGAAATGAATGGCTGGTTGATTTCTGTCTGGCTGGAGCTCGACAATTCGATCTTGGCCTTTTCCGCAGCCTCTTTCAGACGCTGGAGGGCCATCTTGTCCTTCGACAGATCGACGCCGTGTTCCTTTTTGAACTCGTCCGCCAAATAGGTGACGATCCGCATGTCGAAATCTTCACCACCCAAGAAAGTGTCACCGTTGGTGGATTTCACTTCGAACAAGCCATCATCAATCTCGAGGATCGTGATATCGAACGTGCCACCACCAAGGTCGTAGACCGCGATGGTCTTGGATTCTTTCTTGTCGAGACCGTAGGCGAGCGCTGCTGCAGTTGGCTCGTTGATGATCCGCAAGACTTCAAGGCCCGCGATCTTGCCCGCATCTTTCGTGGCTTGGCGCTGCGCGTCATTGAAATAGGCCGGAACCGTAATGACAGCTTGGTCAACATCTTCGCCGAGGTAGCTCTCAGCGGTTTCCTTCATCTTTTGCAGGATGAAAGCGGAAATCTGGCTGGGCGAGTAGCTTTCGCCGCGGACCTCAACCCAAGCATCGCCATTGCCGCCATCGACGATGGCATATGGCACATGCTTTTTGTCCTTCTCCACCTCAGCATCGTCCGCGCGGCGCCCGATCAAACGCTTCACGGCAAACACGGTGTTTTCAGGGTTGGTCACGGCCTGACGCTTTGCGGGCTGACCGACCAACCGCTCGTCTTCCGTAAATCCCACAATCGACGGCGTGGTGCGCGCGCCTTCTGAGTTTTCGATGACGCGGGGCTGCGAGCCGTCCATAATGGCGACACAGCTGTTGGTGGTTCCGAGGTCAATACCAATGACTTTGGCCATGCTCAAACATCCTCTCTTTCGGCGATGACAAGGGACGTAGCCCAGTAACGGCGCTTCGCCCCGATCCCAAGTGTAGATCGCAAGGATCACATCCTCGCGAGGCTTCTGCGGGTATATAGGGAGCGCACCCATACCCTGCAAGCGCCCGACCGCGTCAAAATCCTGGCCAAATTGTTAATGCTGCAGAGCGCTTTGCGGATCGCGGACGTTGCGCCAAGCCCCGCATTGGCCTACCTCGACTGGATGGCGGACCTACTCGATGTGCGCGGCGTGAAAATCTGGAAAGCGCGGCTGGATCAGGCGGCCCAAAAAGCCTTGGTGGATGACTTGCGCGCTGTGGTTCAGGCGGCACCCCTGTTTTCGCCAGAGACACGCTGGGGCAAGAAAATGTCGGTCCGAATGACTTCGGCCGGGACCTATGGTTGGGTGTCGGACCGCCGTGGCTACAGGTATGAGCGCTATCATCCAAACGGTGCACCTTGGCCCGCGATTCCGGAGCGTGTGATTGCGCTTTGGCATGTCGTCACGGGGCTCGACCGTGCACCGGATTGCTGTCTTCTCAACTTTTACCAAGCGGGGGCGAAAATGGGCATGCATCAAGACCGGGACGAGGCCGATTTTAAGTGGCCAGTTCTATCGATCTCGCTTGGCGATGACGGCCTCTTTCGCATCGGAAACGAAGAGCGTGGCGGATCGACGGAGTCTGTCTGGCTAAATTCGGGCGATGTCCTGGTGATGGGCGGACAGGCCCGACTTTTGTACCACGGCATCGACAAAACGCGAGAGAACTCGTCCCAGCTGCTGCCCAAGGGCGGGCGCATAAATCTTACGCTGCGGGTTGTCGATTGACAGCTACTTGCCCGCACCCCAACTGACGGATACGTGTTTTCGCGTGTAGAATTCCCCCATCAACCCGATCATCATCAGCACCAAGCCCAGCACCAATGGATATGTTGTGCTGCTGAAATGCGGATTGTAGTTGATAAACGTATAGCCGCGGGCCTGGTCGATGCAGTGGAAAAGCGGGTTCCAATCGAACAGCGCGACCATCGAACTCGGCAGTGTGTTCGCCACGAACATTTTGCCGGAGGCCACCATATTGGCCCGCGTGTAGATCTGTTGTGCCACGCTGACAAAGCCCGGCATCCACGGCTTAAGCGCTAGAAACAACAGCCCGACGCCCACGCCAGTGTACCAAGCCAGAAGCACCATGCCATTGGCTGCAGCAGGCTCGTAAAAGGTGATGCGGTTAAAGCCGACGTGATAGACAAAGAGAATAACGGCAAGCGCCAAGATCTGAATGTAGAGGCTCGCCAAGGCTGATGAGGTGATGGAGATCGCGGTGTTCATCGGGGCGTGCAGCATCATCGGCGAAGCAGGACCTTCGGCGCTGGTCACCGACGTGACGGCCTTGTTATGGGTCAGGAACAGGAAGATCCCTGTCAAGATATACAGCAGAAAATCCCCGCGGATCGTCATTCCACGAAGCCCGAGAATGGTGAACATAAAATAGAACACCAGAACCAGGATCAGCGTCTGAAGGATCGAGACAAACAACCCGATGATCGCATTGCCGTGGCTTTTGCGGACACTGCGCACCGTCGAGTGGTAGATCAACTCCAGGATTTGGACGGCAGAGCCTATCTTCGACCTGCGCTGATGAACAGCATGTTCAACCATTGTTAGTGACGCGCCTTTGCCTCTGCCTCAAGCCCGGTGGCGCACCATCGGACCTACGTCTTGCTGTCCTCGTATCATATCCGCATAACTTCTTCAGCGCCTTAACGGGATCTTGTTTGACCAGCGGCTTCGACGGAGAAAGCGATTGGACCTTGACCATCTGTGTGCCGAGATGCGGCGTTTGGCGATAGACGCGGGTTC
>JBCDGN010000168.1:0-4463 GCA_038751255.1 Pseudomonadota bacterium
AAAGCTTCTTCATCTCTAGGCGGCAAAGCTCCGCCCGAACCGTACTGCGATGTGTTTTTGTCGTGTTCGCCGCGATCCCTGGCGGAGCGTCGTTCAAGTATGCGGTAGATGAAGGAGCGTAATATGTCACAAAGCCAACAAGGCCACGAGGTGAATTTGGGAGGGTCGGACAGTGTCCCGGTCATCCGTTGGTCTAGGCTTGTGATGAAGTCTTCATCGCTTGGCAGCGCCCTTCGCGGAGAGCTGCCATGAGCACGTCGCTCTATACGCCTGACGCCTCTACCACATCTCCCGGAACGGCATCGAAAAAACCAATCCGCGTTTTGATCGTCGACGACTCTGCCACCATCCGAATGATGGTGCGCGAGAGTCTCAGCCGTGATCCGCAGATTGAAGTTGTTGCAGAGGCCTCTCATCCGCTTGAGGCACGCGAAGCCGTCAAACGCATGAGCCCCGATGTGATCACGCTCGATGTCGAGATGCCTCACATGAACGGCCTCGATTTTCTAAGGCGTCTTATGGATCGGCGTCCGACGCCGGTGATCATGCTCTCCTCTCTCACCAAAGCGGGCAGCCGCGCTGCGGTGGAGGCTTTATCAATCGGCGCTGTCGACTGCATCGAGAAACCAAGAAATGGCAGCGCAGGGCTCGTCGATCTGCCGCGACACGTTCATATGGCGGCAAGCGCGAATGTGGCGAAGCGGCAAGACAGAGCAGAGCCCGCTGCGCCTGGCGTTGCATCTCCCTTGACCATGAGATATCCCATCAATGAACGGGTCGTGTGTATTGGAGCGTCCACTGGTGGCGTTGACGCGTTGGAACAGGTCTTGACGCGCATTCCAGCCAACGGCCCTCCTATCGTGGTCACGCAACACATGCCGGAAAGCTTCTTACGGAGTTTTGCGGCGCGCCTTGACCCAATGTGTTCTGTCCAAGTTGCCGTCGCCACCGATGACGAGCCGCTCAAACCAGGCATGGTAAGGATTGCGCCTGGCGGCGACTATCACCTCGCGCTTACCGAACAATGGCCTCCAAAATGCAAACTGTTACAGGGTGAAAAGGTAAGTGGGCACAGGCCTTCGGTGGATGTCCTTTTCCGCTCGGCTGTGCCACATGGCCACCGCATGGTCGGGGTGTTGCTGACCGGGATGGGCCAGGACGGCGCGCATGGACTAAAGGAAATGCGCGAGGCCGGTGCGCCCACGTTGGTGCAAGACAAAGCTACTTCGGTGGTCTACGGCATGCCGCGCGTGGCGATGGAAATCGGTGCCAGCGACACAGGCCTTCCCCTTACGAAAATCGCTTCAGCAATCATGACGCATTGCAGCGAAAAGCTATCGAAACGACCAGCTAGGCATCGTTCATGACCGCAAAGTATCGAACGACCAATATCGCCCAGGGGGAATACGCGGTCAGCGAAAGCCCCGATGAAATCATCTCAACCTTGCTCGGCTCATGTGTCGGCGTCTGCCTGCATGATCCCAGCACGGGGACCGGCGGAATGAACCATATACTGCTGCCCGATAACTGTGGTCAGGCATCCAATTCCGCAAGCATTGGCGTGAACGCGATGGAGCTTCTGATCAATGCCATGATCAAGATCGGTGCCAATCGCTCAATGATCAAAGCCAAGGTGTTTGGCGGCAGTTGTATGGTCAAGGGCCTGTCATCAATCGGCGCGCGCAATGTCGAATTCGTCAACGGGTTTCTAAAGGCTGAAAACATACCCATGATCGGAGGGAACACCGGCGGTGATGAGGGACGACGCATTCAGTTTTGGCCCCACACTGGCGCAGCGCGGCAGAAACTACTCGGGGCTGCGATGATGCCAGAGACCGTTGTCAGACCAAAAGCGCCGGAACCAGAACCGATGAATGGTCTGGAACTCTTCTGACGCATCGGCAATCTGTCGTCTCAGAGCCTGTTCTGCTAGCCTCCTGTTCAACAGGATCCGTTGGAGGCTTGCAGATGTCACTTGTCCCGTTCATCCGTTTTAGCTTGGCTTTCGGGCTTGGTGTGATTTTGGGCGGTGCAACCAGCGCCTCTGCAGAAGAAGCTCAAACTTGGGTTCTCACAAGCCTCAATGGGTCCTCGCCCGATGTTGAAGTGACGCTGACACTGGGGTCGGACGGCACGGTATCCGGCAATTCCGGCTGCAATCGCTACACGGGACGGAACAACGCCGAACTGCCTCAATTGGCGTTGGGTCCGATGGCCAGCACGCGGATGGCTTGTCCAGAACTCGAGCTCGAGGCCACCTTTCTTGCCGCTCTCATGAAAGCCACTGAAGCGATCGAAAAAGACGGCCAACTTGTCATCACCGGAGATGAAAGCACTCAGCTGGTTTTTGTCCCGGCAGAGTGACGCGCGATCGCATCCAAAAGCCGCGCACGCGCAGGTGGAAGCTCGATGCCTTGCAGCCGAAATGCACGGGTAAGAAAATGCCCGGTCACGTCCAATCCATCGAGAATTTCGCGATCAGGTGCCGTGCCTTCCCCCTTTAAGACCGCCGGGAAGGGCAACAAACGATCTGCCCACTCTCCCGCAGCATCGGCGCTCACCGCGCGACCCGTTTTGGGCGAAATGAACTGCAGATCGCTTTGATCCCCGCTAACCGCACAACGGGTTAGATCAAGACCGGCCCCCAAGACCTCCAAGAGATCGACCTCCCAACGGAGATAGGCCAAGGTCCAAGCCGGAGTGAGCGTCATCAAGTCGAAAAGTGTCTCTGTCGCCTTATGAAAATCGGGCAAGGTTTGCCGCTCGGGCAGACCCACCAGCGACAAGCCGCACACTGCGTTCAGTCCAGAGAGCGCCAGCCGGTCCGCCAACAGCGCC
The DNA here is from genome assembly GCA_038751255.1 of Pseudomonadota bacterium. GTDB lineage: Bacteria > Pseudomonadota > Alphaproteobacteria > Rhodobacterales > Rhodobacteraceae > JANSYP01. The sequence continues at coordinate 2,839 of JBCDGN010000168.1, forward strand.
GCCGCGCGCGCACGTTCCGCTTCGAGTGAGAAGACACCCAAATGTTCGCCCAACCGCGCGCGCCATGTGACGCTCACATAAGTGCCAGGTTGGAGATCAGGGGCGCGCTTGCGCCCTGCCCCGCCGCGGACAAGCCCCGCATGGCGCCCATGGTTTTGGGTGAACACCTCAACGCGCGCGCCGGTCTCCCCGAAGGGCTGTGCGCCCAACACTGTGCCATAATCGGACCATTCCACGCTTTATGCCGTTTCAAACCTGTTGACACATTTCGCTCGCCCGCCCCTTATCGGCGACACACCATTGAAGACAAGCATGGAGCCCTCCAGAGTGCCAGCCAAATCCCATCTTTCCTTTGCGATGAAACTCGCCTGTCTGTTCATCCCTGCCGCCTTTGCTGGGCCTCTTGCCGCTCAGGTCTCCGCACCAAAACTTGCGCTTGAGCTTAACAATTCGGCCGAGATCGAAGGAGCGTGCCGTCTGACATTTGTGGCGACCAATGAAACTGGCGTCGCCTTGGAAGGCCTATCTTATGAGATCGTTCTCTACGATCCAGATGGGATCGTTCCGGATGATGGGTTTTTGCTGTTCGAGTTTGGCCGAATGCCAGAGGGCAAAACCAAAGTGGTTCAGTTCGTCTTGGAAAACCGGGATTGCGGGTCGATCAGCCGTGTGCTTGTCAATGATGTTGCAGAATGCCGTTCTGCCGCGGGCAGCCACGAGTTCTGTCTCGACGGGCTCAGCGTCAGCAGCCGCAATGCAATCGAGTTTTCGGTCTAAGACATGATGACGGGCGCGTTACGCGCCCGAAATGCTCACGCCCAGAGCTTCGGCGACGGTGAAGATGTCTTTGTCGCCGCGCCCGCACATATTCATGCAAATCAGGTGATCCGAAGGCAGATCTGGCGCAATTTTTAGGACATGTGCCAGGGCGTGCGAGGGCTCGAGTGCGGGGATAATCCCCTCTTCTTCACAGCAGACCTGAAAAGCGGCGAGCGCTTCGCTATCGGTCACTGAGACATACTCGGCGCGCCCGATATCTTTCAGCCAAGCATGTTCCGGGCCAATGCCCGGATAGTCGAGCCCTGCCGAGATCGAGTGGCCTTCTAGGATCTGGCCGTCCTTATCCTGCAAGAGATAGGTGCGGTTACCGTGGAGCACACCGGGCCGCCCGCCGGTAAGACTTGCGCAATGCTGCATGCGGTCATCGACGCCCTTGCCACCGGCCTCAACCCCAATCACCCGGACGCTGCGGTCATCGAGGAAAGGGTAGAAAAGCCCCATCGCGTTCGACCCGCCGCCGATCGCCGCAATAATAGTATCGGGCAGCCGGTCTTCGGCTTTGAGCATTTGGGCGCGGGCTTCCTTACCGATGATGGATTGGAAATCTCGCACCATCGCCGGATACGGATGCGGACCCGCAACCGTCCCAATGCAGTAAAAGGTTTCACGTACATTGGTCACCCAATCGCGGAGCGCGTCGTTCATTGCGTCTTTCAAGGTCCCGCGCCCGCTGGTCACTGGGATCACCTCGGCGCCGAGCAATTTCATCCGGAACACATTGGGCTTTTGACGCTCCACATCATGAGCGCCCATATAGACAATGCATTTCAGACCGAACTTCGCGC
>JBCDGN010000169.1:0-4422 GCA_038751255.1 Pseudomonadota bacterium
ATGGAAAGCGCGGCGGTCAAAGAAATCTACTTGGGGATCGAAGCGGATGCCTGAGCCGATTTTGCGCACCCGCGCGCTGAATGCCTTTTACGGCGATTTTCAAGCGCTCTATGACCTTGATCTGGAGGTCGGTGAGCGTGAAGTTCTGGCCATCATCGGAGCAAATGGTGCTGGAAAAACCACTCTGATGCGCGCGATCACCGGGCTGTTGGGAAACCGTTCGGGCGACATTCTGTTTCAGGGCCAGGATATCTTGGGCTTGCGTGCCGATCAGATCGCGAAGCTCGGTCTCGCGATGGTGCCCGAGGGTCGCAAGCTCTTTCCATCGCTTTCGGTCAAAGAAAATTTAATGATCGGCGCGCAGGTCGGCCGCGACGGACCGTGGCATCTGGAGGCGATCTACAAGCTCTTCCCAATTCTGGAAGAGCGCCAGGATCAGGCGTCAACATCCCTGTCGGGCGGACAGCAGCAGATGGTCGCCATCGGTCGCGCACTGATGTCGAACCCAAGCCTGATCCTCTTCGATGAGATTAGCCTCGGACTGGCACCGATCATCATCAAGGACATATACGCAGCGTTGCCGGGCATCATCGGCGAAGGGATGAGCGCGGTGATTGTCGAGCAAGACATCACCAAGGCGCTGTCCGTCTCCAGTCGGGTCTATTGCCTACAAGAGGGCCGCGTTTCGTTAGAAAGCGGGTCGGACACGGTGTCCCGCGATGACATCTCGCGCGCATATTTCGGGATAGACTGAGATGGATTGGCTGAACGCAATTGTCCAGGGCACGCTTTTGGGCGGCCTCTATGCGCTTTTCGCCGCTGGGCTATCGCTGATTTTCGGGGTGATGCGTCTGGTCAATATCGCCCATGGGGATCTAATCGTGCTTGCCGCCTATCTGGGTTTAACTGTGACCACAGCGACCGGTCTGCACCCGCTGGCGGCCTTGGTCATTGTGATCCCGGTGATGGCGGCCATAGGCTACGTTCTGCAGCTCGGTCTTTTGAACCAAACCTTGGGCGATGATCTTTTGCCGCCGCTGCTCGTGACCTTTGGGCTAAGCGTCATTTTGCAAAACGCCCTGCTCGAGATCTACACAGCCGATCCTCAAGACCTCAACGCGGGCGCTTTGGAAACCGCCAGCGTCTCTGCGGGGGGGCTCGCGATTGGGGTCATGCCACTGCTGACATTTGCCTTTGCAATTGGTGTGATCTGGGGGCTGCAATGGATGTTCTACCACACTGCCTTGGGCCGTGCCTTTCGTGCAGTATCCGACAATCAGGACATCGCCCAGCTGATGGGGCTCAATCGGCGTCATATCTTCGGTCTGGCGATGGCGCTGGCCCTGGGTGTCACCGCCATTGCAGGCATTCTTCTCGGCACGCGCACCAGCTTTGACCCCTCGATCGGGGGCGGACGTCTGATCTTTGGGTTTGAGGCCGTGATCATCGGCGGGCTGGGCAATCTATGGGGTACGCTTGCGGGCGGTGTCATCCTTGGTGTGGCGCAAACTGTCGGCGCAAAGATCGATCCCGGCTGGCAGGTGCTGTCCGGACATATTGCGTTCCTGCTGATCCTGGCCGTTCGTCCCAATGGTCTGTTCCCGAGGATGTCTGGATGAGCCACGCAGACTACACTGTTACCCGATCCTTCAAATCGGCGCGTATCGCAGCCATCTGCGCGGGCGTCGCAATCCTCATCCTGGTCGCTGCCCCGTGGTGGGCGGGACGCGCCGATATGCGGTTGATGGGCGAGCTTTTCCTATATCTCTCGCTGGCCACATTGTGGAACCTGATGGCGGGCTATGCCGGGCTCGTCTCGGTGGGACAGCAGGCCTATGTCGGCTTCGGCGGCTACATGCTTTTTGCACTGACCATGTTCGGTGGTTTGCACCCGCTGGCCGCGGTGGCGATTGCGGGAGTGCTGGGGGCTTTGATCTCGGTCCCGGTCGCGGTTTTGATCTTCCGATTGCGCGGAGCGTATTTCGCCATTGGTACCTGGGTGATCGCCGAGGTGTTCCGATTGGGTTTTGCACAGATTTCCGTGCTCGGCGGCGGATCTGGATCGTCTTTGCCGGTGGCCATTGTCCGGTCGCTCGCCTCAGGCCGGGCGATGCGCGAGGCGTTGAGCTATTGGCTCGCCCTCGGTGCCGCCATTTTGGTTGTCACTGCCGTCTATCTGTTCTTGCGCTCACGCCGTGGCCTTGCCCTGACCGCGATCCGCGACAATGAACTTGCCGCCGCGAGCCTTGGGATCGATATCTGGCGCACCAAATTCATCGTCTATGTCGCGACATCGGCGCTGACCGCGATGATCGGTGCGCTCATCTTCCTGCAAAAACTCCGCATCTCGCCCGATGCAGCCTTCAGCGTGAATGACTGGACGGCTTTCGTGATCTTTATCGTCGTGATCGGCGGGATCGGCACGATCGAAGGCCCCATCATCGGCACGTTGGTGTTCTTCGCCCTGCGCGAAACGCTCGCAGATCTTGGGACCATATACCTCATCGTACTCGGCGTCGTGGCGATTGTTGTCATGCTGCGCGCGCCGAAAGGCATTTGGGGTGTCCTTCGCAGCCGCTACGGGCTGCAGCTCTTCCCCTTGGGCTACCGCGTCCAACATCGCTCGCAAGACAAGGAGGCATAGTCCATGGCCCGCCAAAAGACCATCATCACCTGCGCGATCACCGGCGCAATCCACACTCCAACGATGTCAGACGCCCTACCCTACGGCTATGACGAGATCGCCCATCAGGCGGTCGCCGCGGCAGAGGCCGGTGCCTCTATCCTCCACCTGCACGCGCGCAATCCTGAAAATGGCGCGCCCTCGGTGGATCCAAAAGACTTTGCACCGTTTCTGCCGCGGATCAAACAGGCGACAGATGCCGTGGTGAACCTGTCCACCGGCGGCTCACTGACACTGTCGATCCAGGACCGGATCAAGCCCGCGAACACATACAGTCCCGAGATGTGTTCGATGAATATGGGCTCAATGAATTTCTCCTTTCACCCGTTGGCGAAGCGCTATTCGGACGAGGATTGGAAATTTGTCTGGGAAAAAGACTACGTCGCGGGCTCTGATCAGAACATTTTTCGCAACACATTCCGAGATATTCGCGAGGCGGCCGAAACGCTCGCGCCGCATGACGTGAAATTCGAGCATGAATGCTATGATGTGGGCCATCTCTACAATCTGAAATTCTGTATGGACATTGGATTGTTCCAGGCCCCGGTTTTCATCCAGTTTATCTTTGGGATCTTGGGGGGGATCGGTCCCGAAGTGGATAACTTGATTTTCATGAAGCGCACCGCCGACAGGCTTTTCGGTCAGGATTATCGCTGGTCCGTCCTAGGGGCTGGCGGCGCGCAAATGCCGCTTGCAGCCTCGGCCAGTCAAATGGGCGGCAACCTAAGAGTGGGATTGGAAGACAGCCTCTTCATCTCTCGTGGGACGCTTGCCGAAAGCAATGCGCAACAGGTCACAAAAATCCGACGCATCATCGAAGCTCTAGGATGCGAGGTTGCTTCGCCCGATGAAGCCCGAGAGATTTTGGCGCTCAAAGGCGGGGACCGCGTGGCCTTCTAGGGTCTGTTTAGATTCAGGATTGAACGAACCCGCTGACGCGGGATGGGCGCAGCTATTTGCTGGAATGGCCCCCTGATGGGAAGGTTTGGTTGCTGAGACCAACCTCTATCAGGAGACCATCCCATGACCGATGCCACGACTGCGGTAATTCCGCTGCGCCGTCGTAGGATCGACGACATGACGCTTCGCAACCTGTCGCCAGCTACGCAACGATCCTATCTTCATGCCGTTGCGAAGTTCAGCCGGTATTTCGTCTGTTCGCCGGATCGACTCGGGCAGGAGGATGTCCGCGCCTTTCAGGTCTATCTTGTATCGCAGGGTATTTCCTGGCCTGCGCTGAACCAAACGGTCTGTGCTTGCGCTTCTTCTACGGCGTGACACTGAACCGGTTAGAGATCCCCGAAAGGATCGCTTATGCGCGCACGCCACGCAAACTGCCAACGATCCTGAGCGCCGACGAGGTCGTTCGTTTTCTTGAGGCGGTGCCATCGCTGAAGGCGCGCGCGGCCCTGACGACAACCTATGCCGCGGGCCTGCGCGCCTCCGAGGTGGTCAGTTTGAAGGTCATGGATATCGACAGCGATCGCATGCTGATCCAGGTCCGCCATGGCAAGGGAGCCAAGGACCGCACAGTGATTGGGGTTATCGTAACGGAGCTTCAGTATGTTGCATAAGCAAGTGACTGTTTCTACGCGGTTTTTAGTATCCACTCACTGGAGCAAACCCACCGACTTCTAGTCGGTTTCGCTTTAGCGTGAATGAAATGCCGTATGTCGTTACCTTCTGAAAAATGAGCCGCAGCCGGGGTCGAAGGCTCATTTTTCAGAAGGTAACGACAT
>JBCDGN010000170.1:0-4407 GCA_038751255.1 Pseudomonadota bacterium
AAAGCCCACCTGCGCCGCATCGGCGCCAGAACATTTGATGCCTTTTTCGAAGCCCTGGGCGACATCTGTGACCTGTTCAATCCAGATGAATGCTCGAACTTCCTCAAAGCCGCCGGATATGCCTCAGATTAAATGCAAAGTGCTTTAACCCTGCGTCGTGCCTCGATTTCCTTGAAGGAAATCGATCCGGACGCTTCCAAAGCGTCCGACATTACGCGTCGGGGATGAACCGCGGTAGGATCACTTCAGATGCTGCTGGGTGATTATGTCCATCCTTCGCTGTGCCGGTCGCGCCAGAGATGGCACACCCAGCTTGCCATAGAGCGTCACGAAGAGTGGATCCCAGAGACCATAGCGGACAATCCGTCGGCGCCAGACAGAGCGCAGGTGCTCTATTCGCAGATTCAGGCGGGCCAATGAACCGGGGTAAATTGGGGGGTGGCCGCTCGGTTCATAGCCACGCTGGATCATCAGGTCTCTGAAGAGAGGTTCAGTCAGGCCTAACTCGCGCGACGTCTGCTTGCGGCGCCATTGTTCGGTCAGAGCAGGATCAGGGCGCTGATAGGTGGAGTATTCGGCATAGTCCAACATCTCTGGTTCATATTGGTCGCCGAGAAAGCGACAAATTTCGCCCATCACGACCTCGGGTTCACGCACTAGCGGCTCGAAACGCAACTCCAAGCTTTGGTCGAGACTAAGGTAAGGTGCGACCTGCTCCCACTCTTGCTCTGTCTTAAGCCAGGTTCGTGCGCCGTAATAGGTATTGCCAGCCCAGCCCATCCCAATCGCGGAGCGCGCCACATCGCGGGGATCGCGCACCAGGTGCAAGATCGAGATTTCAGGCACCAGCTTAAGGAGCTTGCCGAGCCCACGATGGGCTACAAGGATAACACAGCCCTCCTCATCTCCGCGCAAATTGGAAACCATGGCTTGGAAAGCTGGAAGAGCGTCGGCAGTTTTTGGCAACTTGGCTCGAGAGGCTTGAAATATTCGGTCAGCGGCGAGAGCATCAAGGTCGTAGCACCAACGGCCGTTTGGGCTCGCCCTCAGGTAATCCGTTAAGAAGTCGGTCTCGCCAGGGCAGATTAGACGAGGATGGCCGTCGAGCATTAGCCGAAGCATCGTAGTGCCGGAGCGAAGCGAGCCAAACATTACGGCAAGAGCTGGATTACAACAGGTCATTCTCAGGCTCTGGTGACGGCTGGTAGGACGTGTGTGGCGCCAAGAAATTGCGGATCGCAGTCGGTTCTGACAACGGGCATGTGAGGGGTGATGCGGTTATGCGAAAACCGCACGGTGATGGAGGCCAGTGCGTGACGCCGGATGCCAATGCAAGCACTAGGTATCACGCGTCGGGGATGAACCGCGGCAGCACGCCGTCAAGTTCCAAGAACACGCTTTTCAACCGTTCTTCGGCCGCCTCTTCGCTTTCCCCGGACTGAATGGGTGTCAGCAAGCGCACCAGCCCACCGTCGGTGCGCCCGGTGGTGATGCCGTCGACGAGCAGCCAGAACTTGGCTTCATAATCCCAGGCCACGTGGCGGCCATGTTGTTCGAACCAATAATAGCCCATCATGCGCTGCATACCCTTCTGGATCACAGCGCGGTTGATCTCATATCCCTCGCCAAGTCCGACGACCGGGCCAATATCGCTGCGTTCGAGCCAGGCGATTTCCCACCCCGCGCCGGGCAGGCACACTTCGGGCGAATGGGTGCCGCCATCAGACTGGTCCTCGTACCAGGCAATGAATAGATCGACATAGGTCTCGGCCTCTGAGGAGGTGAGCGTCACCGAATGATAATCATCTGCGCCCAACACCTCTTCGACGCTTAGTGACAAGGTCTGACGGGGCCCTGCGGACCAGTCCCCCAATTGGCGCGGGAAGAGCACGAAAGGCTCACGGTCGACCTTCACCTGGATTTGGGTCGGGCGCATCTCCCAGGCCAGGGCCGCGGCGCCGACCACCGCGACAGCAATGATCATGGCGCGCGAAGCTTCCACCAGACGGATGCGGGCGAGTTGCGCGCCCAAACCGGCCGTCTCGAGATCCAGCGCATCGGCCAGGCGCGGACGGTCCGGGTGCAGCCGCAGCATGCCCCAGGCCATCAGAAAGAGAAGCGCGACCGAGATCACAAAGATGACCCAGCCTTCGAAGAAATGCGAAAAGCCCTCTAGATAGTCGAGCCCTACGTAATTCACGATCCAGCCCGCGAAGGCGATGCGCACCGAATTCATCAGGATGCTGATCGGCGCGGCCGCCAGCAAAAGCACCGCCTTGTGCCACATCGGGCCCCGATAAAGCGCGGCGAAGATGTAGGAAAAGGACATGATCGGGAAGAGATAGCGCAAGCCCGAACAAGCCTCGGCCACGTGCAGTTGGAAGACGCCAAGATCAATGATGTTGCCCGACAGAAAGACCGGGATGTTCATCAGCTTCAGAAAGAACACGCCCAGTTCCGACGAGACCATCTGCAGATAGGTCGACATCTTGTAGTAGAGCACGCCGGGCAGCGGCAGCATATAGACTAGGTGCAAGACGCCGGGCCAGAATTGCCGACCCTGCTTCCAGCCGAAAGAGATCAAGAGGACCGCGCCCACCCAGAGGATCAGCGCATAGGCCACAATATCATCGATCCGGCTGAGCTTACCCGCCAGCCCCAAGAGCACCGCGAAGATCAACAGCGCCACGCCCGGCCAGCGGTCGCGCACGGGGCCCGTTTCGACTGGCACGTCCTTGAGCTGACGCAGCATCAAGAGACCGGAAAGCACCGGGATCAGCGGCCCGTGGCTGTATTCTGGCAATTGCCAAGCCACCAGAAGCGCGTTGATCCCTTCGATAAAGAAGATGCCCGAGCCGACCACGGCCAAGACCAGGCAGAGCATGCCCGGCGTCAGATATGCCTTGAACGCATCGGTCCGTGAAAGCGCGGAGGACATGTTAGACATAGATCTGGTCACCTGAAAAATACGCACCCGCAGAGCCCCAACTCTGCCCAACCCCACGATGTTCTACGGGATTGAGCCGCGAAAAGGAATATGCGGATGCGGTGGGGCCAGCGAGGTCGCTGCTTTGTGATGAACGGCGCGCATTCAAAGAAACGGTCTGCTGTTGGGCTCGGGGATTGTTTTCTATCGCCGACCGGTTCAATCGTGCGACACAGCCGAAATGAAGAGGCCGGATAAGATGGCCATGACCGATGTGCCCAAGCTCTCTGTGATCATTCCCGCCAATAACGAGGCCGATCACATTGAGACGTGCCTCGGTGCCGTGTTGCGTCAGACGGGCCTTGGTCCAGGCGCGCTTGAGGTTATCGTTGCCGCCAATGGCTGCACGGACAATACGGCGGATCTGGCACGCGCCCTGGCACCGCGCTTCGGGACCATGGGGTGGCGGTTTGATGTCTTGGATCTGCCTCAGGGGGGGAAAACCGGCGCGGTGAATGCCGCTTGCGCGAAGGCGCGTACACAGGCACAGGCCTTTCTGGACGCCGATATCGTGATCGATCCAGGCCTTTTGGCCCAAGTCATCGACGCCCTTTCTGGGTCAGAGCCGCGCTACGCCACCGGAGCAATGCGGGTGATGCGGGCCAAAAGCTGGGTCTCGCGGTACTATGGCAATGTGTGGGTGCAACTGCCGTTTATGCAACCTGGCGCGGCTCCCGGTGCGGGCTTCTTTGCGGTCAACGCCGCGGGGCGCGCGCGCTGGGATCTCTTGCCGGATATCACCAACGACGACACCTATGTGCGCTGGCTCTTTGCCCCGCAAGAGCGGGTGGAGGTGCAGGCCGGTTTCGATTGGCCGCTGGTTGAGGGCTTTTGGGACCTTGTCCGCGTGCGCAGGCGCCAGGACCGGGGCAATCGGGAACTGCGTGCGCTCTACCCAGCACTCGAAAAGAACGAGCAAAAGCCAACCGCGGGCTTAGGCCTGCAGTTCCGGCTCGCTGTGACAATGCCGATCAGCTACCTTGTTTATGTCGCTGTGAAGCTGGCGGTGCGGTGGCAGCCCAAGGATGAGAGTGCCTGGGCCCGCGGCGAGCGTTAGCTGTCCGCGGTGAGGTCCTTTTTTTGTCCGAATAACCCGTAACGGTGCCCCTATGTCCGACCATAGGGTCTTTTGAAAGCATGGCCGTCGATGCCATCAGGCACACGAGCCTTCCCGTTCACCGGACCGAAGCGTGTACACCCCGATGATGGCCGAAGGCCTATCTGGCTACACATAAACTCGTCGCGGCTAGTACATGCGATGCAGAGGGATCACATAAGGCTCTACCCTCGCAGCCTACGGATCAAGCCGAGGGACTTGCGGTAGATGATCGGGGGCACAATGTCGCGCACCACGCGCATCGTGGCCTCGTTGCTACGGGCATCATTGGTGCCGGGGCGCTGCTTGAATACGGTGGACTGGC
>JBCDGN010000171.1:0-4370 GCA_038751255.1 Pseudomonadota bacterium
GCATCCTGTGCCCTTCCTCGTGTGGGCCCCACCAAAAGAGAGCTTTTTGCAGGCTCCGTTCAGCGCAGCGGAGATGCGTTTGTGGTCTCGGTCAACGACCGCGTCACCCGCGCAACTGCTGTGCAGCCGGCCCTGGGCTTTACCGAAGAATTTCAACGCGCAGGCCTTATTGGCTCTGACACGATCCGCCCGGGCGATACGCTTGGCTTGACGATCTGGGAAAACGTTGATGACGGATTGTTGTCTGGCGAATTGGCCAACAACACGTTGCTGGAGGAAGTTCAGGTCGATGGCTCTGGGTTTATCTTTGTGCCCTATGCGGGTCGAATCCGCGCGGCTGGCAACACGCCAGAGGCCATTCGCCGCTTGATCACCTCAAAGCTGGACGAACAAACTCCGGACCCGCAGGTCGAAGTGCGCCGCCTCGCCGGTGACGGCGCGACCGTATCTTTGATCGGCAATGTGGGTTTGCAGGGCGTCTACCCCATAGAACGCCCGACGCGCACGCTTTCTACGATGCTGGCCTCGGCCGGCGGTGTGACGGTCGAGCCTGAACTGGCCCAGATCACCGTTGTGCGGGGCGAACATCAATCCAAGGTGTGGTTTCAAGATATCTTCAGCAACCCACGCTTTGACATCGCCCTGCGCGGAGGCGATCGCATTCTCGTAGAGCAAGACACCCGCGCGTTTACGGCGCTTGGTGCCACCGGTGCGCAAGCCCGTTTACCATTTGCAAGCCCAACGATCAGCGCCGTGGAAGCGATCGCGCAAGTCGGTGGCTTGAACGCGAGCCTGGCGGACCCAACGGGCATCTTCATCCTGCGCAACGAGGCAGATGTGGTTGCAAACCAGGTGCTTGGCCGTACAGATCTCATTGGCGCACAGCGCATGGTCTATGTTCTAGACCTGACGCAGCCCAATGGCATGTTCATGGCGCGCGACTTCGCCATTCGGGATGAAGACACGCTCTATGTGACCGAGGCACCATTCGCTCAGTGGAGCAAGGTAATTGCCGCGATCACGACCCCACTGAGCACAGTTGGCACTGTCTCAAGCGCTGCGGATGCCTTATCAGGCGAGTGATGCAACCAGACACATCATCAGAGCCCGCCGAGCCCAACGCGCCCCGGCGGGCTTTTTACTTCAACGCAGGTTTCATGCGCCAAAAACGCGTGCGGCGCATTATGGAGCTTTCGGGCTATCCCTTAGAGCTGGGCAAACCCGACCCGGACGACGTGATCGCAGTCTGGGGCCACTCGCCCTACGCAAAGAGAGGCGAGACCGTCGCGCAGGCGACGGGGGCCCGTCTCGTGCGGGTCGAAGACGCTTTTCTGCGGTCCTTGCGACCGGGCAGGTCGGGTGAGCCGCCTCTAGGCCTGGTGATCGATCAAACGGGCATGCATTTCGCCGGTGATACGCCATCTGAGCTTGAAACGCTGCTGGCGTCACACCCGTTGGATGACACGGCTCTGCTTGACCGCGCACGTGGCGCGATCGCGCGCCTGAAAGAGGCGCACCTGACCAAGTACACAGGTTTCGACCCAAGCGAACCTGTCCCCGAGCCGGGCTATGTCTTGGTGATCGATCAGACCGAAGGCGATGCCTCCGTCACCCATGGCGGTGCGAACGCGTCCAGCTTTAAGGAAATGCTCTATTGGGCGCAGGAGGATAACCCAGGCGCGCCCATCTTGGTAAAAACCCATCCAGAAACGGTGCAGGGCCACCGCAAGGGATATTTTTCAACTCAAAATGAAACCGATCGCATTCGGCTCTTTGCTGACCCGGTCAGCCCGTGGACATTGCTGGAGGGGGCTGTCGCTGTCTATACGGTCAGCTCTCAATTGGGGTTCGAGGCTATCCTGGCGGACCACAAACCGAAGGTCTTTGGCCGGCCCTTCTATGCCGGCTGGGACCTGACGGATGATCGTCACCCCCTCGCCTTTCCCCGTCGAGGCCGCCGTCTGACACGTGCACAACTTTTTGCGGCGGCCTGCATTCTCTATCCCAAATGGTACAACCCCCACACCGACGCCCTGTGTGAGCTGGAAGACGCCATTGCGATCCTAGAGGCGCAAGCCCGGGCCTGGAGAGAGGACCATCGCGGGTGGGACGCATACGGAATGCGCCTTTGGAAACGCAAGCCCATGCGCTCTTTCTTCGGCCAGCACGGGCCGCTGCGCTTTGTCGAAGGACCTGCGAAACATGACAGGCCTTCTATGGTCTGGGCGTCTCAGCAGGAAAGCGCGCCTCAATCTGCCATCCGCGTGGAGGATGGGTTTCTGCGGTCCCGCGGCCTCGGGGCAGATCTTGTTCCGCCACTGTCGCTCGTCTGCGATGATCTTGGGATCTACTATGATCCGGCCCGACCAAGCCGCCTTGAGCAGTTGATCATTGATCGCGCCACGCTGCGGCCTGATCAGGAAAGACGGGTCGAACGCCTGATCACCACCCTCACGCAAGCCGGGCTGAGCAAGTACAACCTTGGTCAAGCCGTGCCAGCACTGCCTGACGGCCACCGCATTCTGGTGCCCGGCCAGGTGGAAGACGATGCCTCGATCGTTTTGGGTGCAGGTTCTGTGGCCAGCAATCTTGAGCTTCTCGAACTCACGCGGCGGGAAAATCCCGATGCCGTTATCCTTTACAAACCTCATCCCGATGTAGAGGCCGGGCTTCGCGAAGGGGCTGTGCCGGAAGACGCGCTGACGCGCCTCGCGGATCAGGTGCTCACACAGGCAGACCCGGCGGCTCTGCTGAGCGAGGTGGACGCCGTCTGGACCATGACATCTCTGATGGGATTTGAAGCGCTATTGCGTGGCGTCTCCGTCACCACGACCGGCGCGCCGTTTTATGCAGGCTGGGGTCTCACGCAAGACCTCGGCCGTGTTCCCGCGCGCAGATCAGCGAGGCCCTCGATTGAGGGGCTGGCCCATGCTGCCTTGATTGATTATCCACGCTATTTTGATCCAGTCACGCGCCTGCCCTGCCCAGTCGAGACTGTTGTTGAGCGGTTGGCCTCAGGCCCGCTACCGCGCCCGGGGCCCGCCAACAGATTGCTGGCAAAGCTCCAGGGCGCGTTTGCGTCTTACGCGGCGCTTTGGCGATGAAACGGGTCTGCCTCAAAGCCCATCGAAACGGTGCAACGCGAGCGGCACTCCGTTCCATTAACCCAGATGCGGTTTAGAAACCTGACCCTGCGGTGATCGTCGACGATTGCGTCAAAGCCTGCAATCTGACGGTGTCCACAATCAGAGAATGCGAGGTATCGTTTTCTGGCGCTTCCCAGATGACACCTGCGTGGCCGTCCGTGAACCGCGCATCTGTCTGGGCAGAGCAAACCGTGATGCCATCAATCTTGAATTCCACCGAATTCCCTTGCTTTTCAGCGGTCAGTCTGCGCGTCTCACCCAAGGCCTTTCCAGTGAAGTCGCGGTCGCACAGAAGCGAGGTCGAGCCTGAATCGGTCACGCCATTCAAGGCGTCAATCTGATAGATTGCTCCGGTGGTCACGTTTGATGCTGACACGCGGTACATGAAGGCAAGGCCCGAGATCGTTCCGTTTGACGATACAGTCGAGTTCATCAATAGGCCGCTATCCCAATCGGCGCTCGGATCCGGCTCCGCTCGTGTAATATCTGCGGTCACAGTCTTGTCATTGGCGCAGAACGGCGCAACCGATACGTACCATCCGGAACTTTGATCCGCGACGACACGCATGTCTTTGCTCCCGAACGTCCAGTTTCCAAGGGCGTGATCCCACTTGTCGACCTGCTTGGCAGAGTTGAATCCGAAAGACTTGCTCGTATCAGGCTTTACCAGAAAGTTATGCGCATCCCGCATAGAGATCCGAGGTTTGGGTGTGTTGTTGTCCGTCAGCTGAACACCGGTGCACTTCAACGCACGCTCGATTTCGTCAGGCGTAGCCTGCGGGACTGCACCTTTCAGGAGCGCAAATGCACCAGCCACGTGCGGCGTGGCCATCGACGTACCGCTCTTGAATGTCAGTGCGTTCTTGGCGCCACCTGCGCTGGCGGCTCTAATGCTGCTGCCCGGGGCAAGCAGGTCAACAATTTGATCATGGTTGGAAAAAGAAGACACCACATCAGACTTGGTCGTGCTGCCTACGGTGACCGCCGTGGAGATACAGGACGGTGCACCGACCGAGTCACCAAAGCCATTGTTGCCCGATGCGATAACAGTGGCCACGCCAGCGGCCTTCAAGTTGTCGATGATCGCTTTGCGCGAGTCAAAGTCGCAGTGAGAATAATGACGACCGCCACCAAGGCTCATATTGACCGACGCGACATTCACGCCGCTATTCACCCAGGTCAAAACCTGCTCGAGCCCCGCGATCTGGTCCGACGTCCAGCTCA
>JBCDGN010000172.1:0-4246 GCA_038751255.1 Pseudomonadota bacterium
ATCCATCGTGGCATAGGCGGCAAGGCCCTCATTGCGTGCATTCCAAAGTGTTTCCAAAACCTGCCAAGAGCCGGGCTTGAGATATGTCAGGGCCGGGCGAGCCGCCATCATTGTGGCATGCATTGCGAGCGCGTTAGCCTCAGCAATCTGGCCCAGTGTGTCAAACTCCCCCTCTTTCACCGCACGCTCGATCGCGGTGCAATCTGTCTCAGCCCGCTCGGGCCAGGCGTCAAAGAGGGGGCTTGTGGCGACCGTGTGGTTCATGCCATCCCGAGAGCTTTGCGATTTGGGCCCGGTATCCACCGCAACGATCGCGATGCGCAGGTCACTCATATTGCCTTTGACGAGATGCGCGTGGCTGTCGCGCCCATCCGCCATATGCCCTTTGTTCCACTTGACGAACCCGTGCCAGAAAGACCGCGTCGCGCTGCCGCTGCCAAATCGGGCGAGCATGCTGAGCGTTTCCTTGGGCAGTTGCGTGTCAAATGTGTGATCAAGCGCGAGCGTAAGGGCGGCAAAACCGCTTGCCGACGACGCAAGACCCGCGGCCGTCGGAATGGAATTCAGAGTGGTAATACGGAGCCGCGGACGGTCAGGACCAGCAAACAGATCCACAACGCGCCAGACCTTCTTTGCGGCGGGATCTGTTGTCTCTAGAACTTGGTCATTGAAAGTGAGGCTGTCTTGGTCTGCGGGTGCAATCCCCGTTTTGGTGCCCCATTTGCCAAGCGATATTGATAAAGAGGAATTGAGCGGAAGGTTCAAATAGGCGTCCCGCTTTCCCCAGTATTTCGACAGGGCGATATTGGAGGGCGCGTAGACAGCGCTTTCCTTTGCCTCGCCTAATGTGCCGGAAAGGACGTGTGAGAAGATCTGCTCAGGTGTTTT
The DNA here is from genome assembly GCA_038751255.1 of Pseudomonadota bacterium. Classification (GTDB taxonomy): domain Bacteria; phylum Pseudomonadota; class Alphaproteobacteria; order Rhodobacterales; family Rhodobacteraceae; genus JANSYP01. The sequence goes on from JBCDGN010000172.1 coordinate 889, forward strand.
CATGAAACACTACGCCTTCATGGGCCAGGTCCACGGGTTGGAACTCTTCGGGCACGGCCCCTAGTGCCAGGACGCAATCACCCAAACCTGACCCTGAAATCTTCGCGCCGATCACGTCGCGTGTCCGTTCTGCGCGGACTACTGCTGCTTCCAACGCGTCATCAGAGACGCCCAACCGCCGCATTAGATCTTGATAAGCGGCCAGATGTGGGCCGACCCCTGTCCACTCGTCTCGCGAAATCAGATCAATGGTTTGCTCACTTACGTCCGTCATCTCTTTGAAAATTTTGTCTACGCCCTCAGGGTCCTTTTCCCGGGTGGCAGCCACGAGGGCCAGGACCTCGGGGGTTGGTGTTTTGTAACCCACATTGAAGAGTGAGATTTGAGGAGGATGGGGAAGGGGGCGCATCTGGGCAGGACCATCGCCTTCAATCTGGTAAGACAGAACTCCGCCGAACAACGAGGCCGCCACATCCGCGCCGCTGCCGCGTCCCTGTAAGTGGCGTATGATTTTGAGGGCCTGAGAATGGAGGTCTTGTGATACAGCGCCGCTCAGCGCTGCAAGCATAGCCACCGTCACGGCTGCGGACGAGCCAAGCCCAAGCGTGTGATTGATCTCAGACCGTATGTCGATCTCCAGGCCACCGGAAAGTTGGTCTTGGTAGGCCATGACACAGGCAAGAACAAAGCGATAGGGGCCTTCCGCGACCACGTCTTCCAATGGCATCTTAAGCGCCGGTGCGATTTGAGACGTGATGCCCACGGTTTTGTCATCGGTGAAGCGCAGGTGCACCGTCGCGCGTTGCTCGATCGCCGCCACAACAGCAGGCGCACCGTAAATCACCGCGTGTTCACCCGTGACCAGCGTCGAGCCCGGTGCAGATACGGTGATGTGTTTGTGCATTACTGCGCTGCGGCCATAGCGGGCTGAGCCGGGCTAAGACGCGCGCCTTCCTGTGCAACCTGCAACCTGTCCCATTGCCGGTCAGGATACTTGGACATCAGCGCGATCATAGCATCATGATCTGGCTGATAAACAACCATCGCTCCACCGTTATCCCCAGAAACAGCCCCTGCACCTGATATCTTCGCAGCTCCGCCCGTTTCTTCCACAGCAGCAACAAAGCGCGCTGACGGGATGGGAACGACGCCGATATAGTCCAAAAGTCTTTGGTTCTCCCGGATCACATCCCGGGGGTCGCTGTCGTCGGCGATCACGCCTTCGAAGGCAGTGGTGCAGGTCGTAAACTCGTCCCAGATAGCTGGGTTTGAACCATGCAGCGAGCGTACCTTGGCAACACACTCACCTGTCTTGGAAACCGGCGTTCCATGTAACACCCAGTACCAACCGTCAGAACGCGCGAGGGAGTGATCGGGCGAAAGCGTGAGTTGGCGCACGTCGTCGCCTTGCACCCGATTCATGCCGCCAAAGACCACAGCGGATGCATCGATTGCGCTGCCCTTGCCATGCTGCAGACGTTCGCAAAACCGCACTTTCTGAAACCTGTCTTGCACGCCTTGTGGGCGGCTGAGAAGGTGTTCGTAGAGAACGATCGTTGCCGCAACCACTGCCGCAGAAGAGCCCATCCCTGCGCCGAGCGGCATGTCAGAGCGAGAGGTCAGCTGCCCCGGCACAGGGAGCGGCAACCCGTCTTGCGATCCGAAGGCCGGGATTTTCGGCAACAGCGAGGTAAGCGTGTAGATCGCCAGATCGTCGGGCTTTGAGAGGATCTTTTGCACGGGTAGCTCGCCGCGCATGAACTCGTCAAAACGTTTGTCGAGGCCGTCTTTGAAGCTTTTGAGTACGTCAAAAGGGTAAAATGACCTCGGCGCCAGCGTTTCAAACGCAGTTTGCAACCCGTTCGTTTTGTGTAGCGGCGTGAACCAGACGTCGATGTAGCGGGCAATGGCCACGACCACAGCCGGGCATCCGTACACGACGGAGTGTTCCCCACTGAGGATTAGCTTTCCCGGTGCCCGCGCCCCGTCGGCGTCAGGCGGCTTCGTAATGGCGCTTGTGCTCATCTATATGGCTCAACCTAAACCGTCCCCGTGCGGCATTTGGCATGATATGGGTCAACCCGTCTTGCGGGTCGGGCGCGTGCCAAACATCACGGTATTCGGCATAGGTGAGGGCCGTGCGGTCCTCAAGGAGTTTTTGATGATGCTCCCGGAAGAGGCGCTCTTTGTACCCGGGCAGAACCTTGGCCGCAAAATACTCCGCCACCGCACCAGAGCCGTAGCTGAAAAGCCCCACGGCGTGACCCGTCAGGTCGGCTTCTGTGTTTTCCAGGGCGGATGTTAGGGACACATAAAGCGCGGCGGCGTAGCAGTTCCCAACTTCGCGGTTGTAGATCATGCCGGGTTCTGTGTGGCCTGGGTCATTCTGTGCCTTGTTCATTGAGGCCAGTTGGCGGTGCGCCTTCGCCCCCATGCGGGTGAAGGGCAAGTGATAACAGAACTGCGCAATCTCATTGAACGCGCGACCCTCATTCTCGCGATAATCCTCCCACGCGCCGGACAGGGCGCTGAGGTATTTCATGGTCGAGAATTTCCCATCAACGAGTGGGGTCTTGCGGTAGTTTGGACGCCAGAAATCCATCACGTCTTCGCTGTAGCAGCCCGATGCTGGCTCGATCTCGAGCAGCTTCGGGTTTGCCGATACAAGCATCGCCACCGCGCCACAGCCTTGCGTGGCCTCTGCCGGAGAATCGAGGTCGTAGCGGGACACGTCGGAAGCAACGACCAACACTTTGCGGTCTGGCTTGCGCGTGACATGACCACAGGCCAGTTGCAGGGCGGCGGTGCCGGAGTAACAGGCGTGCTTTAGTTCAACCGCCCGACACTTGCGCGGGAGCTTCAGCAGCTCATGCACATAAACGGCGGCGGCTTTCGACTGATCAATCCCGGTTTCGGTGGCAAACAGCACGGTGTCGATGGCGTCCACATCTTCCCCGTCGATGACCTTCGCGGCAGCCTCGGCAGCGAGGGTGACCACATCTTCGTCATGCATGCACATGGCGATTTTGTTCTGACCGATCCCACGAGAGAACTTATCAGGATCAATGCCCTGTTCTTCTGCTAGCACGCTGAGAGCGACGTAAAGCTCACGGACATAGTAGCTGATTTTGTCGATACCGACTTTGGTCATTGTGTGGTCTGCTTCTCCCCCAGCCACCAGTTGGACCATCCCGGCCGGGGTCTTATCCGCGCTCCATCTTGAAATGGGTGCGCATCAGTTCTCCCGGGTTGGTTTGTGCCGCCAACAGAGAAATCTCTCCGCAGAGCACGGTTGCCGCGCACAGCACTGCAAGACGTCGGCCGTTCGCACCCGGCTCCCGTTCTTCCTTGCAGCCAA
>JBCDGN010000173.1:0-4236 GCA_038751255.1 Pseudomonadota bacterium
AGGTTCTTTGCTCGAAACCTTCACCAAGGTTTTCAAAAATTTCAGCTGAAATGATGATCTCGTTAGGCAAAAAGTCATAGTCGGCTTCAAAAAGTCCTGCGCCAGCTTTATCAGAACCAATCACTGGATTGAGACCAGTTGCAATGATTTCCGTTTCGGTGCCTTCAATTTCCAATGAAAAGGTAAGGCTTAGCAGATCACCTACGCTGGGACCCTCGGAGTCTTCGCCACCGCAGTCGCCGAAAAAACAAGTCTGGGTGACTTCCTCGAGTTCTACCACTGCTTGGAAGCTGAACGCCGTTGGGGGCTGCGTCGCTGCAATTACTGAAGAACTTGACACAATCATCGACGCTGAAAAAATTGCTATTGAGATTTTCATTTCTAGTTCCGTATTTGTTCCGCAATTTGTTACGAACTATAAACAATGGGGCCCAAAATTCACTATTTATTTACATAAGTGACCTAAGGCAAACCTGTCGGACACTGGTTTCTCGCTGCTAAGCAACTGATCACCTTTCTGAAAATGACCTCGATCAACGGTCGAGCACCGGTAGCTTTTCAGCCCATTGACCCCCCCGGTCGGCTGCCGCATATCCCCTTGCATGACAGAGTTGAGCAATATCCGTAACTTCTCGATCGTTGCCCATATAGACCATGGGAAATCGACACTGGCCGACCGGCTGATTCAGTTGACCGGCACAGTGGCCGCGCGGGATATGCAGGAACAGCTCCTAGACTCCATGGATATCGAGCGCGAGCGGGGCATAACAATCAAGGCCAACACAGTCCGGATCGAATACCCCGCCAAAGACGGCGAGACCTATGTGCTTAACCTCATCGACACGCCCGGCCACGTGGATTTCGCCTATGAGGTCTCGCGGTCAATGCAGGCGGTTGAAGGCTCTCTCTTGGTCGTCGATGCTTCCCAAGGGGTTGAGGCGCAAACGCTTGCCAATGTCTACCAAGCCATCGACGCGGACCACGAAATTGTCCCGGTGCTCAACAAAATCGACCTGCCCGCGGCAGAGCCTGACCGGGTGAAAGAACAAATCGAAGACGTGATCGGCATCGAGGCAACGGACGCCATTGAGATCTCTGCCAAGACAGGCCTCGGCATCCCCGATGTGCTGGAGGCCATCGTCCAGCGCCTCCCCGCCCCGTCTGGCGCGCGCGCCGCTCCTCTGAAGGCGATGCTGGTCGACAGCTATTACGATCCTTACCTGGGCGTGGTGGTACTGATCCGGGTGATCGACGGGGTCATCAAAAAAGGTGACCGGATCAGGATGCTGTCGACCAATGCGGTCTATCCAGTGGATCGGCTTGGCGTTTTTCGTCCCAAGATGGAAGATATCGCAGAACTCGGGCCCGGCGAAATCGGCTTTCTCACCGCATCGATCAAGCAAGTGCGCGACACCCGCGTGGGCGACACGATCACCCATGAGAAAAAGGGCACGGAACACCCTCTGCCCGGCTTTAAGCCCTCCGTACCGGTGGTGTTTTGCGGTCTCTTTCCAGTGGACAGCAATGACTTTGAGGACCTGCGCGACGCAATCGAGAAACTCGCTTTGAACGATGCGAGCTTTAGCCACGAGATGGAAACCTCTGCCGCGCTTGGCTTTGGCTTTCGCTGCGGGTTCCTAGGGCTCTTGCACCTTGAGGTCATCCGCGATCGGCTGGAGCGCGAATACGATATCGAGCTCATCACCACGGCGCCCTCCGTGGTCTACCATGTCTTCTTGCGCGACGGCACGATGCAGGACCTTCACAACCCTGCCGATATGCCGGATCTGACGCTGGTCGATCATATTGAGGAGCCGCGGATCAAAGCCACGATCCTCGTGCCAGACGAATATCTGGGGGATGTTCTGAAGCTTTGCCAGGATCGCCGAGGGATCCAGCTTGACCTGACCTATGCCGGGACCCGCGCCATGGTGGTCTATGACCTGCCGCTCAATGAAGTCGTGTTCGATTTCTACGACCGGCTGAAGTCGGTGACCAAAGGCTATGCAAGCTTCGACTATTCCATGGAAGGCTACCGCGAAGACAACCTGGTGAAGATGCAGGTTCTGGTGAACGACGAGCCCGTGGATGCGTTGTCGATGATGGTCCACCGCGACCGAGCCGAAATGCGTGGCCGCGCCATGTGCGAAAAGCTCAAAGACCTGATTCCCCGCCACATGTTCAAAATCCCCATCCAAGCGGCCATCGGCGGCAAGGTCATCGCCCGTGAAACGCTGTCGGCATTGAGGAAGGACGTGACCGCCAAATGCTACGGCGGCGACGCCACGCGGAAGAAGAAGCTGCTGGAGAAGCAGAAGGCCGGCAAGAAAAAGATGCGCCAGTTTGGCAAGGTCGACATCCCGCAGGAGGCGTTTATCAGCGCTCTCAAAATGGACGGCTGACGTTGTGCCAACCGTTTTTCGAGAAAGCGGTTTTAGGTTCTTCTTTTACTCAAACGAAGGCGATCCCCGGGAACCTTTGCACGTTCATGTGATGCGGGGCGGAGCCGAGGCGAAGCTTTGGCTCGAACCGGAACTTCAATTTGAATACACAGTGGGCTTTGCGCCAAGGGACTTACGGCGTATCCTCATCTTGGCAGCAGCATACGCTGACGAAATCAAGGACAAGTGGCATGACCATTTCGGCAGTTGATGTAAAATTCGATGAAGATCAGATGTGGGTAATGCTCAGCGATGGTCGGACGCTTGGCGTTCCTCTGGCATGGTTTCCACGGTTGTTGGATGCAACGTCCGATATGCTCAGCCAAGTGGAAATCAGCCCTATGGGGTTACACTGGGACGCTTTGGACGAGGATATCTCCATAGCTGGACTGCTGGCCGGGCGTGGGGCTGGCCCAAGCCATGGTGTTGCCGCCGAATAGGTGAGGCTTGAAAAATACTTTTCGGCGGTTTCCGATGAAAATCGGGCCCAGAGATAACTCTGCTTTCGCTTAATGTTAGAACTCTCGGGCATTGATGCGCTCAGCCTTGCTTTTGATGCCGCTAATATTACGACTGCCAACGGCACAGCTGTGAACAGAGCCCCTGAATCGACAGATAACGCGGGGATTTACGGCCCAATCTTCGAATTGCATTTGCTGATCGCTCGACCGGGCCGTTTAGGTTGCAGCGACACTGAATTGCGCAGCCATGTTCAAGGGGCATGGGTTGGGCGTAGATCGCCCATGGACAAACCCACAAGCCTCACGGCTACTTTTGCCCCTTCTCAGTGTGCACCGTGATCCGCACCGGGATGTTCTGCCAGGAAATGCTTCAGCGTGGCATAGAGGTCGCGGGCGTGAACCAGGTCTTGTTTGTGCAGCGCGTCACGGATGTCGTCGCAGATCATTTCGTGGACGCGGGTTTCGCCACGGTGGGACGCCAGCATGTATTGGCCCAAGGCAGCTGCGCTCACGCGCGGGATGCTTTCATGTTCTGCGATGGCTTCGACCTCATCAATGGTGAGGCCGGTGATGTCGACGATGTCATGTAAGGCAAGCATGGTGATCTCCTCCCAGAGAATTGTCTTCGTTACTAAACGATAAACAAAAGTAGACTTCTTGGCCCTGATTTGGGTCAATTGCCATACGTTTACATTTTAGGTGAGACAACCAAGCTCAAAACGGTCGCTGGGGCACCAACTCCAGGCGGTTCATTTTTTCAGATTTCACCGCCAGTTTCTGCGCGGCAGTATGTAGGCGCAGCTCCTTTCAGCCATTGGGGCCGCCATACGTTAGCCATACGCAAGCCATACGTTTGCCATACAGAGGATTTGGCGGTCAGACGCCCATGCGGTGGCGCAGCGAGACGGTGGGGGTGTCGTCGGGCTCTAGCTCGGCCTCGGCGACCTCTATTTCCACCACAGTCTCCGGCTCCTCTGGTTCGGAAACCTCCGCCGACAGAACCTCAGGTTCTTCTTCCCCAACCACTTCCTCAAGCTTTTCAATGGCTTCTTCGGCTTCTTGAACGTAGCCGCGGCCCGCTTGCCAGGCGCTGGTGAAGGTTTCCATCACAAGCGACTTGGCGCCGTAATCCTCACCGTAGTCGATCAACTCATCCAGATTTGCAAACACTGGATCGGACCGCCAGACCGCCTTAAGTGCTTGATTTTTCAATAAATCTGGAACGCCGCGGCGCAGAAAGACACTCAGGTCGCTGTCGGGGCCAAGGCTTTCGAGGTCCACGGACTCCGCTGCGAGCCGGTTCGCTTCCAATTCATCATCGGCAACGTCCTGAG
>JBCDGN010000174.1:0-4080 GCA_038751255.1 Pseudomonadota bacterium
AACACCGCTTGGAAATCATCAAATACGTTCTTCCAGCTAGGGACAGAACCTAACACGTTGCGCCGCATCGCCTCGGGCTTGTCCATGTGCCCTGTGGTGGTTGTCGTTGCTGCGCGCAGATACTCTACATACGACGATGCGAAGAAATCCGCGTAGTTCCGGACCGCGAAGAACGCATCCGTTATGGGCAAGGGCATGCGTCTGGCAAAGGCCTCGAAAAATTTTCGCCGATACTCGTAGAGCTTGCCGGTCGTCACACAATGCGCCGGCAGACCGGGAAGATTCTCATCCGAGAGGATCATGCGCGTGGGTTTGAACGCGAGCGGTTCTTTGAAGAACGCATCCTGAAAACCTTGCAGTTCCGCTTCGCTGTATTGTGTCCTTCTCTTGATTTTCAGTTTCTTGTAGGCATCAAGTTGCGACGGAAAGGTGATGTGCTTGCGCAGTTTCAGATGCGGCACGACATAGACGCTCTGCGCACCGAGCCATTCTTCATTGTCTTCCAACAAACGCTGCAAGTACGTGGTGGCGGTTTTATGAAATCCGCCGTGCAAAACGGCTTTGGTCTCACCGTTCGGCGAGGGCTTCACCTTGAACCGGATGGGCCGCATGGGCGGCGGTATGTAAGTACCGCCTCCGCCGCGGGGCGATGTGCGCTGTTTGGGTTTCTTTTTGGGCGATGAACCACCGGACAAGCGATCGCATAACGTGCGGACCTCTGCATCTTTCAGTACGTCTCGCGCCTTGGCGTTATGCCAATCGCGCCCGGCCTTTTGCAAGTCGGACAGAGTCGCGTCAGAGGTCAACGCTGTGAGGATCTGTTCAGACAGATGAAGCGCGTCGTTCATGCTGTCATCGGTCACATCATTGACGTCCATCTTGCGCCAATTGGCTTCGAATTTTTTATGCTCTGCCGCATTTTTTGGCGCCCCTTCGCGGATCAAAAACACTTCGGGTGAGGGGACAGAATAATAGTGCAGGCGCGCATGCTTGTGAGCAAAGGTATCATGCGCCGTCCATTTGCTCTCAAGATACAAATCGGGCATGGGATCGCCACCCGCATCCACCCATGCCGGCCTGGCTCCTTTCGGAAAATATGGTCTATGCGGCGCAACACGCGCGACACGGTCAGGTCGGAACAGCGTCTTAATCCCCCGAGTGACCATATGGCCATGAGCGTCGGCCGGGGCCGAACAGCGATGAGTGTCCCTCAATTGACCTGTTGGAATGCCCCTGAACCCCGACGAACCAAACGCCCGTCGACAGATTGAAATAGCATCAGGGGTACCACAGGCGTCTATCAAATCGCCCACGGTTCCTTGACCCGCAGAGATACGCAGGTACTCGTCAATATGAGCGACAAGGCACCAATCCGCGCCCAGTTCAACCGCCACCTTGGGCAAATCCACAAGGGCGTCACGCAGTGCATCTTTGCTCTTGGACTCATTTATTGGCTTGTGATGCACATGCCCCAATTCTTCCAGCCGCGCGGCCATAGCATCGGTGCCGTCTGCACTGTCGCGCGTAAAAAGTATCGCCCCTGCAAACCCGAGCGCGCGGTAATGCGCCACCCATTCCAAGAGGTAAGGCGCCTCATTGGATAACGCCGTCGCAACATAGGCCTTTGCGCTCATCTAAAGGCTCCGGTCAATGGTGGTTTGCTCCATCTTTCGTTTCGCCCGACGAAAGGCAATCCTGGTGCGTTCCACCATGTCCGTGCGCCCGCGTTCCTCAAAGTAATGCGAGAGAGATCCGCGATACCACCGCAAGCGCCGCCGGTCTCGATAGAGAGAATAAAACTGATGGGCGGTCAGATCGCCCAGTATTGCCTCCATCATCAATGGCTTGAGCGCGCCGATTTTGCGCAGAAATACCGCCGATTTATGGCTCGAATACCAGCACTTCATCAGTGTCACGCGCTCGGCTGCCCGTTTGCCTGCCATCAGGCGATCGACATGCTTTTGGTCCGGCTCAAAATAAGGATCATAAAAGACAAAGGCGCGTTCCAAGCGCTCCACAGCCTCCACCGCGTCGCCCAAAGGCAAAGTCCAATCCTGTCGCCGCCCAGTCAGATACCGCTCTTCCCATGGCACAAGCGCCTCATTCAGGGTCGATTGCGGATTGAAGGCCATCACATGGGCCTTGGGCGCGAGCTGCCCAAACACAAGAGCGGCAAAGGCACCCATGGAAGAGCCTGAAAAGATGCACCTCTCATAGCCCTCAAAGAACCCATCCTGTGCCATGTCCTGCATCTTTTGGATCAGGGACCCGTCACGATACCAATTGGCCAGATGCGCGTAGACCCCCAGATGGCTCAACTGATTGTCACGCGCAAATTTATACGCCCATGGAAGGCGTGCCGGGTCGCGATCATTGACGTTGGAGAGGTTGTCAAACGTCACCAAAAGTATGGGTCGCCGCCGTTTCACAAACAGCATTGGATGATGCGGATCAGAGTACAAAAATCCTGATGCTGAGCCGCAGGGCCCAATTTCATCCATCCACATTGGCAGCTCTGTCCCTTGAACCGCTGGTATTGGGTCAGGGGTGTCCTTGGCGCTCATCTGGGCTCACCTATGCCTCATACAGCGCCCCCAATGTCGGATGCGCTCACTGTCTGCTCAGGGCTCTTATACAGCGCTCCAGCAGTTCTGGGAATAACCCAGCACCAATTGAAATTTCGTCAAAAAAAGAGGGGCGCACCAAATAGGCGCGCCGCAGCTTCTTTCTTTTTCCAAATACCCCGGGGGTTTGGGGGCTGGCCCCCAAAGGATCATGCGTTTGGGGGCTGCCCCCCCAAAGCCTTAGTGCACCACCGCGTCCTTGGGTGGCTCCCGGTGCGTGCTGCCCACCCGGTCTCCGATCAACAACCCTTCTGCCCCGGCGGAGACGTCAACCACAGAGCCATCCAAGATGTCTCCGGCCAAAAGCGCTTCTGCCAATGGATCTTGCAGCGCCTTCTGGATCACTCGCTTGAGTGGCCTTGCGCCGTAAACCGGGTCATAACCTTCATCAGCCAGCCATTTCCGCGCGCTTTCATCGAGATCGAGCGTGATCTTCCGGCTGGCAAGGCGCTTGAGCAACCGCGCCATCTGGATATCGACAATGCCGTCCATCTGCGCCCGCGCGAGCCGGTCGAAAATCACGATCTCATCAAGCCGGTTCAGGAACTCTGGGCGGAAATGCGTCCGAACCGCATCCATAACATCGCGCTTGGCGTCTGACGCATCCGCGTCTTCTCCGAGCTGGCTTAGCGCGTGAGACGAAAGGTTTGACGTCAGACTGATCAACGTCTGCTTGAAATCTACTGTCCGGCCCTGGCCATCGGTCAGCACGCCGTCATCGAGCACCTGCAAAAGCACGTTGAACACTTCCGGATGCGCTTTTTCGACCTCATCAAAGAGCACAACCTGATAGGGCCTGCGCCGCACGGCTTCGGTCAGCACACCGCCTTCGTCATAGCCGACGTAACCCGGAGGCGCGCCAATCAGACGGGAGACCGCGTGTTTCTCCATGAACTCCGACATATCAATGCGCACCATCGCGCCGTCATCGTCAAAGAGAAACTCGGCAACAGCCTTGGTAAGCTCGGTTTTACCGACCCCGGTCGGCCCGAGGAACAGGAAGGATCCAAGCGGACGGTTTTCGTCATTGAGACCGGCCCGCGCGCGACGGACGGCATTGGCCACGGCCTTAACAGCCGCATTCTGACCGATGACGCGCTTGTGCAGCCCGTCTTCCATAGACAGGAGTTTCTCGCGCTCCCCTTCCAGCATTTTCGCCGTCGGGATCCCAGTCCATCTTTCCACAACCTGAGCGATCTGTTCGGGCCGCACAGCCTCTTCGACCATCACGCCGCTCTCTTCGGTGGCTTCCGCCTCGGCCAGCTTTTTCTCAAGCTCCGGAATGACACCGTAAGACAGCTCTCCTGCCTTGGCCAGGTCACCTGCGCGCTTGGCATTCTCAAGCTCAATCCGCGCGCTCTCAAGCTGTTCCTTGATGTCGCGCGCGCCAGCCAGCTTATCGCGCTCGGATTGCCACTTGGCCGTCAGCTGTGCCGACCTCTCTTGCAAATCGGCA
>JBCDGN010000175.1:0-4019 GCA_038751255.1 Pseudomonadota bacterium
CCTCGCGATCGAAACGGCGGCGCCTGATAGCAAGCTGCACCACCTTGCGCGGCAACACAAAGACTGGATCGCGCAGAACATTCAGGACGCTTTGGGGGAAGGGTACTGCGACGATCCCAAGACCCTGTCCCAACAAATTGCCCTGCTGTGGGATGGAGGGATTGTCGGGGCGTACATCCATCAATCTGACAAACCTATCCATCTGGCCCAAACGGCGGCGGAATCCCTTGTGCAGTTGAGCCGTCGGTGACGGTGTCGCGCAATTGGTGGATCGTCCTTGGCTTGGCTTTTGGGGTAACCGTCAGCAACGCCTTCGCCCGCTTCGCGTACGGGTTGATCCTTCCTGCCATGCAAACTGATCTTGGATGGAGCTACACGCAGTCCGGCTGGATCAACACGGCAAACACGCTCGGCTACATTGGCGGTGCAGTGCTGGCCTTCGCAATCATTGGTCGAGTTTCTGAGCGCCGGATGTTTGCGGCCGGGCTCCTTGTCACTGGTACGTGCCTGTTGATGTGCGGCTTGGGTGATGGGTTCTGGTACCTGACTTTTTGGCGCTTTTTTGCTGGCGTTTCGGGCGCCCCGGTCTTCATTGCGGGTAGTGCCATGGCCGCAACGCTTTTCCCCAATGACGCCCGGAAGAACGCGCTGGCCATAGCGGGTTACTTTGGCGGCGCTGGCCTTGGTATGGTTCTCAGCGGCGGATTGTTGCCCGGCCTTTTTCACCTTCACGGTCCCGCACTGTGGCCGCTGGTTTGGATCGGTCTTGGCGTGATCAGCCTTGGTTTGGCGCCGGTCTCTCTCTGGGCAGCGGGCCAGGTGCATGTTCCATCGCACATAGTTCATTGCAAAGCGCGTCTCCCGACCAGAGAAATGCAGTTCGAGTTGCTCAGTTACGGCCTGTTTGCCACCGGTCACATTGTATACCTGACCTTCGTCATCGCCTGGGCGCAATCCATCGGCTTAAGCGTGGCAGTCCTTTCATCGGGCTGGGTTTTGATCGGTCTGGGTATCATCCTTTCGCCCTTCGCATGGCGTCCAATCCTGGCTCAAAACGCGTCCGGGTTCCCATTAGCCATGGCCTGCGCCATCACGGGATTGGCAACTCTCGGGCCGGTAATGATGCCTGACGCTGTTGGATTTGTGCTTTCCAGCTTTTTGTTTGGACTGGCGGTTTTTGTCGGGCCTGGCGCGGTGACTGCCTTCGGTCGAAAGAACTTGCCTGAGCCACAGTGGGGCAAGGCGGTTAGCGTATTTACTGTGGTCTTTGCAGTCGGGCAGACGATCGGCCCAGTTGCAGCTGGTCTTATTGGAGATGCCACCGGTACACTCAGCTCTGGCATGGTGGCTGCAGGGATTATCCTTTTCGGCGCCTGTCTGTTGGCCTTTTTTCAGAAGCCTTTAGCGGGAAAAGTGGCTCGCTGATTGGTCCCGCTGAGCGAAACGATCCATCTTGTCATTCGATCCGCTGTGGAAGCCCCTTACCGTTGTTCCACCAACGGTTTGGGTTGTCGCTGCGGGCGTTGTAGGCAGCCCTGCTCGCCCAATCCTCTCGAACAAAAATAACGGGCTCCTCATAATGGTGAGCATGGATGATCGCATCCATCACTTTGCCAAGTGCGGTCAGATCCCGCTCAATCGAGATTTTGAGCTCCACCATGGGGTAGGTCTCAGTGGCACCCGCTTCAAAACCATCCACATGTGTCGTCGTGGTTGAGTCTGGCTCCGGCTGGGAAGTCTCTTTGCCAACAGCGGAGATGCTGGCGTTTCGTTGGTACCGGCCAAAGTTCAGAAGATGGACCTTCATCACCTCATCAAGGATGCGATTGGTGTCCTCCGGCAAGGTTTGTACTTCGATTGTAAAGACCGGTACCAGAGTGCCGGAATTTGCGTTGTACTTGCTTAGATCGGTCATCTCCGCCTCAATCTGGTGTGGGCCCCGTAATTGGACAGCAGCCGGCATTTTCCGAACTGGTTGCAGGGCTTAGGGCAGCGGATCGTGCGCGTCTTGGCTGTCTATTGGGGCCTGTGTCCGGTCGAACATCCCATAGTCCCGGACAACACTGGCAATGCGCAGCTTGTAATCGTCGAACACACCGCGCCGACCCTTGTCTTGGGCACCCCGATGGGCCTTGAGATTGCGCCACTCTTCGATGGCGCGCTCATCTTCGAAGAACGATAGTGACAAGATCTTGGAAGGGTCGGACAAGCTCTGGAAGCGCTCGACGGAGATGAACCCGCTGATATGATCCAATAGGGGCCTCATCTGGGCTGCGATGTCCAGATAGTCACTCTTTCGGCCGTCTGCCGGTATCACTTCGAAGATCACTGCGATCATGGCCGCCCCCCGTGCGGCGCAGAGGCTAGTTTGAGGAACGTGCGGTCTTCGCGGAGCAGGAATTTCTCCCGCTGCGCAAGGGCGTAGTTCTCCTGTCCTATTGGGTCTGAAGCCAGCCTATCACGGTAGGCCTCATAGGCAGCTAAGCTGGCGATGTTGTAGACGCCATAGGCAAGGGTGGAGGATCCCTCGTGTGGTGCGAAATAGCCAACCAGATCGGCGCCGCAGCGGGGGATCGCTTGCCCCCAGTTGCGCGCGTACTGCTCGAACTGCGATTTTTTGGTCGGGTCGATCTGATAGCGGATGATACACGTCAGCATGAAGACCTCCTACTCATGTGATTTTGCGAACTTACCCGTTTGTTCTGCGCTGATGTTTCGATTACGGTCGAACTATGAAAGAAGGTCCCAACATTGCCCATGTTGCCGCGCTGATCGGCGATCCGGCGCGCGCAAACATGCTGACCGCTTTGATGAGCGGGAAAGCGCTCACCGCCAGTGAGCTTGCGGGAGAGGCTTGCGTCACAATGCAGACGGCAAGCTCGCACCTTTCCAAGCTCGCCAATGCTTCGCTTTTGCGGGTGCGAAAGCAGGGGCGGCACAAATACTTCAGCCTTGCAAGTGAGGACGTCGCCCACGTCTTAGAGGGGTTGATGGGCCTTGCGGCTGGAGCGGGGCATCTTCGCAAGCGAACCGGCCCAAAAGACGCCGCGCTGCGCCGAGCCCGGGTCTGCTACAATCATTTGGCCGGCGATATGGGGACGCAGATGTTCGACAGCATGATTGCTCGCGAGCATCTTATCATCGTGGCTGGAGAATTGGCGTTGACGGAAGCCGGGACGGCTTTTGTTCGTGAGTTTGGCATCGATATCGACCGGTTGCGGAATGCCCGGTCTCCGGTGTGCCGCGAGTGCTTGGACTGGAGTGAGCGCAGGTCGCATCTCGCAGGCAGTCTTGGCCGCGTTTTTCTTGCGAGGTTTGAAGAGCTCTCATGGGCCAAGCGAGAAGAGACGAGCCGCGTTGTGACGTTCTCAAAGCAGGGCGCAGATGCCTTCGCTGAACTTTTCGCGCTCTAGACGTCTGAACGCGCCAAGATGGCGGTGACATGCACCTGCGCCGCGTCGACCACAGGATAGTCAGTCGCTTCACCCTGGAAGGCGAGGAACAGGTCGGTGCCGCCAAGCAAGACCGCGCCGGCACCATTTGCAGTAAGGTCTTCAGCAGCGTTCACGAAAACCGTTCGTTGTTCATTGGTACATACGCCGGTTCGCGCCAACTCCGCATAGGCTTCGCCGACACGCGATAATTGCTCTCCCGCGGGCACGATGAGCTCGGTTGAGGTCACCTTGCCGAACAGTCGGCTTTCCATCGCCAGCCGATTGCCAAGTAGTCCAACGCGCTGGTAGCCAAGCTTTGAGAGGTGAGCGTCTATGCTGTCCAGTATGCTCACCACCGGAAGCGACGCGTGGTCCAAAAGCTCGTCGATGCAAAAATGGCCCGCGACGGATGTGACCGCGGCGACCGTCGCCCCCGCCGCCCTTAGACAGTCGATATGATCGGCGAAGACAGCCGCGTGCTCCTTCGCCGCGCCACGCTTCAAGTTATCGCTCAAGAGCGTCAACTGGGCATGATCGATGGTGAGCCTCATGCCTTCCGACGCTGAAGTTATGAGGCGGTAATAG
>JBCDGN010000176.1:0-3943 GCA_038751255.1 Pseudomonadota bacterium
GACAAAGCGCGCAGGCAGAGTATTCATCGAAGTCGCACCGTTGATGGTAATCTCAAAGATCTCTTCGAGCAGCCCATCTGGAATCGGTTTTTCCGTCCATTTGTAGTGAGAACGTGCGTCGCGCAGGATCAAATCAATTGCATCATCCGATAGACGACCAATACGGTCCCGTAGGTCGCGATGGTTCTCCTGAGCCTTGGCGCGCAATGCGTCCAATTCGGTCCCTGCAGGCGCGTTCATTCTGCGGCTACCCCGCGGGCAAAGTCAGCCTCGTCCATGATGGGGTTCGAACAAATTCCGATCCCTTCGATTTCAATGTCCACGACTTCTCCCGGGATCAGCCAGCGTGGGTTTGGTTTCTTGGCGTGACCGACGCCAGGTGGAGTGCCAAGGGCGATGTGATCGCCGGGTTCGAGAGTGGTGTATTCAGATATCGTGGCAATGGTTTTGGCTGCAGACCAGATCATGTTGCCCGTATTGGAGGATTGCAAAATTTCAGTCCCCACGCGGCTTTCGATTTTCAGGCCGCTCGCACCGACAGGCAGGTCTTCCGGAGTGACGACATACGGGCCAATCGCGCCCGTCTGGTCGAAGTTTTTGCCCGGTGTCCATTGATGCGTTTTGCGTTGGTAGTCGCGCACCGACCCGTCGTTGAAGACGGTGTACCCAAAGACATGATCCAGCGCGTCTTCTTCGGATATATGGCGTCCGCCTTTGCCGATAATCAGCATCAGCTCCGCTTCATAGTCCAGTTGCACCGAGCAGGCTGGCCGTACCATTGGACTGCCCGCAGCCATGATGGAATTCCTTCCGCGCATGAAAAGAGCAGGGTACTCAGGAATTTCGTATCCGCCTTCCTTGATGTGGTCAGTGTAGTTGAGGCCAAGGCAAATGATTGTTCCCGGTTCCGCGATGGGCAGGGCGGGCGTGATGGACGACACTGGCACAGAGGGTGCGCCAGTCATTTTGGCCGCTACTGATTCCGCCAGTGCAGGATCATTGATAAGGCCCATCAAATCAGTGCCGACTGATGCGTCCAAGGCCGTCAATTCAATGGCTTTTTCGCCCTCTACACCGAAGACGGCTGGCCCGCGCACCGTTGTCCCGACCATGTATTTCATTACAGCATATCCTTGTCAGTTTGAATTTTTTTGCCTACAATCGCACTAATTGTCAATGAATATCGATATTTTTTGATGTGATGGAGAATCGGCGATGAAATGGTCCGACTATAAACAACAGGCCAAAGCACGCGGTGCGCTTGCGCTGGAACTCTATGTTGCACAAAGCGTTCCGGCCAAAGGGCCAGAGGGCGTAAAAGCCGCATTGCTTGCGCATCTGGAGTATCAGGCCGGGCTTGAGGCAAAAGGTGCGCTGGCTTTTGCCGGCCCCATGTCAGATGAGACTGGCGAAGAGATGCAAGGCATGGGGCTCATCATCTATCGCGCAGACAGCCTTGAAGCTGCTCGTGCGCTGGCAGAGGCAGACCCGATGCATCACAGTGGTGCACGCACCTTCACGCTGCGACGCTGGATGATCAATGAAGGGTCGGTTTCGCTGAACGTCGGGCTTTCAACAAACAGCGTCGTCTTGTCATAGAAAATTAGGGAGCCGGCCACATGAACGTGATGCAAAATGCTGAAGGCAAAGAAAGCTCGGCGACCCGATCGGCCTAGGTCTCTCTGCGCGAGATGATCCTGACCGGAAAACTGGCAGCGGGCGAAAAGCTCAAGATCGAACAGCTGCGCGCGATGCTTGATACGGGCGCTTCGCCCGTGCGCGAGGCACTTAGTTTGCTGACGTCGGATATGTTGGTTGAGCGCCTGGATCAGCGCGGGTTTCGTGCGGCACCCGCCAACCTGGCGAACTTTCAGGAGATCCTTAGCTTGCGTTGTGCACTTGAGGATATGGCCTTGCGCCAGTCCATCGCGCAGGCAGATTCCGACTGGGAAGAGCAGCTTGTTCTGGTGCATCACCGGATGAAACGTGCCAGCGGCAAAAGCGACATCCCGACCTTCGAAGCGGCGCACAAAGCTTTTCACTTGGCGTTGTTGGGCAATGCGAATTCGCCCATCCTCTTACGGTACTGCGGGCAGCTTTACGATCTCAATATCCGGTATCGCTACCTCGCGGCGGCTGGGACGGATTATCGCAAAAGGGATGTTGGTGCCGAGCATGATGAGATCCTGGATGCGGCCGTGCGCGGGGATGCTGACGAGGCGTCGAGCGCGCTGATCAACCATTATCGCCTTACGGGAGAGTACCTGACGGTGCCGCTGAGTGAGCTATAATCTCCGCGAGATAAGCCTATGCGCCGACCTTTGACGATGTTTGTACACAGGCAGGAGAGAGCCAATGCAGCGTAATCGATTCCTGGGCGACATTCTGTCCACTTTGTTTGAGCGGCGTGACACGTCCCTCAAGGCCGATGACACGCGCGATATTTACGCGCTGTGTCGTGCTTTGTTGTCAGAAGAGGGGGAGGTGTCTGGCCAGAAGCTCGCTGCAGGTATTCTGGATCGCTATCGTGCGCTGACGGATGAGGGCAAGGTCGCGTTTTTCCAGATGATGAACGACGCGCTGGACATTGATGCTCAGGCCTTGGCAAACCTCGCTTTGCATTATGCTGATGCGCCCAGCACTGAGGTTTTCAAACACCTATCACGCGCCGCCGAACCCAAGCGGCAAGAGCTGTTGCGCCGTCTGAACCAAACACCGGGTGCGACGGCCGACCTTGTGGGAATGCGCGCCGATCTGCTGCGCGTGTTAAAGGGCGCACCCGATCTGGAACGTACGAACCTGGACTTTGTTCATCTGCTGCGCAGTTGGTTCAATCGTGGGTTTCTGGTTCTAAAGCAAATCAACTGGGACACACCGGCCCGCATCCTCGACAAAATCGTCGCTTATGAAGCCGTACACCAGATCAGCGATTTGGACGACTTGCGCGGCAGGTTGTACCCACCTGATCGCCGTTGCTTTGCGTTCTTCCACCCGGCTATGCCGGACGAACCGCTCATCTTTGTCGAAGTTGCGCTGAGTGCGGACATCCCTTCATCAATCGATGCGGTTCTGTCTGAAACGCGCGAACCATTGGAAGCGCACGAGGCTAAAGTCGCGGTGTTCTATTCCATTTCGAACTGTCAGAAGGGTCTGTCGGGCATCAGTTTTGGCAATCTGTTGATCAAGCAGGTGGTCGCCGAACTGGCGCTCGAGTTTCCACAGCTCACCCATTTTGTCACCCTGTCGCCCATCCCAGACCTGACCCGCTGGCTAAGGACGCAAACGGACGACCCCGATTGCGGGGACGCTGCAAAGGCCATGTTGGAAGGGAATGCGCCACCTGAAGACGTGCAGGGCCTCGCCGCCCGCTACCTCACGATCGCCAAGCGCGATGACGGTTTGCCGATCGATCCGGTCGCACGCTTTCATCTGGGCAATGGGGCTGAAATCCATGACATCCATGCAGGAGCGGACAGCTCAGAGGCAGGGATGGCGCAGTCGGGTGGGGCCATGGTGAACTATCTTTATGACCTGTCCCAGACCGAACGAAACCACGAGGACTTTGCCCTCAATGCTGGTGTCGCGGCGTCCAAGGTCGTAAGCGCAATGGCGGCGTCCCCGCTGACAACAAGACCCAAGGAACTCTCTTCGTGACCAATACCCTCTACGATGCACTGATTGCACCACACGCTAACAACCCGGCCCCCTTCCTTGATCTTGATGATGGGTCCCTTTGGTCCTACGCAGACTTTGTCGCGCGGGTTGCGCAATTGGCCCATGTACTGCGCAGTACTGGAGTCGCAGTGGGCGACCGTGTGGTGGTGCAGGCTCCGAAATGTGCAGACGCGATCGCCCTTTATGGTGCGGCAGTGCAGGTCGGCGCGATCTATCTGCCGCTCAATACAGCTTATACCCAAAGCGAAGTGCGCTATTTTGTTGATGA
>JBCDGN010000177.1:0-3894 GCA_038751255.1 Pseudomonadota bacterium
CAGACCGGAGGCCTGACTAATGGAACGTTACGCAGTTTTTGGCGGTGTTGTCGCCCTGGCGATCCTGTCTCTCTTTGGCTTGATCTGGAGCGGTTGGTTCATCCTTCCCTTGATGATCTTCGGCGCTCTGTCTGCCACGGGTCTTTATGACGTGACGCAGACGAACCACGCGATCCTGCGAAACTATCCGGTGATCGGGCATATGCGCTTCATGTTCGAAGGGATCCGGCCAGAAATCCGACAATACCTGATTGAAAGCGATCAGGACGAAGAGCCCTTTTCGCGCGATGAGCGCTCGATCGTCTATCAACGTGCCAAAGGTGTCGAGGAAAAGCGGCCGTTCGGCACGCGCGAGCGCGTATACGATTCAGGCTTTGAATGGCTCACCCATTCAGTCAGCCCAAAACATCTCGAGGACCATGATTTTCGCGTGAAAATCGGTGGCCCGGAATGCAAACAGCCGTATCTGGCCTCAATCTACAACATATCCGCCATGAGTTTCGGTGCCTTGTCAGGAAATGCGATCCTCGCCCTCAATACCGGAGCGAAAAAGGGCGGCTTTGCCCATGACACGGGCGAGGGCAGTATCAGCCGCTATCACAAGCAGGGCGGTGGCGATCTGATCTACGAGATTGGGTCGGGCTATTTCGGGTGCCGGACGCCTGAGGGACGGTTCGACCCGGATCGCTTTGCAGCGCAGGCCGCCGATCCACAGGTGAAGATGATCGAACTGAAGCTCAGCCAGGGCGCGAAACCGGGGCATGGTGGCATGTTGCCAGCCTCCAAGATCTCGCCGGAGATTGCCGAGGCTCGCGGCATACCGATGGGGATTGATTGTGTCTCCCCCGCGTCACATCCGGAGTTTTCAACGCCTGTCGAGCTGATGCAATTCATTGGACGCATGCGGGAGTTGTCGGGCGCAAAGCCGGTTGGATTCAAGTTGTGTATCGGCCATAGGCGCGAATTCATGTGTATCGTCAAAGCGATGCTCGACGCAAAGATCGCGCCGGATTTCATCGTGATTGACGGCAAAGAAGGCGGCACCGGCGCTGCACCGCTGGAATTTGCCAATCATATGGGCATGCCACTGGTTGAGGGGCTGACCTTTGCCCACAACACCCTGCGCGGGGCCGGGCTTCGCGATCAGATCAAACTGGGCGCATCGGCCAAGGTCGTGACAGCCTTCGACATTGCCAAGGTTCTGGCCCTCGGCGCCGATTGGGCTAATTCGGCGAGGGGCTTCATGTTTGCCGTCGGATGCATTCAGGCGCAGGCCTGTCATACCAACGAATGCCCAGTCGGTGTGGCCACGCAGGACAAGCTCCGCCAGCGCGCTCTGGTTGTCCCGGATAAATCCGAGCGCGTCTACCGGTTCCACAAAAACACGCTCAAGGCGCTCGCAGAGATGACCGGGGCGGCGGGCCTCGATCATCCCGGGGATTTCCTGCCCCATCATCTGATTATGCGGGAACGTGACCACCAGATGGTGACGGGCGCCGAGGTCTACCCGTATCTGCCCGAAGGGTTCTTGTTGAGCAACGAGGATTGCGGGTTCGGCTATATTGATCGGTGGCGGCGCGCCAATGCTCAGAGCTTCGCATCACCCGATCACAGGCCTTAGCCTACCGGTCCCCATCATCGCGACAAAAGCTGTCCGGGACGCCTCACAGGCGAGACGGCGGAGGTACGCGTCTAGACGGAAACCGCCGCCTGAAGCTTGTCTGCATCGATCTCGGCTGCATGACCCGAAAGCTTCGTGCTGCCGCGTTCAAGCACAAGGAAACGATCCCCGAGCCGCAGCGCAAAGTCGAAATACTGCTCGACCAGGATGATCGCCATATCGCCTCTGTCGCGCAGTGTTCCGATCACCTCGCCAATCTGCGTGATGATGTTGGGCTGAATGCCCTCTGTGGGCTCATCGAGAAGCAAGAGCTTGGGTCGCGTGATCAGCGCACGCGCAATCGCCAGCTGCTGCTGCCCACCGGACAGGTCCCCGCCGCGACGGGTCATGAATTCCTTCAGGATCGGAAACAGCTCGAAGATCTCATCGGGTATGTGTCGCTCCGCCGGGGCCAGACAGGCAAAGCCCGTTTCGAGGTTCTCGCGCACCGTGAGAAAAGGAAAGATCTCTCGCCCCTGCGGCACATAGGCAACGCCCTTTCGCGCCAGAACATGCGCGTCGGCGCGCCCGATCTCTTCGCCATCGAGGATATAGCGACCCGCACTGCGCGGATGCGTGCCCGACAGTGCCTTGAGAAGAGAGGTCTTGCCCACGCCGTTGGTTCCCATGACGCACAGAACCTCGCCGCGGTTCACGCTTAGGTCGACCCCGTTCAGGATCTGAGAGCCGCCATAATGCAGGCGCAGATCTTCGGTTTCTGCCAGATTATCGGCCAAGATAGACCTCGATCACTTTTTCATTCGCGGTGACATGGTCGATGGAGCCTTCGGCGAGAACGGATCCTTCGTGCAGGACCGTCACCTTGCAGTTCAAACGGCGCACGAATTCCATATCGTGCTCGACCACCACGACCGACCGGGTTTTGGCAGCCTCGACCAGCAATTCGGTCGTATGTTCACGCTCTGCCCCAGTCATGCCAGCGGCAGGCTCATCCACGAGCAACAATTGCGGATCCTGTGCCAGCAGCATTCCGATCTCCAACCATTGTTTCTGACCATGACTGAGCTCGCCCGCCTTGCGATGAAAAGACGTCAACAGCCCGATTTCCTCGGCAAGCTCTGCCACCTTCTCTGCGTCCTGTCTCGTGGCGCGAAAGCGCAGAACGGCAAAGGGCGAGCGATCTTTCTTCAGCGAGAGCATCAGATTGTCGCCGACACTCTGATCTTCGAACACCGTCGGGCGCTGGAACTTTCGACCGATCCCCGCCTGGGCGATCTGGCTCTCGGATAGCGAGAGTAAAGACACGGATTTCTCGCCCCACAGCACCCGGCCTTCATCAGGCCGCGTCTTGCCAGTGATGATATCCATGAAGGTGGTTTTACCCGCGCCATTGGGCCCGATCACCGCACGCAGCTCCGCCGCGCCGATGTTGAATGTCAGATTGTTGATGGCTTTGAACCCATCGAAGGAGACCGAGACGCCGGACACTTCGAGAAGCGTGCTCATGTCTCTGCCTCCTTTTCGCGCAAGGCGCCCTCATCGGGTCCAAGATCAGCCCCGTGGCGCTCTGGCTGCCGACGGTCCGAGATCAGATCAAACAGCCCGCCAATCCCGCCCGGCGCAAAAAGGGTCACCGCAACGAAGGAAAAGCCAAGCAGCACAGTCCACCAATCCACCCATTGGATCGTGTAGAAGCCGAGGTTGATGTCCGGCGCCTGACCGCCTGTGAACCACGTGGACAAAAGCGAAACGAAGGCCGCCCCGATCACCGCCCCGTAAAGCCGCCCGCGCCCCCCGATCGCCACCCAGACCGCGAGATAGATGGACGCAATGGGCGCAATCTCCGCCGGGTTCACAATTCCTGCCTGCGGGTAATATAGCGCGCCGGCCAGACCTGCGAGGATCGCGGTGAAGGTAAAAATGAAAAGCTTGTAGGCCTCGACCGAATAGCCCAGAAACCGCACCCGCGCTTCGTCATCGCGGATCGCACGGATAACCGAGCCGAACTTGCCCGACACCATCCAGGCGCAGATCACATAGCCGCCCGCCAGAGCGGCCGCCGAGGCCCAGAAAAACCAGATCGACACGGTCGATTGCGGAACCTCGTCCAGCCCCGGAAGGTTCTGCAACCCAGACAGGCCATTATTTCCGCGCAATCCGCTGTCGTTCTGAAAGAGATAGAGCGAGAGTGCCAGTGTCATCGCCTGGGTCAGGATCGACAGGTAAACCCCCGTCACCCGGCTGCGAAAGGCCAGCCAACCAAAAACCAGCGC
>JBCDGN010000178.1:0-3726 GCA_038751255.1 Pseudomonadota bacterium
ATCTGCATCATCAAACACGATGAAGGGCGCGTTGCCGCCAAGCTCCATGGAGCATTTAAGGACGTTATCCGCCGCCTGCCGCAACAGGATGCGGCCAACCTCTGTCGATCCGGTGAAGGTGATCTTTCGGATAGCCGGGTTTTCACAGAACTCCTTGCCCACGGCGGACGATGAAGAGGAGGTCACAATGTTGAACACACCCTTCGGAATGCCCGCGCGCTCTGCCAGTACACCCATGACCGTAGCAGACAAGGGCGTCTCAGTGGCCGGGCGACCCACAAACGTGCAGCCTGCGGCGAGGGCCGGCGCTGCTTTGCGGGTGATCATCGCGTTCGGAAAATTCCATGGCGTGATTGACGCGACAACTCCGATGGGTTGTTTGATCACTGTGATCCGCTTGTCACGCTGGTGACCTGGAATGGTCTCACCGTAGATGCGCTTGGCTTCTTCGGCGAAGAACTCAATGAAAGATGCGCCATACGTGATCTCTCCTTTGGCCTCGGCCAGCGGCTTGCCCTGTTCGGCGGTCAGGATTGTCGCAAGATCATCTGCGTTCTCCATCATCAGATCGAACCATTTGCGCAGGACCGCGGCGCGTTCTTTGCCTGTCCACGCCGCCCAATCCTTTTGCGCAGCCTCTGCCGCCGCGATTGCCTGCGCCACTTGCGCCCGGCTTAGATTGGCCACATGGGCAATCACATCACCCCGTGCCGGGTTCACGACCTCGAACGTGCCGTCATCACCCTCTGTCATAGCCCCGTCAACGTAGGAGTGTTCCACCAGCAGACTGGGATCTTTTAGCAGGGATTTCAGGTTTGTCGTAACATCAAGCATGAGTCGCCTCCCGTATATGCAGCTAGCGATGCCAAAGCATCTCCGAGCCGGAATGTCTAGATTTGACAGATCCGCCGTTAGCTTTCGACTTCAAAAACCATGCCTGCATTGTCCCGCAAACGATTAATGATTGAATGTCCAAAGACAGGGGCCGGGGTCAACACACCGCCCGTCGCATCCGGGACATCGTGGATCAAACATAGCGCGGCCTCAGTCAGGATTTTGCAGGTGGATCCGTAGCCCGGATCGCGATCATCGGCGACGTTGACGCTTAACCTTTCTCCTGTGTCGGACATACCTGTGAAAACGAGATCATAAAACCCCGCTTCGCGGGCGTCCTTGTCTGGCCCATCTCCCGCCTTGAGATGCGCTGTCTCAGCGTTTTTATCCGCGCTGGCAATCGCTCTTGCAGCCGCCTCACCTGCGTCTCCGGGGCCCGTCGCAATCATTTCGCTATAGGTAAAATCCGTACCGTAAGGATGTCCCATAAGCATATTGGAACGATGCACGTTTTTCGTGTTGATGATCGCCATGTAGAACGGTGCCGCCCAGGAGCCCAAGTCTTCATCGTAAACCGGCTTGTGATCAGCAGGTTGCCTTGCGCCCTCAAAGCCAGACGTTAGAGCGAAGGGAGAGAGCAAGCGATGCATCACATCAGGGTCAGACTGCGCCAGCTTGGTCGTCTCAATTCCAGACAAAGCTGTACCCCCCGAGTATGCGCCCTTCATCCCGCGCACGCGGCCTTTCACGTCCTTGAATGGTGCGCCAAAGCGGGACTTGGCTTCCTCTTGAAGCATGTAGACGCCCAGATCGAAGGGAATACTGTCATATCCGCAGGAATGTACGATCCGGGCGCCGCTGGCTTTGGCAACATCGTCATATTTCTCGATCATATTCCACATGAATGGCGGCTCACCGCAGAGATCGACGTAATCCTTGCCCGCCTCGGCGCATGCCGCCACGAGCGGTTCACCATATTTGAGATACGGGCCCACTGTTGTGATCACGATCTTTGTCCGCCTCACCATGTCCCTGATTGAGGTCGGATCAGAGACATCAGCCTTGAGGAGCGGCACGCTGTCAGGCAGCCCCATTTCTGCGCGCACAGCTGCGAGTTTCTCAAGGCTCCGGCCCGCCATGGCCCAGGACAGGTCAGGGTGTGTGGCCTGGATGTATTCTGCAACCAGCCGTCCGGTAAACCCGGATGCCCCGTACACCACAACATCATAGGTCTGCATTGCTCGTCCTCCCAGGATGAAACCCTTCGCCGTTAGAAGATACGGCAAATCTTCAATAAGCAAAAACTCTGCTATGCTAGCTTTGGAAGGTGGTCACCGTCTCAAATAGATCGGCGTAAGCGCGCCACACATAGCCATGCCATCCAACCCGACATGCGCTATCCACATTTGCCGCATGATCATCCACCAGGAGATGCGCGCGCGGAGGTTCACCTGTATAGCCCATGGCAAATTCAAAGAAGGCACGGTCGGGCTTCTGCGCCTTGGCTTGCGCGGAATACACGATCCCATCCACGACCTTTTCTAGTCCGAGATCCTGCATGAGATACTCCGCCCGACGGTGCTCTTGATTGGTCGTCAGGATCACTTTGAAACCCGCATCCCGCAGGCGAACACAATCGTTCAAAACCGCATTAACAAGGCGCGCATCCTTTTCGAACCAATAGTCAATCAAGGTGCCGACCTCGACCTTGGAGCCAAGCCGGTTCAGGCTATCGGCCAGTGCAGGCTCCAACGCTTTTTCTCCGGTCACGACCTTGTTCCAGCCTTTGGCAAAAAACTCCCGAACAAGGTCCTCAGGCTCAATGCCAAGATCGTGTTTCAGGCGATGTGTCCAACGTTCGTCATGCGGGCCGTGGCCTGATACCAAGACGCCGTCGACATCTAACATCACATGTTAGATCTCGTTGACCATGAGACCTGCGCGTTCCTCGATCAATCAGGGGCCAGCATGTAACCCTCACCACGCACGGTCTGTAAATAGCGTGGTTGCTTGGGATCTGCTTCGATCTTGCGACGCAGCCGTGTAATCTGAACGTCCACCGCGCGTTCTTGGGCTTGGCCTCTGTCGCGTCCCAATTCCTCGACCAGCTTTGCACGGCTGACGGGTTCCCGAAGATGCTCTGCGAAAATGCGCATCAGTTGAACCTCAGTGGCTGTCAGGCGCACTGGTGCGTCTGAATTCATCAGCTCAGAGCGCTCTATGTCGAAGCGCACCTGGCCCATTTGCAGCACCTTAGGGGCCACAGCCTCCATCTCGGTGACCGGCATACGCCGCAGAATGGCATTGATGCGGAGTAAGAGCTCTTTGGGCTCAAATGGTTTCGCCAGATAGTCGTCGGCGCCGGCCTCCAGCCCTTTGATTCTGTCTTCGGTTTCGCCCTTAGCTGTGAGCAACAGGATTGGCGTGGTGATGTCGTCTCGCAGGGAGGCGGTCAGATCGATCCCGTCTTCGCCCGGCATCATCACGTCCAAAACGATGAGGTCGAATTCCAAGCAGGATAAAATCTTGCGCGCGTGGTTTGCATCACGCGCGACGGACACCAGAAACCCATGCCGCACCAAGAATTTCTTCAGAAGCTCTCTGATCCGTTCGTCGTCATCAACGATTAGAAGGTGCGGGTCAGGGTCGATCATGGGTCGTGCTCTCCGATGGCGTGGTACTTGCGACGCAAATCAGGGTCCATCATAGCTTCTAAAACGGTGCGGAAGCCACTCACCGCGTCTGGCCCGGCATTTCGGTAGGCGTCGCGCACCCGCGCACGCTGTGCATCGCTTAACTGACGTTCCAATCGCGCACCAGCTTCCGTGAGGCGCAAATGCCGTTCTCGCTTGTCCATCTCGCCAACGCGGCTTTCCACTAAACCGTCCTGTA
>JBCDGN010000179.1:0-3670 GCA_038751255.1 Pseudomonadota bacterium
GCCGTCGATCACCTTGTGCAGGCGCGGGGCGCGAGGATCGGTGGCAGTGTCGACGATGTGCAGCTTGTTGGATCGAACGCCGGGCAGGATCAGGTATTTGCGCGACATGGAGCCATCATCATGGCAGGACGAACAGGCATTCCAACCCATGTGGTGAAGCTCGTCGCCGATGCCCGGCATCTCCAGCCGGTGGATCACCTGGGAATAGGTCGGGCTTTCCGGATCCACATCCACAGTCGCCAGGTAGTCGGGTTTCTGGATGCCCGTCCCGGTGTAGATGGCGATCGTGTAGAGCAGCTTTTCGCGGGGGGCTTTGATGGCCTCTTGCGGGCTTGCGTAACCCGGGCCGCAGCATGCTCCATCCATGGTGATTTCCCTCCCTTGATTCTTTCGTCTGTATCATATAACGAAAACAGTATTATCATAAAGTGAGAAAAATGCATCTAGACCGTCTCGCGTTGATTTTGGAAGTTGTTGGTCAGAAGGGAAGCGCGACCGTCGCCGACATTTGCGCGCAATCGGGCCTTCCGAAGCCGACCGCCTACAGGCTGGTTCAGGATCTTGTTTCGTCTGGGCTACTTGAATCGCCTGCCCGCGGAGAGTTCGCGATTGGGACACGGCTGAAGCGGATTACGATGAGCGACTACTCCGATCCCGCCCTTCTGGACGTGATTGCCCCGGTGCTCGCCCGTGCTGCTGCTGATTTTGGGGCCGCGTTTTTCTTCTCTCGACTGCGCGGCCGCTGGGTCGAGATCATTCATGTGTCGACGCCGCAGACGGGCGTGTCTTACCTTCATCCGGGTATTGGCAAACGGCCTCTGCATGCGTGCTCTTGCGCAAAGGCGATCGCCGCGATGTCGCCAGCGCTACTGACCCAAAACGATCTGAATGGTCAGCTTAAGCAGTACACGGAGCGTACGATTGTCAGCCGCGAGGATCTAGCACGCGAACTCGATACAATCCGGGCCAAAGGGTATGCCGAATGTGTCGAGGAACTGGAACGGGGGATAAGCTCTGTTGCCACAACGCTTTCTGAAACAGGTGTCGGTGCGACCTTGTCGATTGGTGCCACGTCTTCTCTGAGGGTGTTCACGCCCTCCAAGCGCAAGGAGATCGGCCAAGCATTGATCGCGATGTCGCTTGAGCTTTCATGTGCGCTCGGATTGAATGGCGCGGACACCAACAAAAAAACGGCATAGAATCGCGACGGTCTTTTTTGGCAAGGTTTGAGCCAACCCGTGGGATCGGCGCGATTGGTGGCTCAAGACAAACTGTTTATCCGCATGGGAGAGTGAGAAATGGACGACGTGATGCTTGGGGGGTTCTACGCAGTGAACGTCAAGCCAGAGTATCGACAACCTTTCTTGCGCGCCAGCATATTCGAAGCACAAGGTGTGGTCAGTGAAGAAGCGGAGGTTTTCCAGTTTCAGATCATGGAAGATGAAGCAAACCCAAACCGTTTCTACTTCTACGAAGTGTTCAGGGATGAAGCAGCCGTTCAGAAACATTGGGACTCTGATGTGTTTAAGACTTGGTTGAACACAGTCCAAACGATGCTGGATGGCGAGATCGAGATAATTGCAAGGATGCGCTCGCTTTTTCCAACGGCAAAGGGCTTCGAGGCGCAGAAACCGGGGCTGCTAACGTGGTAAGGCGGATCGGTCACTCTTAAGATGTATTGGGTCTCATTGATTATCGAGTTGTTTTGCCTGGTCCGCTTTGGGCTCAACCCGACCTCGGTCGCGGCTCTGCTCGGCTCTGCTAGGCTCGGCACGTTGCAGCGTGGCTTCTGGCTCCGTCGGGTTGCGCGCGCTTGATCATGGATGGCCCACCTATTTCGGCGTGCCCTGCATAGGGGCCGAAGAGAAAGAAACCATGCGCGAGCTGGTGATGTCCGGAGGACCCTGGACCCAAGAAGAACGTCAAGCCATCCTACTCATCACGCCGCCGGATCCAGCCAACAATTTGCAGTATTGTTGGACCAAATCAGACTGCATGTGTGGGCTGGGTGTGGGTTCAGCCCACAAACCGAAAATCGAAAATGATGTAAGTTGTTGATTTGTATGGTGCTGCTGGGGAGGATTGAACTCCCGACCTCACCCTTACCAAGGGTGCGCTCTACCACTGAGCTACAGCAGCTAAACTGTTGCGCGGTCCTAGACGACGAGGGCCCATCACGCAAGCCATATCTGGACCATGAATTGTGCGTGAGGTAGAAGACTGCATGGCAGCACAGGACCCAAAGAACAAAGCGTCACCTGCGGAGCAGCGCGAAGATCGGTTGAAGGCAGCGTTGAAGGCCAATATGGCAAAACGCAAAGCTCAGTCAAAAGCGCGGAGCCAAGCGCAGCAAGACGACGATGGTCGCCAAAATAGACGCAACGCAGACAGAAGCTAAACAGGCAAAGGCTAAATCAGATGGATGCAATTTTGGTCAGGGGCAATGGCGCCCTGCAAGGCGAGATACCGATTGCGGGTGCGAAGAATGCCTGCCTTACTCTTATGCCTGCCACCTTACTCAGTGAGGAACCGCTGACCCTGACCAATGCGCCGCGGCTGTCGGATATTCGTACCATGTCCCTTTTGCTGGAAAGCCTGGGCGCTGAGGTCACCGAGATGCAGGATGGTAAGGTCTTGGCTTTGTCGTCCCACGATATCAGCAATCATCTGGCGGAATATGACATTGTGCGCAAAATGCGCGCATCTATCCTCGTGCTGGGGCCATTGCTTGCCCGGGCGGGGCATGCGGTTGTGTCATTGCCCGGCGGCTGTGCGATCGGCGCGCGGCCTGTGGATCTTCATCTAAAGGCGCTCGAAGCGATGGGCGCAGAGCTTGAGCTGAAGGAAGGATATGTGCACGCCAAGGCTCCCGGCGGATTGAAAGGCGGGGAATTTGAGTTTCCTTTTGTCTCTGTCGGGGCCACGGAAAATGCGTTGATGGCGGCGACGCTGGCGAAAGGCATGACGGTGCTTAAGAATGCCGCGCGGGAGCCTGAAATCGTGGATCTGGCTCGCTGCCTGAGGCGGATGGGCGCTGAGATCGAAGGCGAAGGCACCTCTACCATCACCATTCAGGGTGTGGACCGTCTGCACGGCGCCACGCATCCGGTGGTGCCGGACCGCATAGAGCTTGGCACCTACATGCTGGCGCCGGCAATTTGTGGTGGCGCGGTGACCTGTTTGGGCGGGCGCCTCGATCTGGTGCAAGCCTTTGTCGACAAGCTCGAGGAAGCGGGCATCAATGTCGAGCAAACCGCCGCCGGTCTGCGCGTATCTCGCGGCAATGAACGCGTGAAATCCGTGGACGTGACGACCGAGCCGTTCCCTGGGTTTCCGACCGACCTGCAGGCCCAGATCATGGCGCTGATGTGCACCGCCGACGGGGTGAGCGTGCTGGAGGAGAAGATTTTTGAGAACCGCTTCATGCATGCGCCTGAACTGATGCGCATGGGCGCGCAGATTGACGTGCAGGGCGGGACCGCCACCGTGACGGGTGTTGAAGGGCTAAAGGGCGCGCCGGTGATGGCCACGGATTTGCGCGCGTCGGTCTCGCTGATCTTGGCGGGGCTCGCAGCGCAAGGGGAAACCCTGATCAATCGCGTCTATCACCTCGATCGCGGGTATGAGCGCGTCGAAGAGAAACTCAGCAATGTGGGTGCGCAGATCGAGC
>JBCDGN010000180.1:0-3502 GCA_038751255.1 Pseudomonadota bacterium
CGAGGCAAGCGCTTAAGCATCTTACCTAAGTCGTTCCGGCCAGTAGCGTGGCCCCCGGCTGAGGCGCTGTAATTGTTCTGGTCGAAGGGGGTTTGCAGCACTGCAGAAAAGTCGAG
Organism: Pseudomonadota bacterium; assembly: GCA_038751255.1. Classification (GTDB taxonomy): domain Bacteria; phylum Pseudomonadota; class Alphaproteobacteria; order Rhodobacterales; family Rhodobacteraceae; genus JANSYP01. The sequence goes on from JBCDGN010000180.1 coordinate 117, forward strand.
GCGTCCGCAGAAATCGAACGTCTGATTCTTCGATATCTTGAGGTTAGAAACGCGAACGCAGCGAATGACTGCTTCCCGCCGGCTATGCCTGAATCTTCTCTCTGGCCCTGACCCAATGGCCACGGTTACGTCATGCACCCAGTCGACGTATTCCGCATTCGCGGCTGTCATCGCGGTCGCTATGATGGCGGGCGTTTCATAGGGGTGGAGGTCCCGCACCATATCGGCGACCGGATCGAAGAGATCGGCACGGGTTTTGGCGATGAGGGGCACTTCTGCTGCTGTCACAACTTCGCCCTTCCAGACGTAACGGCTGTAGATCTCGGATTGGCGGTTAGTGGCGGCGACCAGACGGTGCTCGACGAGTTGTTCCGCGATCTGATCGGCAATCTCGGCGGTTGGGCAGTTGATGAGGATCAATATCAGCATGTGTGTGGATGTCCTTGGCGAGGATGAGAGCCAATCATGACGCATTTGACGAGTGAAGTCGCTCCGTCGTTTGTAGTCTGCGGCGCGTTCTGGCTGGTCGACAAGCTCGCCAATTGAGTTTCATAACGCCCCCGTTGGTGCGGGCCCTCGTAAACCGAGCCTACCGGGGCTGGTCTCGGCCATACGGCTTCGGTCCCTTGCGCAATAGGTGTGGTCAGCGGCATCGCCGCTGGCGTGCTTGACGCGGCGCGGGACGCCCGCGTGGAACCTGTCTTTCCAGCTTACATCACATCCGGGGACGCCTCCGGCTGTGCGTCAATCCTCTTCCGCCACTTGCGCGGTCTCCCGAGAAGGGGGTGACCCATCCCCGGAGTGTAATCGAGGCGCCCTGACATCGACGCGCCCGATTGAGCGCGGCGTTTTTCCTTCCTTTTTTCAGGACGCTCGCCGCTGGGCAGAGGTTCAAGCGCGGCCCGTTCGGGATGGACGGGAGGCAGAACCTCAAACCAGAAAGCGAGACCACCCATGCCAGACCTCTATGCCCAACCTTATGATATCACGGCCAACGGCTTTCACTTTGATAGTGCCGAGGACTTCGCCGCCAGAGCGAAGACCCTCCGCAACGCCCACGGTGATCCCGTTGAGGAGTTCGAAATCCAGTTCATTGATGGCGAAGCCATTGATTGCGAATTGGCGGGGGCCATCAATCTCACCCAGGCCAACTATGGAGCCTACCTAGAGTGCTGCGACAAGTTGGAGGATTGGCAGAAATGCCTCGTGATCCTCGCGGTCGGGGAATGCGGCTATGGTTTTGATCCCGACCACGACCCCGCCGATTACGACATTGATGTCTATCACGTCGACAGCCTGTGGGACCTCGCGGAGCAGTTTGTGGCGGATGGCTTTCTCGGAGAGGTTCCCGAGAGCCTGTTGGTCTATTTCGACGATGACGCCTTCGCGCGAGATCTGAGCGTCGAATATTCCGAAACCATCATCGCGGGCCAGCGGCTGGTCTGGCGGGCCGGGTGAGGGCGGGAGCGCAGCCCCAAGCCTCCGTTCACGCGGAGGTTTGGGCGTGCGCTCCTGCACGACATCACCCCAAACCGAAAGGGCCCCCCATGCAACTCAATCATATACCCCTCGATGATCTCACCCCCGCCAAGCTCAATGTCCGCAAGCAAGGCCGCAAAGAGTTCTGTGACCTTCTCCCCAGTCTCCGTGCCCATGGCCTCCTCCAGCCCCTTCTTGTCCGTGCCGCGGAGGACGGTTTCGAGATTGTCGCGGGTCAGCGCCGTTATCATGCGCTGAAACGCCTCGCCGAGGAGCAGGATAATGCAGACGCGGTGCCCTGCCTGATTATGGAGCAGGGCAAAGACGCAGAGGCCATCGAAGCCTCACTCGCCGAGAATGTCGCCCGCCTGCCGATGGACGAGATCGATCAATACAAAGCCTTCGCCGCGCTCTCGAAACAGGGCCTGAGCACGGAGGATATTGCCGCGCGTTTCGGCATCACCACATGGCTGGTCACACAGCGACTGGCCATAGCCCGGATCATCCCACCGATCCTGACCGCCTTTCGTAAGGGCGATATCGCCGCCGATACGCTGCGCCTCCCGACGATGGCGACAAAGAGCCAGCAACGGGAGTGGTTGCGTCTCTTCAAAAGCAAAGAGGATTACACCCCAGAGGGCTATCGTCTAAAAGCGTGGCTCTTTGGCGGCAAAGACATCAAAACCGAGACTGCCCTATTCGATCTGGAGGCGTATCCCGGCCCTATCATCTCCGACCTCTTTGGCGATGCCAGCTATTTCGCAGATGCCGAGACCTTCTGGACGCTTCAAAACACGGCCATTGCTGCCGCGAAGGACGCCTATCTGGCAAAAGGTTGGAGCGATGTGGTCCTTCTTGAGGTCGGCGAATACTCCCCCTCCTGGGACTATCCGGAGATCGCAAAAGCAGACGGTGGAAAGGTTTATGTGCAGATCAACCAGTCTGGTGAGGTGACGTTCCATGAAGGTCGCTTATCCCGGAAAGAGATCAAAGCACGGTCTAAAGGCGAAGACACCAAGACAACTCAAAAACCCGAACTCACCGCAGCGATGCAGAACCACCTCGCCTTGCACCGCCATGCCGCCGTGCGGGACACACTGCTGGTCCATCAAGGCATGGCGCTGCGGCTTGCCGTGGCGCAGATGATCGCAGGTTCAGAGCTGTGGAGGGTAGAGGCCGATCCGCAAAGGGCCAACAAACACAGTATTCGAGACAGCCTTACCTCGAACAAAGCTGAGGCGCGCTTTGCAGAGGAGCGCAAAACTCTCGCAGAAATGCTGTGCCTGCCCCGTGCAGCAGACCAAACACGGGTGCCGCACCGCGAGGATTATGCGGCAGGGCGCGACTTGCATCACCTGTTCAAGACGCTCTGCGATCTCGATGACGACACCGTCTTGCGTATTATGACCTTCGTCGTGGCTGAATGTCTTCCTGTCGGCAGTGCGATGGTTGAGGTTCTGGGCCAGCAACTTGATGTGTCCCTTCCCGATGACTGGTCGCCCGATGATGCCTTCTTCGATCTGCTGCGCGACAAACAGGCGATCAATGCCATCGTCGGAGAGATTGCAGGCGATGACATCGCGGCGCAGCATGTCAGCTCCACCGCCAAGGTGCAGAAGTCGATCATCAAAGCCTGCTTGGATGGCACACGTCCCGCCAAGGTCGAGACTTGGCAGCCCCGTTACATGACCTTCCCGATGTACTGCTACGCCAACAAACTCGCTCCCAAAGCGCAGCAGTCATGGGACCGCGTCAAAGCGATCTACAGCGATTGATCATCCTCACCCGCGCTCGCAACCCGGCGAGCGCGGAACACCAATTGGTAAGATCAGGCGCGAAGCTGAAATCAATGGAAGCGAAGATGGTTTTGCAGACCAAAGAGCTGGAAGTGAGCTTAGCTGAGGCAG
>JBCDGN010000181.1:0-3483 GCA_038751255.1 Pseudomonadota bacterium
GGTAATATTCCTCGCCTACGACCTTGCAGTCGGTCATGAAGTTCTCAATGTGCTTGCGCGCGATCTTGTTGGATGTGCGCGGCCAGATGTAATCGGACCCAAGCAGGTAGAAGCTCTTTGCGCCCTTGGTCTGGTTGACCCAGTCGAGCCCCGCGATGATCTGTTGCGTGGCTTCCTGCCCGGTATAGATAACGTTTGGGCTTTCCTCGAGACCCTCATAGAAGGTCGGGTAATATAGGAATCCGTTATGTTGTTCAAAGACCGGCAGCACGGCTTTGCGGCTTGCGGATGTCCAGCAACCCATGACCGATGCCACTTTGTCATTGACCAACAATTTGCGGGCTTTTTCTGCAAATGTCGGCCAGTCAGACGCGCCGTCTTCCTGGATAAATTCGATCTGACGCCCTAGGATGCCACCCTGTTCATTGATTTGCTTGATCGCCAGCTTTTCAGCCTGAACCGAGCCGGTTTCTGAGATGGCCATCGTGCCCGTAATCGAATGCAGGATGCCGCAGGTGACGGTTGTGTCCGTAACTGCAAGGCCTGTGGTGTTCACCTCAGAAGTCGGAAAGTCGTCTGCTCTCAAGCCTTTGGGTGCAAAGAGTGACGCCGTCAGCGCAGCACTACCGGCCAGCATGGCGCGGCGGCTCATGCCACTGGCAGAGTGACTTTCGGCGGATTGGTTGGGATCCTTGTCAGACATATCGCCTCCTTTTCAACGTGCTAACGAAGCGGGCGTTTCCATCACACCCGGCTGAAACAAGGATCACCGAGAGGGTCTGACCGAGACATACGTTAAATGACGTATAGGCGTGCGCGTTTTGAGCATTATTGTTATTTCCAGCCAAGAACAGGCGTGGTGAAACACCCTCCAACGCGTTGGTTCGGGGGTTGCCACGCCGGCCCGTGGCGACATCGTGGAGGTGGTCATGATTGCCACATTGCGTGCGACACGCGAGAAACGAACCTATAATCGCTGGGTCGCGGATGAGACGATGGAAGACTTCGCGCTGCGGTTCACCGCACGGCGCGCGCGACGGTGGAGCTATGGTAGGGTTGCGAATACGGCCATTGGCTCGATCTCTTTTCTCGCGCTTGAGGCTATTGGTGCGGCTCTTACCCTTACCTACGGGTTCGACATTGCCATCTCCGCTATCATGGCCGTGGGCGCGATCTTGTTTCTGACGGGCCTGCCTATTTCTTACTACGCCGCGCGCTATGGGCTCGATATAGACTTGCTCACACGGGGGGCGGGTTTTGGCTATGTCGGTTCCACGATCACGTCGCTGATCTATGCGTCCTTCACCTTTATCTTCTTTGCCATTGAAGCGGCGATCCTTGCACTCGCTTTAGAATTCTGCCTGGGTATCCCGCTCTTTGTAGGCTATGTGGTCAGCTCTGTGGTGGTGATCCCGCTGGTGATCCACGGCTTTTCCAAAATCTCGACCTTTCAGGCCTGGACACAGCCGATATGGATCTTGCTCCATATCCTGCCTTTCGTGTTCCTAGCCTTTGTGGGCTATGACATCGAGGTCTGGACGTCATACACAGGCACCGCCTTTGTCGGTCCCGAAGAAGTGCCCGATGCCGCGCGGCTGCTGATGTTCGGCGCGGCAACGGGGGTTGCCTTCTCACTAGTCGCGCAAATCGGCGAACAAGTGGATTTTCTGCGGTTTTTACCCGAACCAACCACGCCACTGGAGAAACGCAGATGGTGGGCAGCCTTGATTGCAGCGGGACCGGGTTGGTCGGTCTTGGGTGTTCTGAAAATGGTAGCAGGCTCTTATCTGGCCACATTGGCCCTGCGGGAAGGTGTCCCAATAGAAGAGGCCGCAGACCCGACGCGCATGTATCACGCGGCCTTCGACCAGCTTTTGAATTCACCTGGCTTGGTGCTGCTGCTCACGGGCCTTTTTGTTGTGTTGTCGCAGCTCAAGATCAACGTGACCAACGCCTATGCAGGCTCAATCGCTTGGTCGAATTTCTTTTCGCGCCTTACCCAAACCCATCCAGGCCGTGTTGTGTGGCTCGTCTTCAACGTGGGCATCGCGCTTTTACTGATGGAGCTGGGGGTGTTCACCGGGCTTGAACATGTTCTGGGGGTCTATTCCCATGTCGCCCTTGCCTGGATCGGGGCACTTGTGGCGGATCTGGTGATTAACAAGCCACTAGGTCTTAGCCCTAAGGGGATCGAGTTCAGGCGCGCCTATCTTTACGACATCAATCCGGTGGGCCTTGGGGCGATGGCAATCGCCTGTGTGGTTGCGTTTCTAGCCTATGGCGGCGTGTTTGGGATGATGTTGCAAGCGTTTTCGGCTAGTTCCGCTCTGGCGACGTCTGTCATCATGGCCCCGCTGATCGCTTGGGGCACGGGCGGCAAATACTACATCGCCCGCCCCCAACCCAATGAGCCATTGACCGAGAGCAGTTGCACCGTTTGCGACTATCACTTTGACGCAGAAGACATGATCGACTGCCCCTTTCACGCCGGTGCCATCTGCTCGCTCTGCTGTTCGCTTGAGACAAGTTGCCATGACATGTGCAAACCCCATGCGCGGCTGAGGTCCATCGTCGAAGACTGGGTCTATTCCTTTTTCCCGTGGGGTGTTGCGCGTGCCATGCTGACCCAAACAGCGACTGCTGTTTTTGCCACGGCGGTGATTGCACTCATGTTTGGCGGAGTGTTCCTCGGGATTCGCGCGGTGGCGGATACGCCCAATTTCGATGCCTTGCTAACCGTCATATACGGGTCCGTTGTAATTGTGATCGGCATATCAGTCTGGATGTATTTGCTCATCGGCACCAGTCGAAAAAGCGCGATGGCAGAGGCGGAGCGGCAATCTGAGCGTCTGTTGCGAGAGATCCGGGCCCATGAACGCACCGACCGTGCCTTGCAGGAAGCAAAAGACAAGGCCGAAGCCGCCAATCAAGCTAAAACGCGCTACATGTCCGGGCTCAGCCATGAATTGCGTACGCCGCTCAATGCCATTTACGGCTTTGCACAGTTGTTGGAAAAAGACAGCGAATTGGGGGCTTGGCGCAATTCCCTGACCAGCATTCGCAGATCCAGCGAGCATCTGGCTGGGCTGATCGACGGGCTGCTGGACATATCGCGCATTGAAGCCGGCCGCTTGGAGATCATGAGCGATCGCATCAACCTGCAAGTCTTTCTGAACCAGATAACTTCGATCTTCGAAGATGAAGCCCAACGCAAAGGCATCCATTTCCGGATGCGCACTGAAGGGCGGTTGCCCGCGTTTGTCCGGTCCGATGAAAAGCGCCTGCGCCAGATCATCATCAATCTTCTGTCCAACGCCCTACGTTACACCGAAAAAGGATCAGTCGATTTCTTGCTCAAATACCGCAACGAAGTGGCCATCATCGAAGTCCGGGACACGGGCATAGGAATTTCTGATGACAACCTGACCAGCATTTGGCGCCCGTTTGAACGGGCCAGTCGCTCCGATACACATGGATCGGGAC
>JBCDGN010000182.1:0-3466 GCA_038751255.1 Pseudomonadota bacterium
GGGCGGGGCATGGCGCGGGACTGCGACCGCCAGGTCGCTGAACTCCAGGTCGCTGAACGCCAGGTCCGCATCGCCGTACTGAACGGATACACATCGCTCGGCATACCTGTCACCGAAGCGGGGGAATAAGTCCGACAGGGAAAAGGAAAGCCGCGCCCAGAAACCAATCTATGCAACAGAGTCCATAGACGCCATACATCGTGATCAGCATCGCGGTCTCAAGCGCGATGGCGAAACAAACAAAGGCAATCGCCTTTGGATCGGGCGGACTTGATGGCGGCGTGCCGATCAACGGCCCCCTATGCTCACTAGGCCGATCCTTATCATTGGCGTTCAGCAGTTTTGGTTTTCCACGCAAATCTCGACTCCTTCGTGTCCATTGGTTTGGGCGCAAACAAATGCGCTAGAGTACAAAGGTGTCAGAGAAGAGCCGGGACTGGACTCACACGGGTCGGATCGGATTCAGACTTATTCTCGTCCGTCGGAAGGGAAAAGCTCGGACAAACGAAAAACGAACTCGCCGCCAGCAGGTTGCGTTTGTTCGACCGAACATCGCGGCACACCACTCGCAGGTATCCAGAGTTTTGAGCGGTAGGACGTACCGCAAGATGTGTGTTGTACTACAACACATCTTGGCAAGGGGTCCCGCTGCGCGCCCCCGTTGCATCCCCCCGGCTATGTGGCACCTCCAGGGCATATGAGCCCATGCAGCCGCCACCATGGGAGACTTCGCTCTCCCAAACCCATCGATCCAAGACCCTTCGCGGCCTTTGAAATCCTGACCAACCCTGCGCGGTTTGGATGCGCGCCATCTTCTCAAAGATGGATCATGATCCAAGGGCTATCGCGCCCTTCGAAAACCAACTCGCAAGAGGAAACTTCGCTCTCCCTTGCACCCCATCGACTAGGGAGCATTCTGCGCCCCAAGACCCCCGACAATGTCATTGAGATCATCCCATGAAGGCCACGTCATGCGGACGATGTCATCGGGACCAGAGCGTGCGCGCATATGGCTCGCATCACAGCCCGGCGCGCTTGGCCATGCCGCTGCGGATTGAGGCGACCAAAGCTTCGGGAAACCCACCCGGCAATTCAGCCTCAACGTCCGCCCACGCGCCTTCAAACCGCCCGGAGATTTCATCCATCAGCTTTTGGACACTGTCCTTTGGCAATCCGGCTTTGGCGGCTGTCTGCTCGAAATGACGCAAAACCATTTTGTGCAGGCGGTAGTGACGACTATCGCCAACGCACAACGCCATCTTCACGCGCTGATATTGAAGCTGCCCGGCATCGATGGCTGGCTGCACCGATATGACATCATAGAACGGTGTCAGCTGGAAACGCCCGCCGGGTCGCAAGCCAATGCTATAGTTTTTAGCGTGGCCATCCGGCGCTGCCAAAAGCGAGAACAAGAGCTGCGCTTTTAGGAAAGCCAGCCTGTCTTCTTCTGGTGTATCGCTGGCCTTCAACAGATCGAGCATAGGCAGGATACCGGGACCGCCTTCGTTCTCGTACTTCTGTGTTGGCGGGACACCGAGTGCCTGACAGAAATCCTCCTGGGGCAAGCGCAAGAGGCGTCCATCTTTGGCGTGGCGGCGATCAAACCGCTCAACCACAAGCACCTTGCGCTCCCCGAAATCCGCGATTTCTGTTTCTGCGACGGGCAGCCCGAACGCAGCCAGGATGCGCAGGCATAGATGCTCATTCTCAACCGAGTTTGATAGATCAATGCCGATGGGCAGCGTGCCGATCTGCGGTTTCAGAATATGCGTGGTCGGCGTGGTGCCATGTGGACGCATCCACCTCTCGTTATGCCAGAGCAGCGCTGTCTTCTCCTGCGCGCCCGCGACTGAAATCCTGAAATCCTCATCCTCGCCAAGACCGAGCGGTGCGCTGGCCAGATTGGCGACTAGCGAAGCTGCCTCATCCGGGCTCAAAGCATCCCCGGTGAGCGCATCCAGAGCGTGCGGCTCCTCACCTTCGGGCAGGAACTGCAGGGCTCCTACGCAGTCACGCCCCACCACAGAGAGCAAGCTAAACGCATCTACTCCCTGCGCGCCGCGCTTTTCCGCAACGCGGCGGCGGATGTCATCGGTATCTGGCAGCAAGTTGTCGAACACAGCCATCACAGGTGCGCCGATATAGCGGTCCTCCCGCAGAGGCAGGGATAGCGATACGGGCATCGCGCTCGACCAGTCGAGCCAGTCTTTCCCGTAGGCGAAGTCGATAGCGCCGCTGCTTTGCTTACGCAGCGTGCCGACATGCCGTGTATTCAGAAACACCTTTAGCGGCGCGTAAGCCTTGGGACGCCCCATCAGAAGATATCCTCAATATCATCTGCATCGCCCTTGCTGCGCTCGCGCACAACAAGCTCCAGCCCCAGCCCAGCCAGAACATCGCAGATGCTCTCGATCCGGGTTGCCGGGTTGCCATTCTCGATCTTAGACAGCGTCTCCTGGCGGAGCCCGGCCTTGCTGCCAAGCTCACCTTGCGAGAGATCGCGGCCTCGCCGTACACGGCGGATGATCTCACCGATCTGTTTGGGGGTGCGTGCGATATAGTCCATGGGATGCGCCTTTTTTCTTCATTATGACGATTGACGCATATTTTTTCAATATCGTACTTGACGCATAAAATATGGATATGTCGTTTGGCGCATAGACGTGTGATATGTCGTCTGGCGTATGCCAGTTGAGACCGCGCTCTAATCGATCAACAAAGAGCCCAAATGTTGTGGAGCAGAGCGGTACCAGCACTACAAAACGGGTTGCATCTGCGCTACGGTACAAAAATGGAACATTCGGCACCAAACTCACGCACCAAGCCTTTCCTCTCCAAGGCCACTCCGGGAGACGACGCCTATGCGTTTTGGCCAGCGCTAAGGCTTAAGGCTGAAGGCTGAAGGCTGAAGGATATTCAGTCTTCGGGGACAGTCTTGGCTTGCCGCCGGCAGATGGTTGGCAGTTGAAGATCAAAGGTGCAATCGTAAAATGAACGCGTCTACAACACAGACTACTCCTTTGACAGAGAAAGGCGCTCTTGCTGATTTGGTAAGTTGGGCTGAGAAGCGTCCTGCATGGCAGAAGGACGCGCTCCGTCGTCTGGTCACGGGTGAAGTGCTCGATGATCAAGCCATCGGCGAACTTGTGCAGATTTGCCTCGACCCCAAACGCGCCCATGAGCCAATCTCGCAATCACATATTGTAACCGAAACCAGTGCCGCCGAGCCGATCTCGTTGGTTTCGATCGACTCTGTTGCATAGATTGGTTTCTGGGCGCGGCTTTCCTTTCCCCTGTCGGACTTATTCCCCCGCTTCCGTGACAGGTATGCCGAGCGATGTGTATCCGTTCAGTACGGCGATGCGGACCTGGCGTTCAGCGACCTGGAGTTCAGCGACTTGGCGGTCGCAGTCCCGCGCCATGCCCCGCCCGGCAACACATTCGTAGAATGTGTGAGAGGAGGGCA
>JBCDGN010000183.1:0-3441 GCA_038751255.1 Pseudomonadota bacterium
CAAAGAGGATGGAGGTCGCGATGGAATGGGTGATCTGGGTCGGTGCCGCCGTATCGCTCTTCGGCTTGGGCGGGCTGCTGTACTGCATCAAACGGGTCTGGTCAGCGCGCAAAGCGGGGCTCAGCGATGACGCGCTCAAAGACGTGCTCCGACAGGTCGTTCCGATCAATACAGGTTCGCTTTTTCTATCCATGTTTGGCCTGATGATTGTGGTGGTGGGAATCGCGTTTTCGTAGCGTCAGAAGAACACTTCGCCGTTTTTCACTTTCTCATCCACCAAAGGCTCTCTCCCTCGCACGGCGCCAGCAGCTTTAAATTGACGCTAAGAAGCCCCTTGAGATCGGCTTGAATGAGAGATCCGCCCGAACTGGCATCCACTAAAAGGCCATCTTCCGCAGCCAAATCAACGTCAGAAGTGCGCACGAACAGTTCGCTTTGCAAACGCCCCGCGCCCTCCGCCACAAGCGCGTCATGCAGGGCATCCGCCAGTGACACATCCGGCCACTCGAAAAAATTCAGGATGCGCGGCACATACGCGTCGCGTCGCCCTCGGAGACGACTTAGCGGCATGGCTCAGAAGGTGCGCATTTGGATCGCCACACCGTTTGCGAAATCGGACGCGTTCGAAAGCGCGACCTTGCGAACGGGGTCAAAAGCAACGCCGCGTTAACGCAAGCGAAAAGGTCTCCTTACATCGGGCTTGGCTTTGGGTGGCGCGCTTTACCGGACGCGAAGGCCCTTTCGAATGCGGCCGGATCGCCGCTTTCTGTGATCGGCTCAGGCCCGCTGATCTGGGCCATCTCTATCGCGGCGCCTTTCCACGTCGTTTTGGACGGTCTGGTCAGCAAGGCCCTGCAAGTACGGATCTTCAATGCGCCACGTCTCTGTGCTCAGCATGAAATGTAGCCTTGCCTACGGCCCGATCAGGCGCAGCGGCCTTTGCGCGTCGCCGCTACAAGGCAGGCAAGTCGGGCAAACCTTCGCCGGCGTCGCCCAACGACGCATCATCGAGTGTCGCCTCATCCAACCCGCTCAAATCCGCGAGATCGCCAAGCTCAAGAGGATCAATAGCCAGAGGTTCCACAGACAGATCCCCTGGCTCTGCGCCACCCTCCGCTGCCAGCTCAGGCAGGGCATCAAGACCTGGGAGATCGGATGCGGGCACATCAGGTGTTGGCACATCAAGTGTCGGCAAATCGGAGCCGGGGACATCAAGCGCAGGGATACTAGGTGCCAGACCAGTTGCCTCGGGTGGTTCCGTCTGCAAAGCGGGCACCTGCGGCGAGGCGGGCAGGTTTGGTGCGGGTCGATCGGGCGTGAGGTTGGCCTTCTGCTCTGCTTCCAAAGACGCGACAGCTTCTTCTGACGTCTCTGGGCCCAGGCGTACCGCGCGAAACCCGTTCATCTGCCCCAGCACCACCTTGCCAAGCACAAATCCCTTTGATCCAACGAGTTCCGTCGCGGTCAACGCGCTGCTCTCCACGGTCAATCTGTCCCCTGGTTTCAGATTGCACACGCGTGACAAGGGCATGTTCAAGCGCGCGACCACGGCATTCAGTGCAATCGGCGCCGAAAGCGCCATACTGCTCAAATCGAATGTCCCTGTCTCTGCTTCGTCTGTGTCCTTGGCTGGTGGCGGCGGTCGCAGCATGTCGTCCGGAATGGCGAGCAGGACGTCAGAGCTTCGCATGCCAGATTCGATGTCGAGAGATATGCGAAACAGAACGTAATCAGGCGCCTCCAACGCCAAAAGGAGCGCGCGGGCGTCTTCCACCTTGTCACCGTATCGCAATCTCAGCGGGTCAGGGCTATGCGGTGAATAGTTCATCATGTCATCGACCGAGGCCAGAACGGGATCGATCAATTGAGCTGCAACGGCGGCGTCTGTGTGGGTGAATGGGCGGGTCTCTAGCTCTGCCTCAGTGATACGGCCGCGGGTTTGCACCTCTACCAAGGTCTGAACCAATCCGCGATCCAGGATCACCGCCGCGCGGCCAGACACCCCGGTTTGGGCGTCATCGCCGTTCAAATCACCGTAGGCATCCAGCAGCATGATCAACCGATCCCCGGATACCACCTCGCGCAATTCGGATAAGGTATGGTTGACTTGTTCCACGGTCCTGACAGACAGCTGAAGATCAAACAGCCGGTCGCTCACCCGTTCAAGCGACAACCGAGCGGCTTTTGACCACGACATCGCGCGCGCGTCAAAATCCTCTCGCCCATTGAGGGCCTTCTTGCGTATGACAGAACTATCACTGCCGGTTGACATACCATCCGCCGCCTGAGCCGGTCCCCACGACCGAAGGGAAAGATACGTCAGCTAGGTTACCAAGCCCTTACCAAAATCACTGAGCGGCTTGCATTTCTTGCCCAAACCCAAGTGGTAAGCGGACCCGGAAGGCCGCACCCGCCTGGCCCGGCACATAGGAAATGGACCCGCCAAGCCGGCCCATCACCTCTCGGCAGATTGCCAATCCCAGACCGGCCCCACCCGCCTTGGTTTCACCGACACGGGCGAACTTTTCAAAAATAACGGCTTGATGGTCGCGTGGAATGCCACCGCCATTGTCGATGAAATCCACCACAAGGTCCCCGTCGCGTTCTTCTGCTTTGATGCGAAGTTCCGGGGCGTCGCTTTCGCAGTACTTTCCGGCGTTGGAGATCACATTGATGAAGACCTGCGTGAGGCGGTCGAGATCCGTGCTGAGCGTGATCTTTTCGCGCTCTGGCCTGCGGCGAATGTGCAATTTCCCCTCCACATCAGCCGCCAAGACCGCGCGTTCCAGAAGATCAAAGAGCGTGCCTGTTTGCCGGTTGAGCACCACCTGGCTGTTTTCCAGCACACTGAGATCGAGAAGATCATCCAGAAGACGGGTCAACCGCGTGGCTTCCTCCTGAATGATGGAGGCGTATTTGTTGCGTTCCTGGCCGGTCAGGCTCTCTGTATCTCGCAGGATCTCGGAGAAAGACCGGATCGACGTCATGGGCGTGCGCAGCTCGTGACTGATCTGACTGAGAAACGCATCTTTCTGCACCGAGATCTGGGTGAGCTTTTCGTTGGCTTCGCGCAACTGCCGCGCTGTCCGGGCCTGTTCATCGGTTTTGGCCTCCAGGCGGCTGGAATACTCCATGATTTGCGCCGTTTCATCTGCCACGGCCATCAGATCCTGCACCGAGACCGTCGCACCGCCCACAATCTGGGAAATCATCGCATGGGCCGCTGCGGCACCGATCGATCCCGACAGCTCTCGCTCCAACCGATTGAGAAAATCAGGTGAGGGTTCTGGCAGATACCCGCCCAAGCCCTGACGCCGCGCCTCTTCAGCAAAGAGCGCCTGCGCATCGCGCGCGCCCATGATGCGCTGCGCCATGATCATCAGGTCCTCGGATTGCGCCAGCCCACCTGACCAGCCTCCGGGCGTGCTGGAATGATCAAAC
>JBCDGN010000184.1:0-3429 GCA_038751255.1 Pseudomonadota bacterium
CCAGCGCCAGGCGACGGGCCGCGCGAAGATGGGCGCGATCAGCCGCGCGCCATAGCCCAGGATCAAAAAGAACACGCAAGACGCCGCCAGCGCGCCCAGCCCAAAGCCCCAGCGCCCCGCGCCATAGGTCGAGGCGACCGCGCCAATCAGGCCGACCGTGTCGAGATAGACATGCGGGTTGGCGAAGGTCAGCGTCAGCGTGGTCGCGATGACGGGCCCCAGCGTCCGGCCCGCGCCCCCCGCCGCCTCCAGCGCGTCCCCGGGCCGGAGCGCCGAACGCAGGCTCTGCAGCCCATACAAAATGAGAAACGCCACCCCGCCCCAGCGCATCGCCTCCACGGCCCAAGGATAGGCCTCCGCCAAAGCCCCGAACCCCGCCACGCCCGCGAAAATCAACGCCGCCTCGCTGAGACAACAGACAAGCACGACGACCCCCACAAACTCCCGCCGCAACCCTTGGCGCAAGACAAAGGCATTCTGCGCCCCGATGGCGAGGATCAGTGAAAACGACAGCGCGAAGCCGGGGAGGAAGGCGGAGAGCATGGGGTGAGGGCCGGGTGGTGTTGGCGGGGCGTAGCACGGGGGTGGCGTGGCGGGAAGGGGGGCTAGTCGGGGCGGGCGGCGGCCTCTTCGGGGGTGAGGGGGAGCGAGTTGGCGCGCTGGACTCGGTCGGTCCAGTCCGTCCCCGCTACCTCATTCAATTTGCGCGCCTCGGTCTCGCGCTCGCGTGTGCCGCCACGCCGGTCGAGCACAAGCAGGCAATCGGCCAGCCAACCCGCCGCAAGACGCAACAGCGAATGCCCTGGCGTTTCGGCAAAAATCTCCGCGCAGATCTCATAGGCTTCGCGTAGCAGCGGCTCCGCCTGCCTTGGCGCACCTGCTTTGAGCCATGTTGCACCAGTATTAACCGCGCGCATCGCCCGATCCGCCCGATTGCTCGTCGCCGGTGGTGTCAGGGCCAGTGCCCGCTGATAGGCCTCCGCTGCCTCGGTTCGACGCCCCTCCAACTCGCGCAGGTAACCAATGTCGTTTTCAATATGCGCTTTGAAAGTTTCGGGATGCTGGTGTGCCGGATCTTCAGCCATACCCAGCGCAGTTTCCAGCAAGTCGCTGGCTTTATTCAGATCAGCTGGTGGATCAGAGGCACCGGACCGATGCCTGGCAAACTCAAGTCCCGCCCGCTGGACGAGCCGGGTAATATGACCCTCGCTCCCCGGTCGGTCCCGAGCGTCCAAGGCTACGGCTCGATCAAGCAACGTTTCGGCTTCCCCATAATCACCAAGTTGCGAAAGCGTCATGCCCAGGTTGCCAAGCGCAAGCGGGATTTGGTGCGCCGTCTCGTTGTAGCTCGCCTCCCTTATCGCTAGAGCGCCGCGCGCCGCCACAATCTCCCCCGCACGGTCTTCCTGCGAATTGAAAAACACACTGCACTGATTGAGTAGCCAATCAATCGCCGCCCAGGCTGGTTGACCCCAAGCCCCGCGCCAAGCTTCTTCGGCATTGCGCCAAAGCGCCATCACATGCGGCGTCAAAGCCCGACAGTTCGCCCAGGTATCTGGATCTAGCGGCGAGCGCGCGCCACCCGGGTAGCAGGCCGCCAGAAGGGCAGCAGCAACTCGACAAAAGCTCTCAGCATCATCACCTTGTGATGTGCGCAATACAGAAGCTGTAACCAAGTGCATCTCCTGCGGCTCACCGCTCTCACCGCGTATTATTGAAAGGCCTAATAGTTCCGCAAAAGCTGCTCGCAGCGCAAACCGATCGCTCAGCAACCAATGCCACATCCCCGGAATTTCGCCTTCAAATTCCACCCAAAAATCACCCTGCGGAGCGTCTAAAAACAGGCGCGGGCTCAATCCCTCTGATGCCCACCACGAACATATGTTTGCGACAAATTTAGCTTCAGCGGAGAGCTTACTGATGCTAAGCTGCAAAGTGGCGCTGATGCTGTCTTTGTAAAGCTCTTGGCGATCTGGTGGCACATCCACGAGCGAACTTACGTCGTTTCGCAGCTCTTTAAACGTGGCTCCATTTCGCACCATTGCCCCGGCAATGACTATAGCAAGCGGCAATCCGCCAAGCTGTTGCGCCAGCTCTTTCGCTTCATCTTGCTCGCTCCCTGGCGACCTTCTAGCTTCCTGCAGCAAAAGTTCAGCAGAGGAGGTTTCGTCTAAATCACCCAACACAAAATTTGAAAAACCAACAAACGCTCCACCGGCCCGACTGGTAATGATCACGTGCACGTATTCGCTCTGCGGAAGGAAGCCACGTATTGACTCGAAGTCGTCAACATTATCGAAAACTACCAACAGCCGATCTGAGGTTTGCGAGATCATTACCATGACCGACTTGGCAAATTCTCTCGTGATTGCAGCAGGTGGCTCTATCCCAAATGCCGCCCGGCTAAAGCTAGCGATGTCTTCAAACATGGTTGCCGTGGTGTTCGCGTTTATCCAAAGACCGCCGCTATACGCATCTCTTGTTCTCAGTGCATAAAGGCGCGCAAGTGAGGATTTTCCGATACCAGCGACACCTTGAATGATTACCCCCGCTGACCGTTCTTCATCGTTAGCATCTGTGATGTTTTTTTTGATCAGATCCTTTAAGCGCTCAACTTCCAAAGCTCTCCCAACGATTCTGCGGAATTCAGGCAAAATGATGGGTGGGAAACTCTTCTTCGCCGAGCCGCGGGCTCGCTCCGCGTTTTTGTCAAGATCAGCGACAGTTACGCCAAGCTCTGTTGCAAACTTTTCCAGAGTGCTGTGCCGTGGCTGAGTTTTGCCAGCCTCAAGCTCAGATACTCTGCTGACGTAATCGGCGCGTCCGTACACTCTTCTGGCAAGCTCGGACTGCGTCCAGCCCTTGTCCTCACGGAAAGTCCGGACTCTGCGGCCGATATCTGCAGGTGCACTCATGGGGAGTCTTCACCGCAAATTAATCTGCGCGTCAAGTGCCATATGATTTACGATTGCGTTGATTAAATCGTAAAGTGTAATATATACCTGTAAGTCGCTTGAGCGAAAGGACGATCGAATGAGAGATTTTAAGGCGGCACTGGCGTCAGCGGCCATTACGATACTTACCTATTATATCGTAAACACACTCGGACTGGAGCCTGCATCGGTGAATATCACAGTGGTTGTTTGTCTGTGACACGGGGTCCGAAAAAATCTACCCCGGTTCTACCCGCTTTCTACCCCAATTCTACCCCGGTTCTACCGGGTTAAATCGGGCCCAAATCGGGGCTAAAACTCACGCCGACAGCTCCGCCATCACCTCGTCTGAGATCTCGAAATTGGCGGTCACATTCTGCACATCGTCGTCGTCTTCCAGCGCTTCGATCAGCTTGAAAAGCTTCTGAGCGCCGTCATGATCAAGCTCGGTCGTGGTCGAGGGCCGCCAGACCAGTTTTGCGCTCTCGCTCTCGCC
>JBCDGN010000185.1:0-3389 GCA_038751255.1 Pseudomonadota bacterium
AGCACACGCTCTACGCTGCGCTGTTCTTGTTCGAACTGCGCCATAACGCGGGTTTCGAAGTGTTCGGAGCGTGCTTGCTTGGCCAAGTTGAAATCGATGATTTCGGCGACACGCTCGCGGCGTGTGCGCCCAGCATCGATCATCGGATAGTCGATCACACGCTCTGGGTTCTTCGCCGTGGGATCGGGCACGATCTTGGATTCCGGTTTTCTGACGAAGGTGTCGATATGCTGCGCATTGGGGCCGATATGGATTTGCGGCTCTCGCTCGATGCCTTGCTTTTCGAGAGAGCGGCGGTCGATGCGCGCATCGTATCCGGCTCTCTCCAAAGCAGCATTGGCATGGTGCTCCCAACGTTCCCGCACCCACTCGGCCGCCGATGGATCAAGACCTTTTTTGATCCGGTCGCGGCGGTTGTCAGAGAGGGCGAGAACGCGCTTGCCAGTTTCGATGTCCTTGTCGATCACGACCACATGGGCGTGGGGGTTGTGGGCATCGGATTCGGTCTGGTGAAGCGCCGCGTACCATGGCACACGCCCGCACTGGGTGAGGTCATTCATGTAATCCTGCACGAGCTGACCGCGCTCGGTATCGCTCAGCTCGCGGGGCAGGGCGATCATGATTTTGTCCATGATCCGGGCGTTCTTGCGCAAACCGGCCTCATGCGCATCGACATAGGCGCGGGCGTCATTGGCATCTTCGGGAATGTGGTTGGCCATGATCTCAGAAGCGGCGCGCTCGCGGGCAATGTATCGCATATGCGCCCCGGCGGTGCCGGGAGCGTGCGTCGTACGTCCGACGCTGCGCATGCTGAGCGAATAAATCGCCATGATACCTGTGACCTCACACGTGGTTGCGAACTACTGTTCACAGCCGCCGCGTGCCTAGGTCACGGTAAGCGATTGTGTTGCCGAATGAAGCGGTTTCCCAAGAGCGCGAGGATTATCGGGAGCTACCCGACAAGAGCCTTGCGCCCGCGCCGTTCGGCTGAGCTGACAATCGCTGGACCACGCGCAAAACACGCATATGGCGGTAGATGCGATTGCCATCAGGGGAGAAGCCAGTGGCCACTCTCCCGAGGGCAAACAAGAAATGCCTGGCCCGGCATTGAAGGGCCTACGCCAAGCGGCAATGGAGCGCCGCGCCCGTATCTGCCTCGATGGCAGGGAAGGGGGCCTGTAGCCTCTGGCCGTTGCAACCATCAGACGTGATGGACAGGCAAAGTCTCAGAGGCCGGCAGGGCAGGGGGTCGAACCCCCGAACCTGCGCAAACGGGGATGCCGAGTGGCCCTTTGGGCCGAAGCGGCGGGGTGTCCCCAAGAGCGGCGGGCGCGCGGGTTTTGCGAAAACCAAAAAGTGCGCCCTACATACTTAAGATTATCCACAATTCTTTAAAGGGGGCTTAACGCGCTCAGCTTTCCACACGCACTTTTATCCACACTATCCACCTTCACCAAAGCCAACCAGTCTTACGCTCTATGATTGAAACCAGCCGTATTGCATCACTGACCCATCCATCTGGCAAGACCCTATCGGAACCCACAATTCTCTCTACGATCCAGCTCGCACAATACCGACCGCAGAAACATGATCGGTGACCTGGCTTGTTACCGCAGACTCTCATCTCAATAGCTCCGAAGAAACTACGTGTAATCTTTCGATGAAGCATTCAGATCACAACAGAAAGAGCACCACCCTTGCGGATGATGCTCTCTGACTGAGCGCTAAGAATGCGTGTGTTCTTTAGTCGCCCGGTTTGTCCATTGCTGGCATGATAACGATACGTCCTGTCGTCGTGGAGACCGGCGTTTTGAGGCTACCGCTGTATCCCTTGCCGGATTTCGTTGGCCACAGGCCGGAAAGCTCGATCCAGATCGGCTCACCGCCGTCCTGGTCTTGTACGAGCCAGGCTCGGAAGCTTGGGCGCTGCCCTTTTTCTTGAGATGAATTTGTCTGCATGTCGGTCATGATTGATCCTTTCTTTTTTGTTGGGCTGGCCACTCGCCAGCCTTGGTGCGTTGTGAAAATCGACGGGGTAGGAGAGGGTCAACGACAACACGGTTATGCGGGCAGAAGATTGACCCTCTCCTACCGTGGTGATCCACTTACGACCCGCTGGCGATGTGCTAGCCGTGCACAAAGATGGGGGTCAGTAGGAACACGACATCACGGAAATGCTGCTTTATAGATGGCGCAGTCAAAATCAGCCGCGTCCTCGAAGCTAGGTTGGACATGCACCAGATGGCGAAAACCGCCGCACGCTTGGGTTAGGTAAGATCGAAGTCAAGATGATCGAAGGCGCGGTGCATCGCCTCGGTATCCACCTGCTCAGCGCGGGTAAGTGTATTGGATGTATCTGCTACGATTTTCTGTTGCTGAGCATCGATTTCATCCCGCGCAGCAGCTTCACGCCGGGCAGCTTCCGGGTCATGAAACTCTGAATAGTGGCCCGCCAGAAGTCTCTCGACGCGCGTTGAGCGCCATTCTTCCAGCATTTCTGAGAAACCTGGCTCCGAAGCTTCAAGCTTGGCGATATCGCGGGCCATTTCTGTCACGAGATCAGGGTCAACCCGATCGCGATTGCGCATCAGATAGTCGTAGTTTTCGAGTTTCAGCTCCCACTTTGCGCGCCGCTGCGCGGCCTCTTGTTCGGCATCCCAAGCCTGACAAAAGTGATCTTCCAACGCGGCATCGGGTTCGGGTTCCCCATAGGCGAAGCCAGCTTCACGCGCCAATGACCGCAAGGGCTTGTAGACCCAACGCTCCATGGATGGACTCGCTCCGTCCGGGAGGCTTTCAACATCCATGAGGGAGATGATCGGTTCCGCATTGTTGAGCGCGGACGCGACATTTCCTCTCTTGTTCATAACCGGAACGACTGTTTGAATGCCGGAGATGACCGACCCCACCTCAAATGGCCGAAACTGATCACTTTGTAAGGCGGCACACACTTTGCGGCCATCTTGCAATCTCAGCTCCACAAAGTGCCATCCCTGGTCAAAGAAGGTGTCACGGTGTTCATATGCTTCGACAGTCGCGACGACTGTGTGGTTTACTTTGGAAATCATAAATCTGTACTCTTTAACTCGTTAAAACAACAATTTTCTCATATAAAATAATAACTTGTCAAATTTCCCGATTGGATAAAGAGCCGCTTAAAAGGCAAAACGGCGCTGCAAGCGGTCGATAGCGCTCATGAACTGTTAGGGAGTGGGTCGAGCCATCGAGCCGCTAGATATCGTCCGATGTCCCACGCTCTTTCTTGCCGTGTACATCGGCCCAGAAAGCTTGTTGCTCGGCTGCATAAGTCTGATGGGGTAGCAAGGATTCTTTCCCAAGAACGCCATTGAACTGCGACAGGCGCTCATGGTTTCGAAACTTCTCATCCC
>JBCDGN010000186.1:0-3388 GCA_038751255.1 Pseudomonadota bacterium
CCACCTAGTTCCCGCTCTCGAACCCACATACTACGACTGTGTCATCATCGCGCTCGGCGTGAACGATGCCAAAAACGGGGTTCGGCTCAAACGCTGGAAAGATGGCTACCGTGCACTGCTCACAACCCTCTGCGATAGTTTTGGTAAGCCCCTGATCTGCGCCTCGGGTGTCCCGCATCTAAGAGACTTCCCTCTCCTGCCAAAACCACTGAATTCCGTCTTGGGAGACAGATCAGAAACTTTTGACGCGGTCCTTCGCGATGTTGTTGAGGGCTTCGATAATGTGTTTCACGTGCCGCTGACTTTCCCGCCAGACCCGTCAATGCTCGCGGCCGATGGCTTCCACCCTAGCCCAAAGACATATCGTGAATGGGCAAGGCGCGCTGCTGACGGTTTTCTGAAAGCCGCTTCCGGGAGCGATCCGGCGCTTGGCAGCGATTGAGACACCTTCGCAGCTGCGCTAAGGTTACCGGAGAGCAGATAAGGTGAGCACCATGAAAATCGCGATGATCGGGACGGGTTATGTTGGTCTTGTTTCGGGGGTTTGTTTTTCGGATTTCGGGCATGAGGTCGTTTGCGTAGACAAGGCGGCTCGCAAGATCGAGATGCTTGAGGCAGGCGAGGTGCCGATCTACGAGCCTGGTCTTGACGTATTGATGGCCAAGAACGTGGAGGCGGGTCGGCTGTTCTTCACGACCGATCTGGATCAGGCCGTGGCCGAAGCTGACGCGGTCTTCATCGCCGTGGGGACGCCGACGCGGCGCGGGGACGGCCATGCGGACCTGACCTATGTCATGGCTGCCGCCGAAGAGATCGCGCGCGCCATGGTGGGCTACACTGTGGTGGTGACCAAATCGACGGTGCCGGTGGGTACAAACCGCCAGGTGAAGCAGACGATTGCCCGGGTCGCGCCGGAGGCTGATTTTGACGTGGCCTCGAACCCCGAATTCCTGCGCGAAGGGGCCGCCATTGACGATTTCATGCGTCCCGATCGCGTCGTCGTCGGCGTGCAATCAGAACGGGCAGGCGCGGTCATGGAAGAGATTTACCGCCCGCTCTTTCTCCGCGATTTTCCCATTGTGACGACCGATCTGGAAAGCGCGGAGATGATCAAATACGCCGCCCGCTCCGATCTGCTGGTGATCCTGACCGAGTGGAACGAGTTCCGCGCCCTCGACCTCAAACGCCTCGCCCGCAAAATGGCCACGGCCCACATGGCCGACTTGCGAAACATATACTCCGCCAAAGACTCAAAACGCGCCGGGTTTACCCAATACACATCAGTCGGGCGACAAGGAGTGATGCAGGACACAGGCTCGGCATCCTTGCGTCGCGCCAAAGCTAAGGAAGAGAAATCCATGTCGCCTCGATCAAGGCGATTGGAAAACAAAAAAAACGGCACCATGACAGGTGCCGTTTCCATTGATCATGAGCGATAAAGCCGCCCCGTGTCGCGAAGCTTAGCTGCCCGTGGTGGTAGTTGTCGATGAGCTATCGCTGTCGCTGCCCGTGCCCGCCGCCACGATGGCCAGCAAGATGACCACTGCGCCACCGGCCAGAATAGCTGTATTTTCGCCAACCCCAGTGCCGAGACCGGCTATAGCATCATCGCCCGAGGGCGTGATCAGGCCTGCGGCCTCTGCTTGCGCTTGCGTGATGGCGCATTGCAGCGTTTCAGGGTCTACTGTGCCCCCCGCAGCAATGCACTCTTCTGCAGAAACCTGAGCGAAGGACGACGTTGCGAAGGCTAACAGCGCTGTCGCCGCCACAACCGTATTGATCGCTTTCATATCATTAGCTCCAAATTTATCTCTTAACGCCTCCAATACCCGGATGCTTGCCACACTGCAACTAATCCAAAAGGTGAGCTTCGCAGAACCAGCGCTGTTTTTCTCAGCAATGCTGCAAAATGCGGCAATTTTTGGCTGATCGAACGAAACGCTCGACGCTTAGACACAAGTGGCCGGCCTAGAGAGCTGGCGGCCGCTGCAGTCAGCGCTGGACTTGCTCGATACGCAGAGTGCCGCGCTCTTGATTTAGCCATTGTTCTGAGGCGGTTACCCGGCCCACGCTGTCTAGCCAATAGCGATTCTCAAAGTTTTGGACGTTGCCCAATGTGTCAGGTTCAGCGGTTTGGCAGTTTTCGCTGTAACGCGTCGCCACTGTTGTAAGACCTAAAATTGTGACGTTTTCAGCGCCATCCCGCCGAAAGGCGCAAAAGAAACGCGTGCTGATCACGGGGCCATCCACACTGCGGTGACGCAGGACTCGCGTATAGCGTGGCGAACCGCCTTCAAATGCGCGGTGCACGGGGGATGTATCTGCGCCCAGGAGATCAATGCGCTGCCCCACTGAACTGCGAAGGACGCCGCGGTCCAGAAAGAGCTCCGAGCCGCCTTGGTCGCGGTAGATATCGATGCCATTGGCGGTGGTCGCCAGCAAAAAGCCCGCAGATTCCGGGCGAGGAGAGAAGATCTCAACTTTGATGAGGGGCGTTGTTATCCCAGCGGCGGCAATTTGGGCCCTCGTTGCGGTAAACTCGCTGGGCTCTCCAAAAATTCCGAGGCCGCCCAAAAGGGCCGCACCTGGCAGGCTGGCGCAGCCGGCAAGCCCCGCCGCAATTATGCTCAGCGCAATTCGTGTCGCGGTCCTATGTGTCTGAAAATCCGGTCGCTTCATCCGCTCCACCCCGGCTCAGATTTGCACACGTTTATCGCCAAACCCGACTCCAATCCGCAAATATCGCCTCGCCATGGCCGGCGCGGACGCGTTCGTAGAGGCGCCCGTCCATGTTCAGGCGTGCCCCTCCGTCACGCAGAATCGGTCGGATTGTCCGACTTGCCCGCCCAAGTCCGGGCACACCGGTGATGTCCTGAATAGGGATGCTGATACGGATGCCTTTGTCAAAGGAGCCTTCACCAAAGTCATCCGCCGAGACATCGGTGAACGTGGCGAAAGCCCCCACCCGCCAGCCGTTCTCGAATTCACGCGTGATCGTTATCGTAGCTCCATTGTCACCCGCGAGGTAGCGACCCACGTCAAGCTGGGTGATGAAACCATTCCCAAGTTCATAATAGGCCGACATATGGCCAGTGAACGTGCTGTAATCCTGGAAGTCGAAGCGCTGATCAAAGTCGCGCTGACCCACATAGGCAAGTTCGGTTCCGACCGCTAACCGACTTAGGGCAGGCTTCCACAGCACTTCTGCTGCCACGCCGCCAAACATCCGTTCAAAGTAGCCCACATTCGCGCGGCCATAGAAGTTTCCGCCGAGTTTGGCGGAGTAGGAAGCAGTGAGACGGGAAAGCCTTACGCCATCAGCTTGGTCGTAGCGGGGCGCGTTGGTGCGCACCTGCTCCAATTCGCTGCCAGAGATACGGGCTTCGTC
>JBCDGN010000187.1:0-3230 GCA_038751255.1 Pseudomonadota bacterium
CCCGCCGCGCTTCTCGGATGCAAGAAAGCAGGAGGTCTATATCCGCGGGGTCGCTGAGGTATCCTGGATCGATCATCGGTCTGTCCAAGGGATTGTCCGACACGATTGCGACACGGCCAGTGCTTTTGGGTCGGGTGGGGAAGCCTGAAATGGTGAAGCCATGTCTGTCGGGTGGACGCATCTCAGGCGCACCCAGGCTGATGTAATAGGGTATCATCAGAAGCTCGATGTCCGGTGCTTCCGCGCCCGGATTTGAGCGCAAAAATGCACCCGACTCGAAATGGTTGGTGGTGAGCGGCCCGCGCCCCTGTTCGAACTGGCTCTGAGCTTCCGCCAAATCCTCGGCAGAGCGGCCAAACAATGTCACCGGTTTGTCTATCTCCCATCTGCTGCGGTAGTGGAGATGGTCTTGCAGGTTGTTTCCGACACCGGGCAAGTCATGACGAACTTTCACGCCTGCTGCTTGCAAGACATCGGCTGGACCAATGCCCGAGACCTGGAGAATATGGGGCGATCCCACTGACCCTGCCGAAAGGATGGTTTCTTGGGCCGCCGCGCGGTGCACATCGCCATCCGAGAAATAATCGAGACCTACGACACGGTGACCATCTTGATTGAGCCGAAGGACCGTCGCACCGGTGACCACAGTCAGGTTTTCACGATCCATCGCTGGCTTTAGGTATGTGCGTGCTGTGCTGCCGCGCCTATTTTTATGCAGCGTTGCTGGGAAGTATCCGCAGCCTTCAATCTCCTGACCGTTTAAATCCTCGTTGAAGGGAATGTCCGCTTGCTGACAAGCTGTCAGAAAAACCTCGGTCAGCGGCGAACGCGCGCTCTGGCTGGTCACCGTCAAGGGGCCGGCATCGCCATGTAAGTCACGGTTACCCGGTGTTCCCAATTCTCCGCTTTTCGGAAGTAGGGAAGGACATCTTCCCACCCCCAACCCGTCGCTCCAAGCTGTTGCCACGTATTGTAGTCTGACGGATGGCCGCGCAGATAGATCATATAGTTGATTGAGCCGGTGCCGCCGATGCATCGACCGCGCGGGTAGTTGATCTGGCGCCGTGAAAGGTGTTCCTGCGGTCCGGTGCGAAACCCCCAATCGAAGCGTGTGTTCGGCAATGCCCCGAAAGTGGCTGGTGTCGAAATACGAGGATCGTTGTCGTCCCCTCCCGCTTCGAGCAAGAGCACTCGCCGGTTCGGATCTTCGCTCAGACGGTTGGCCAAGACGCATCCAGCGCTGCCCGCCCCTACGATAATGACATCGAATGATTTGCTTGGATTTGGCATTGTGTTTCCCCCCGCTTGATCCAAGCACCGAGAGGACGCCTGAGTCCACACTTGACCCGCGTAACTGCGGGTCTGTTTTCCGAAATCGGTGTTCGGGATTGAGGCGACAAAAGCAGGCTCGTCCGCACGACACGACCTGAACCCCTCGGCAAACGGTATGCGTCAAAAACGGCTTGGTATGCGTCCAACAAGGGCCGTGTGGCGGCCTGCTGCGCGCTGTCCGCGTGGCGCGAGCGCTAACCGTTGTCTCAAGCCGCGGCATTGATCGCGGGAGACGGTCAACCGCGCGCGGCTTAATCATCGGCTGCTCGGTCAGGCACGCCCGTGGCGTCTAGCGCTCGGCATGGCTGGGGGCGATAGCGGGGCGTTGGGTGTGGGTCCTGCTGGTGGCGGTTGTGCGCTGCGCGTTGCTCCCCGATCCGGCGAAGAAGGCGCCACGCGTGTTTATAGGACATGCCATGATAGTCGCCCGCGCCACCAAGCGACGGGCCGCATCCATCTGGGGCGTGGTCGATGACACGAGCGGTTGAGTTTTGGCACCTCCTGCGGCGCGGAGAAGGTCGGCAAAAAGCCCAGAGTGACCAAGTAGCTGCATGATAGCGAATGTCGGCTGTAGTCTACCCCGCATCACAAATGTGGCGAGGGGCGGGAATATCAAAGTGCCTTGCGGAAAATCACCTTGTCATCTCCGTCGGCCCAGAAATCGCGGATGCGGGCCTCTTCGTCATAGCCATTCTGGGCGTAGAACTTGCGCGTTAACGCGAAGTCGTCGGTGCCAGAGGTGTCCACGATCAAGATGCGCTGCCCCTTGTCTTTGAGGTGTTGCTCGGCGGCTTTGACAAGCGCCGCCCCCAGCCGCTTGCCTTGCAAGTCTGGACGGACAGCTAGAGCCAGCATGTTCCAAGTGCCATCGGCCAAATCTTCAGGAACCGTATAGCACAGACCAACAGCCTCGCCGTCGCTGTGGCAGGTCAGCCAAAAGGCCTCTGTCTCGCCCGCCAAAGAGGGGGCCAGCATGTCTGGCAGCATCTCGCTCGGGAATAGCTCGGTTCCGTCCAGAACGGCCTGGAGTCCTGCAATATCGTCGGATGAAGTCGCTTTGATGATTGGGTTTGTCATTTTCTGTGTGTCCTTACCGGTTGTCGTATTGTGGGTTAACGGAGCGAATGCCGAGTCTTGTGGCCCGATAAGGTCGCCCGTTTTCAGATTTGACGAACCGCCGTTTCTTCAGACGGTCGAAGAGCTTCAGCGTGCAATCGGTCAGTACATGACCGTTGCGTGTGAA
Source organism: Pseudomonadota bacterium (assembly GCA_038751255.1). GTDB lineage: Bacteria > Pseudomonadota > Alphaproteobacteria > Rhodobacterales > Rhodobacteraceae > JANSYP01. The sequence continues at coordinate 2,576 of JBCDGN010000187.1, forward strand.
GCATGAAACGTCGCGCACTTTGCCGCTCGTCATGCGCTCAAAATGGATTGCTCCACCTTGCGCGAGAACGTGCAAAACACGCTGTTCGTGTTTTGAGATATTCAATGGATTTTCTCTTGATCTTAGGTCAGCCAAAAAGGCTTCCGGCATCTCGCGCGGAAGTCTTTTGGTTCAGTTGGTCCAATCAGGTGGACCTTAGCGGCGGGCCGCAATCGTAGAAATAAAATCTCCATCGCCCTGCGCTCGTGCAGCGCGTAAAAGGGGGTTAGTTCGGTGAGTGGGAGTTGGCAAGCGGACATTGGGAAAGTCGGAACGAACGGCAGCAAAGTCCCGCCTACCAGACGTGAACCCCTCGGCAAACCGGGCGCGGCAAAAACGGCTTGGTATGCGCCTAATTTGGGCCGTATGACGGCCTACTGCGCGCTGTCCGCGTGGCGCGAGCGGCGACCGAAGTCTCGATCCGAGTCACCGGCCTTGCATGACGGTCAACAAAGCGCGGCTCATTCATCGGCTGCTTGGTCAGGCAGGCGCGTGTCATACAACGCCTGGTGCGGACGGGCGATAGCGGGGCGTTGGGTGTGGGTCCTACTGGTGGCGGTTGTGCGCTGCGCGTTGCTCCCCGATCCGGCGAGGAAGGCGCCACGCGTGTTTACAG
>JBCDGN010000188.1:0-3170 GCA_038751255.1 Pseudomonadota bacterium
AGGACGAAAAGAAAATCCGCCTGACGGAGAAGGAAACCAACATTCTCAAGTTCCTCTACCGCTCCACCGAAGGCGTGGTGGCCCGCGACGTGCTGTTGCACGAGGTCTGGGGCTACAACGCAGGCGTGACCACCCACACGCTTGAGACACATATCTATCGTTTGCGCCAGAAGATTGAGCCTGACCCCTCCAATGCACGGATCCTGGTGACAGAATCCGGAGGCTACAGGCTGATGTCCTGATCAATTTGACACATGTCAAAGATGCCTGAGTCCCAAGGCGCTAAAGGATAGGAATACCCGTTCATGTGCGGGTTATCACATGAACCTCCCTGTTGGACTTGCCCCGGCCCAGTTTAGAGCTGACGCCGGGGCTTTTTTTGGTTCCCGGTCATTCACAGAACGGCTGAACGATGTCGGAGACCTGCCGCATGCCGAAGCTGTCATAGGTCCCTGGCGCATTGTCGGGATTGTCTGTGAACCGGAACCCGATTGTCTGGTTGGGCATGATCGCCACGTAGTTCCCGCCAAACCCCGACATCAGCGGAACGCGGAGGTTGCATATCCTGCCGGTCTGATGCGGCGCCAGCCAAAAGGACATGTCATAGGTCGCCTCCCCGCCCTCGGCATAGTGCCAGCCCGAGGGTAACCCGCGTGTGGTGTCGGTGCTCATCGCCGCGCGGGTCAGATCTGGGTGCAGGATTTGCACGCCGTCATAGACACCCCCGTCCGCCATCAGTGAGGCCAGTTTCAAAACTTCCTGATAGGTCGGAAACATGCCCCCATCGAAGCGTGGGATATCCGCGTGCATGTCAGCATCCCAGGCCATGCGCGTCGGGATCGGTGGCACACCCAGCGGGGCAAAGACCTCACGGGTCATCATATCCCATAGCCCGTAATCAGGGCCCTCCCGCGCCCGGATGAACCGGTCCATGGCAATGGCCAACAGCATCGTCTCGGAGGATTTGTAGCGCAGCACCTCACCCGGTCCCCACGGATAATCGCGATAGGCCGCCACCAGGCGCAACTTGTCTTGAACCGTCGGCGCCCGCCAGATCTCGGATTCCAGAAACGTCCCGTCTGTATCGACGTAATGCGCCACGCGCTGCGGCGTCAGATCACCAATGCCCGTGGCCATGTTGAGCGCATCAGCAAACGTGACCTCATCCCAACCCGCATGCAGCGGCTCAAGCGGCAAGTGGTCCAGCAGCCGCGTCTCAAAGACATCCACCCCGTATTTTTCCGCCAGCCGCAGCATGGCCGTGGCCGCGCCCAATGACTTCGACACGGAAAACACCGGATGACGCAGCCGGTCGCAGAACGGATAGGGGCCAAACCGGGTGTGGCAGTCCGTGCGATAGACCGTGCCATCCACCAAAAGACCGCTGACAGTCACATTCGAACGGACCAGAGGATTATCGAACGCAGGCAGGTCACGATCGGCGCGTGCCAGGAGGGCCTGCCAGCCCTGCTCCGGGAAGTCCAACGCTCGAGCCGCTTGAAACTGCGCGAGAACCTCGGGCCCCGTCGCATGATCGCGCGCCTCAAAGGACACAGGCACCTCGCCCCATAGATTGTGCTTGCCGCCTGTCGGGATTCCTTCCTGCCCGAACTGCAGGAAGAGCCTGCTGACCTGATCCCCGCGATACGCCAGAGTTGCCGCGCCATTGAAGGTCGTGGACCCGCCTTTGCGCACCAAAGTCACCGGAAAAGACGCCCGCGACCAGTCTGCGTCTGCGGGTTCAGTCCAGGCTTGACCAGCGGACAGGATGACCTCCCAACCCGCATCGGGAGACGACAGGAACCGGTCGTGATCCAAGAGCAGCAACACGCCGCCTTGCGCGAAGAGATCCACCTCCAAACCCGGAAACCCCACCCGTTGACGCGAGGCGCCCAACCCCGTGGCAGATTGGGCGTAAAGCTCAAAAGCCGGGATCGTCAGCGTCCCGCTCCAACCCGCTTTGGCCGGGGCTGTTGGTCCGACCGGCAGGAAGTTCCCGTAATGCACAGGGTCCAGGCGCGCGTCTCCGGTCAGCTGGTCGAGGGTCAACGCCTCGCGCACGCTGCCAGGGTCGTCGTTTCGTCCCGCGCCGGCATAGGTTTCTTGCGCCGATGCAGGATGGCCAAAGACGAACACCGCACTCAAAAGTGCCACAGCGAAAGATGCAGATCGTTTTCTGGTCATACTCGCCCCCGTTTCGGATCGCTATGACCGCCCTGCTGACAGCCTATTTCAGGAAGGTGCGAAATTCAACGCAGCGGGTGGTAATCCGGCTGTGGCGGGCATAGGTTTCGCGCAATTCAAAGGAGCTGCCCCCATGCCTTTCACCCTTGCCACCTGGAACATCAACTCCGTCCGCCTGCGGGCCGGCATCGTGGCGAAACTGTTGAAAGATGAAGCGCCTGATGTCCTCTGCCTGCAGGAATGCAAAAGCCCGGTTGAGAAGATCCCGGTAGAGGTGTTTGAGGCCCTTGGTTACACCCACATGCTGGCCCGGGGGCAGAAGGGCTACAATGGCGTGGCGATCCTGTCAAAACAGCCCATCGAGGAAGTGGGAAGCCATGATTTTGCGGGTCTCGGCCACGCGCGCCACATCGCGGGGCGGCTGGAAAACGGCGTGACCATTCACAATTTCTATGTCCCGGCGGGCGGCGATGTGCCGGACCGGCAGAAGAACGAGAAATTCGGGCAAAAGCTCGACTATCTCACCGACATGCGCGACTGGGGCAAATCCGACAAACCAGAAAAGTCCATCCTCGTGGGCGATCTCAACATCGCACCGCGTGAGGATGATGTCTGGTCCCACAAGCAGCTCTTGAAGGTGGTCAGCCACACGCCGATTGAGGTGGAGCATCTGGCCGAGACGCAAGAGGCGGGTGGCTGGGTGGATGTCACACGCAAAGACATCCCAGATGGAGTGCTCTATTCGTGGTGGTCGTATCGCGCGCGCGATTGGGACGCGGCGGATAAGGGGCGACGCCTGGATCACGTTTGGGCCACGCCAGATATTTCAAACGCGGCACATGGCAGCCGCATTCTGCGTGATGCGCGCGGATGGGAAAAACCATCGGATCACGCTCCGGTCTTTGCCACGTTTGATCTGTAGTAGGGCCGTCCAACAACGCTGCAACTCCCGTTTTGGCACAAAGACCGGGCCTCGACCGCGGGTG
>JBCDGN010000189.1:0-3105 GCA_038751255.1 Pseudomonadota bacterium
CTGCCTCTTCCTCGGCAATGTCATCTTTGTCGCGCTTGCGCAGGGCAATCACTTTGCGCATCACCTTGGTGTCGTAGCCGCGCGCTTTGGCCTCCGCCATGACCTCTTTTTGCTGGTCGGCGATGTCGCGTTTTTCGGCCTCAAGACGTTCAAAGCGTTCAATGAATTGACGCAACTCATCCGCTGTCACGCGGTAGCTTGCGTCTGCTTGGGACTCGGGGTTCGTTGTGGTCTCGCTCATCTGTTGCTCCTGCCGGGGTCTTTGACACTCGTTTAGGGTGCGCGGGGCATGGCCGCAAGGGGTGTCGCCTTGCACAGATGCCCGGAACCAGATAGGTGCGCGCAAACAGTATGGAGGTCGCGATGGAATGGGTGATCTGGGTCGGTGCCGCCGTATCGCTCTTCGGTTTGGGCGGGCTGCTTTACTGCATCAAACGGGTCTGGTCGGCGCGCAAAGCGGGGCTCAGCGATGACGCGCTCAAAGACGTGCTCAGACAGGTCGTTCCGATCAATACAGGCTCGCTTTTTCTCTCCATGTTTGGCCTGATGATCGTCGTGGTCGGCATCGCGTTTTCGTAACTTCAGAAGAACACTCTGCCGTTCTTCACCGTCTCATCCAGCAAAGGCTCTCTCGCCCACACGGCGGCATCAAGTGGCGCAAGCATGCGCCGCGTTCGATTGATGCCCGGAAGCCCCATGAGATCGGCTTGAATGAATGGCTTGCCAGAACGGGCATCCATCAAATGGCCCTGCTCCGCGGCCAAATCAATGTTATAGGCGCGGCAATCTTTGCCCGCCGCCTCTACAAGGCTGGCAAGTCGGGCAAACCTTCGCTGGTCTCGTCCAACGAGGCGCCATCTAGTGTCGCCTCATCCAAACCGCTCAAGTCCGCGAGATCGCCAAGCTCAAGGGGCTCAATGCCCAGTGGTTCCACGGACAGATCTCCTTGCTCTGCGGCACCGTCCGTGGCCAGCTCAGGCAGGGGATCAAGACCCGGCAGATCGGATGTGGACAAATCAGATGTTGTTGCATCAAGTGCCGGCAGATCAGAGCCGGGGACGTCAAGCACGGGCAGATCTGGTGCTTCAAGTGCTTCCGTCTGCAAGGCGGGCACCTGCGGCGCGCCGGGCAGGTTTGGTGCGGGTCGATCGGACGTGAGGTTGGTCGTCCCCTCTGCGTCCAAAGACGCGACGGCTTCCTCTGACGTCTCAGGGCTCAGTCGCACAGCGCGAAACCCATTCATCTGCCCGAGCACCACCTTACCAAGGACAAATCCCTTAGACCCGACCAGTTCCGTCGCGACCAACGCGCTGCTCTCGACGGTCAATTTGTCCCCTGGTTTCAAATTGCATACGCGTGACAAGGGCATGTTTAGACGCGCGACCACCGCATTGAGTTCAATCGGCGCCGAAAGCGCCATACTACTCAAATCGAATGTCCCCGTCTCTGCCTCGTCTGTGTCCATGGCGGGTGGTGGCGGGCGCAGCATGTCGTCCGGAATGGCGAGCAGCACTTCAGAGCTTCGCATTCCAGATTCTATGTCGAGAGATATGCGAAACAGAACGTAATCCGGCGCTTCCAATGCCAAAAGGAGTGCGCGCGTGTCCTCAACCTTGTCACCGTATCGCAACCGGAGTGGGTCCGGGCTGTGGGGCGAGCAGCTCATCATTTCATCGACCGAGGCCAGAACCGGATCGATCAGCTGAGCCGTAACGGCGGCGTCCGTGTGGGTGAATACCCGGGTTTCAAGCTCTGCCTCAGTGATCCGGCCGCGGGTTTGCACCTCTACCAAGGTTTGAACCAATCCGCGGTCGAGTATCACCGCCGCGCGACCGGACACACCGGCATGGGCGTCATCGCCGCTCAAATCTCCGTAGGCATCCAGCAGCATGATCAACCGATCCCCCGATGCCACTTCACGCAATTCGGATAAGGTATGATTGACTTGTTCTACTGTCCGGACAGACAGCTGAAGACCAAACAGCCGGTCACTGATCCGTTCGAGCGACAGCCGAGCGGCTTTTGACCACGACATCGCACGCGCGTCAAAATCCTCTCGCCCATTCAGGGCCTTCTTGCGTATGACAGAACTATCACTGCCGGTTGACATACCATCCGCCGCCTGAGCCGGTCCCCGCGACCGAAGGGAAAGATACGTCAGCTAGGTTACCAAGCCCTTACCAAATCACTGTGCCGCTTGCATTTCTTGCGCAAACCCAAGCGGCAAGCGGACCCGGAAGGCGGCACCCGCCTGGCCCGGCACATAGGAAATAGACCCGCCAAGCCGGCTCATCACCTCACGGCAGATTGCCAATCCCAAACCAGCCCCACCCGCCTTGGTCTCACCGATACGGGCAAATTTCTCAAAAATAACGGCTTGATGGTCGCGCGGAATCCCACCGCCGTTGTCGATGAAATCCACCACCAGATCCCCGCCGCGTTCTTCTGCTTTGATGCGAAGCTCCGGGGCGTCGCTTTCGCAGTACTTTCCGGCGTTGGAGATCACATTGATAAAGACCTGCGTGAGGCGGTCAAGATCCGTGCTGAGCGTGATCTTTTCGCGCTCTGGCCTGCGGCGAATGTGCAATTTGCCGCCGACATCAGCCGCCAAGATCGCGCGCTCCAGTAGATCATAAAGTGTGCCGGTTTGCCGGTTGAGCACCACCTGGCTGTTCTCCAACACGCTGAGATCGAGGAGATCATCCAGAAGACGGGTCAACCGTGTGGCTTCCTCTTGAATGATGGAGGCATATTTGTTGCGTTCCTGGCCGGTCAGGCTTTCTGTATCTCGCAGGATCTCAGAGAAAGACCGGATCGACGTCATGGGCGTGCGCAGCTCGTGACTGATCTGACTGAGAAAGGCATCTTTCTGCACCGAGATCTGGGTGAGCTTTTCGTTGGCTTCGCGCAACTGCCGCGCTGTCCGGGCCTGTTCATCGGTTTTGGCCTCTAAGCGGCTGGAATACTCCATGATTTGCGCTGTTTCATCTGCCACAGCCATCAGATCCTGAACCGACACCGTCGCACCGCCCACAATCTGGGAAATCATCGCATGGGCCGCTGCGGCACCGATCGATCCCGACAGCTCTCGCTCCAACCGATTGA
>JBCDGN010000190.1:0-3098 GCA_038751255.1 Pseudomonadota bacterium
AGAGGTCACAACCCAGATCATTGAGGCGCTGGAGAAAGGTGTGAAGCCATGGGAATGCCCTTGGCAGAGCAATGCCCCTGCCCTGCCCTTGCGTGTGACGGGTGACAGCTATCGCGGGATCAACACGATCCTGTTGAGTCTCAAAGCATGGTCGCAAGGCTATCGCAATCCGGTGTGGATGACCTTCAAACAAGCGAAGGATTTGGGCGGGATGGTCCGCAAAGGCGAGACGTCGTCGCTTGTGGTCAAATACGGGACGTTTGAGGCCAGAGAAGATGCGCCCGAGGGCGAGACAGAGGCCAACATGCGCGGCTATCTGAAAGCCTATCGGGTGTTCAATGTGCAGCAGATCGACGGGTTGGAGGAGCAATTTCCGACGCCTGATGAAGCCGCACCCTTGGCAACACGGCCCATCGAGCAGCTTTCGCAAATCGCGGCCAACATGATCGAGAATATGGGCGTGGGATATGAGGAAGGCGGGGACCGTGCATGTTACATCCCGTCGAAAGACCGGGTCCACATGCCCGAAGTGTCAAAATTCAAAGCGGCGGAGCTGTTCTATTCGACGCTATTTCACGAATTATCCCATGCGGCAGGTCACAAGGATCGTTGCGACCGGACGAAGGAAAAGGCCGGGTCCAAGTTTGGCAATGCGGCCTATGCGATGGAAGAACTTGTGGCCGAGATTTCATCTGCGATGATCGGAGCGCAGCTTGGGTTTGAGCCGGGCCATATTGAGGACAGCGCGGCCTACGTTCAGTCGTGGCTGCAAGTGTTGCGCGACGACAAACGCGCCATTGTGAAAGCCGCAGCAGCGGCACAGCGATCTGCTGACTATCTGATGGAACAAGCCGGAGAGAGTGCAGAGGCCGCTTAGGCCCCTGCCCCATCGTTGCGGCGCGGCATGATCGTAAAACGCAGTCATGCCGCTAATATCCAATATAATGGAACGCCCTATTAGCCTCTGTCGGCCTGAGCCCTTGCTTTTTCTCGCGAACGTGGGGGCTTTGATTTTCAGATGCAAGTGAAAGCGGGCGCATCGCCCAGGTTCATCGTCACCCTAGCCGTGCCCACGGTCAGCTCCACGGTCTCGGCGTTGCGGAAACCATCCAAGAGCGATTGCCAGACAGTTTCGGGAAGGTCGCGCTTTGAGAGCCTGCCGTGAACCAGAGGTGCGGTGATCGTCTGACCGTCCGCGAATGCCAGGGTTGCAGTGCTGTTCAGGTCTGAGGTTCCGCCAAAAACGATCAGCACCATGCTTTCGGTGCCGCTATAGACGCGGTTGGGATCACTGACGACGCGGATCGTCGCGCCGTTATCGGTTGCTGAATAGAGATCAAGACCGCGCGTAAAGTCATGGTCCCATGCCAGTGCGGGAGATGCGGCAAGGGGTGCGATCAGGAGCGAAAGAAGGCGTTTTGGGAAACGCATGGGCTGACGTCCTTTCGCCGATAGCCTATCATTTTTCGAGCGAACTCGGAAGGTCACGCATCCTTATTGGCGGCGAAGATCCACTTGCTTTGCCAGACATCAAAACGCGTATAGGTCGCGCCTTGGGGATCGAGGATCTTCAATCTACCGGATGTGTTTTTGTCCAGCATATAGGACGCCCCGAAAACCCGCAGTGTGTCCGGTGAGGGTGAATAGACCACGCCGAGGTCAATGGCATCATCCTCGCTCTGCATCGCGTAGAGATCAGGCATATTCATAGATGATGTCCTTTGCATCCCGTGGGATATCGTCATTCCACTTCGGGTCCACATCGCCTGTGTTCCATTCGAACAGGTAGCCAACAGTTTCGCGCGTCCTGACGTCGAGGATCCGGGCGATTGCCTTCCCCTCGATCTTCTTTTCCCGTGCCATCTTGTGTCCTTTTCGCGAGACGCTTCGGTTGGGACCGTCTCTCCGCCAGTGGCGAAGCCTTGGCTGATCTGACCAGCCGAATGGCCCATGCCATTCGACTGGACAAAGCGGAGAGGGCGCAGCCCGTCCTGCGGCCGGAACCGGAGCGAAGACAGGGGGCCGGAGGGCTGAAAATTGGGGGAGACCGCGCGTAGCGTGGGGGTGCCGATTTTCTGCGTGGAGGCTGGCGCGCGCGCGCGACATTACAACCCCTGTTGCGCGCCAGGGCCTGATGGCAGGCGGATCAGAGTAAGAAAAAGAGCCAACGCAGCCAGAGCGAAGCGGAGGGTGTGTTGCCCCCTGCCCTTCTCAATCCCGCGAAGCCGCGGGATTTCATTGGTCTTTCTTGTTTCGTTGATTCAGCTGTAGCGCTTTCGCAGTTCAGCGATCACATCATCAAGTACTTGCCAGAAGAGCGTTTCAAACTGCCCACGCACCATTGCGGGGTCGGAGCGAACGCGCAATGGGTCATGCTTGTCGCGCATCGCGTCAAGAGTGGCGGCGTCCAAGCGCTTGGAGGTGTGATAGCCTTCTGACATTGGGAGCCGATCTGCGTCTGGTTTTGGAACATATTCTGACGAGAGCTCAAATTGCTCTGTGGTTCGGCGGCCCGCCAGCATGATGATGTCGCGCTGTTGAAGGCCCTTTTCCAGCAGAGGTTTCATTGCTTCCGCCTGTTCGCGTTTGACGGCGGCGTCCAGGGTGATTTGGCGATCGCCTTTGGGCGCTGCGGCAGGTGCGGGCGCGGTCTTTGGCGAGATCGCTGTCGTTGTGGGGTTCTTTGCTTTGGGCTTTGCTGGCTGCTTTTGGGGCTTGGTCGCTGCGGGTTTAGGCGTTGCCTTTGGTTTGGGTGTCGGGGGTGTTTCGGCGGTTTGTGGTTTTGGAGTTGGTTTTGGTTCGGGTTGAGGTGCCTCTTCGGCGACGCCAGGAATTTTGACATCTGGCGGCATGTCACTTTCAACGGGTCGCAAGCGCTCGAAGGTGTGTGAGTACTTCGGGTCTTCACCGGTAATCTGGGGTTTTTTCCGACGAACCATTATGCGTCTCCCAAGATTTCTTTGAGGATGTCTTGCGCCTCTTCCACGGCTTCATCAAAATACTTCGCATGGGTTCGCAGGTAGCCGTATCGCGAAGCGCGCCGCATCTCGGCGATATCATGCAAAAATCCTTGTGCGTCTGCGTCGAGGTGCTGATTG
>JBCDGN010000191.1:0-3066 GCA_038751255.1 Pseudomonadota bacterium
ATCACGGACGGTTCTGTTCCCGGTGACGCTGTCATCTGCGGCCACGGCGATGCTTCCCCCTTCAAGCATGAGTTTGCGCCAACGATACAGCAGATTGGGAGCCACGCCATTGCGCCGAGCAACAGAGGAAATGCTCTCCCCGTCATACATGGTCTCTTCAACAATCCGAAGCTTCTCAGCCGCAGACCAACGACGACGGCGACCGCCATCGGTAATGATTTCAATCTCAGACATGAGCATTTGCTTAAGGCTATCCTTAAGCCTCCTTGGTCAAGCCAAGGTGTCCGGTCGAAATGGGGGCCAGTTCACATTCCATCAATAAGCTGATGAATGTGGTGGAACCCCTGCCCCAGCCAGCCTGCATGTCGATCAGTTTCGACCGTTGCTTTGAGTTCCGTGGTTGGGGCAAGCCCAAATCCGGCATATGCATTGAAAGCTGGTTCTGCGCCCCTCAAGCGCCGCGGCAGAAAAGTCCGGTGGGAAACCTGAACAAACGCGCGCGCTGATACCTGCCCCGAGACACCCAACTCGCGGCGCTCTCTCCCTCTCATCTTTGGCAATCAAACGACTGCCGGGCAGCAAATCGAACTAGAATATGTGACGGTTTGTGACCGCTCGAAGTTGACTTGTTGGGCCTGTTCCGTCGGAATTAAGCGCGGGCAAAAGACGTGGTTGACCTCGTGGAAGACGCTCGCCGTCAGAACTTTGCCCGTTCCTGAAGCAAGATTTCTGAGATATCACCGCGGCTGAGATCGTCGCGGAAGGGAGCATCCCTAGGTCCTATGCCAATGATTCGAAGCGTGGATCAAAGAAAACCAACTGTTCCAAAAAGCCGGCGGCTGATCGGCACGATCTAAAGTCGGAGGGGTATTCGCTGCCATCAGCAAAGGTATCGGCGCGTGAAGGGTACTATTGTCCAAAGCGAAAGCTCAATATTTGCAGAGACCTCCGAGAATTCAGCGATCCGTTCGGATCACTTTATGGCGGAAGTTGCGAAGCAGGGTTGCATGTCCCAACTCATGCGAGGGTCTCTGTCACCAGACCCGACTCTCGGTTTGCTTGATCGGCCCCGGCGTTTTCTCTTTAGAATTGATTTGGTGCGCGGGCCTCACTCGTTCTAGGCTCTGAAGGCGTCCCGGCAGACCGGCGGCGTGTTAAGGGAGGAAAAACATGAACGACAGAATGAGATTTGGCATCTTTCTTGCTCCGTTTCACAAGCCAGGTATTAACCCCACATTAGCGCTGGAACAGGACCTTGAACTGGTGCAGTGGCTCGACCGCTGCGATTATGACGAAGTCTGGTTCGGCGAGCATCATTCGGCAGGGTCCGAGATTTCCGCAAGTCCTGAGATCATGATTGCCAGCGCGGCGCCGCGCACGCGACGCATCAAGTTGGGCACGGGTGTGGTGTCGGTCAGCTATCACAATCCGCTGTGGGTTGCGGAGAAGATCGTGCAACTTGATCACCTTACCCGCGGCCGCGTCATGCTTGGGCTTGGGCCGGGATCGCTGCCCACGGATGCCACCATGGTTGGCCTCAGCCAGAAGCACACCCGCGGCTTGCTGGCGGATGGTCTCGATGTGATCACGCGGCTTCTTCGTTCAGACGAGCCTGTGAATTTTGAAAACGATCGCTGGGTCCTGCAGGATGCAAGATTGCATCTGCGGCCCTACTCCAACTTTGATCTGGCGACCGCGGCGGTGGCCTCGCCCACAGGGCCGAAACTTGCCGGTAGATATGGCACCGGGATGATCTCCATCGGGGCAACGACAGCAGCGGGATTTGATGCGCTGGCGCTGCACTGGGATGTGATCGAAGAGGAAGCGAAGCACCACGGACATACACCCGATCGCAGCAAGTGGCGTTTGGTTGGGCTTTGCCACATCGCTGAGACAGCAGAACAGGCACGACGTGATGTCGAGTACGGTATCGAGCATTGGTTCCACTACTTCCAGGAAATCGCCGCCTTCCCGCAAATGTCGATGCCCGGGCAGAATGCAAAAGAGATGATCGACTTCATCAACGATTCGGGTTTTGGCGCGATCGGAACGCCCGAGATGTGTCGGGCGCAGATCGATCGGCTCTGGAAGCAGTCGAACGGAGGCTTTGGCGCCTACCTGACATTGGCGCACAACTGGGCGAATTTTGAGGCGACCAAACGCAGCTATGAGCTGATCGCACGCGAGGTTTTCCCACACTTCCAGGGGCAGCACTTGTCCACGATGAATGCGGCCATGCGAGCGCAAAAGATGCGACCAGAACTGGCGGAAATACACGCCAAAGCGGTTGAGACAGCGCAGAACAGCTATGCCGCCGAAAAGGAGAGCCGTGCCACCGAGCCTGCGGAGTAAATAACAGGCGCGGGCGGGTTGCCCGCCCGCACAATTGGCGAAAACACACTTGAGGGTCGGTTTCTGACCAGTTCCGGTTCGCTTTCGTACTTGCCTCTTTGCGCTGACTGTTAAAGCTTGGCGCGAAGGGAACGGGTGCCATGCGATATTCTGGGTTTCGGGTCATCAAGGAAGCTTTGACCGGTCACAAGGGCTGGCAGCCTGCGTGGCGCGAGCCGGACCCTCAGCCATCTTATGATACGGTGATCATCGGCGGTGGCGGTCATGGCCTGGCCACGGCCTACTATCTTGCAAAAGTCTACGGTCAGAGTCGCATTGCGGTGCTGGAAAAGGGCTGGCTCGGCGGTGGCAACGTAGGCCGGAATACAACCATCATCCGGTCAAACTATCTGCTCAACGGCAATATTCCATTTTATGAGTTCTCGCTGAAGCTTTGGGAGGGGTTGGAGCAGGACTTCAACTATAACGCCATGGTTAGCCAGCGCGGGGTGCTAAATCTTTACCACAGCGACGGGCAGCGCGATCAGTATATCCGTCGCGGCAATGCGATGCGGCTCAACGGTGTGGATGCTGAACTTTTGAGCGCCAGTGATCTGCGCGCGCGGTATCCGTATTTTAACTTCGACAACGCGCGCTTCCCGATTATGGGAGGCTTGGCGCAACCGCGCGGCGGCTCAGTTCGCCACGATGCAGTGGCCTGGGGTTACGCGCGCG
>JBCDGN010000192.1:0-3026 GCA_038751255.1 Pseudomonadota bacterium
CAATCGGGGAAACTGGATCCGCTTCTCGCCGCATGAAAATTGCGCTGATCCAGCTTAACAGCAGCGACGACCCCGAAGAAAACACTCTGAGCGTGAGCGCTTACTTTGATGAGGCCGTGCTGCAAGGTGCGGAGGTCATCCTAACGCCGGAAGTGACCAATTGCGTGTCTACAAGCAGGTCGCATCAGCAAAAGGTGCTTAAGCATGAAAGCGAAGATATTGTCCTCGCGGCTTTGTGCGATAAAGCACGGGAAGCAGGGGTTTGGTGCCTGATTGGGTCATTGGCGCTCAAGACCAATGATCCCGATGGGCGCTTTGCCAACCGGTCTTTCCTCATCGATCCGCAAGGCCGCATTGAAGCGTCTTACGACAAGATCAACATGTTCGATGTGACGGTGTCTGAGACGGAAAGCTATCGCGAATCCAGCGGATATCGCCCAGGAACCCGCGCAGTATGGGCCGATATGGGCGCTACACGGATTGGTCTGACGATTTGTTACGATATTCGGTTTCCATCGCTTTATCGCACGCTGGCGCAGCAGGGCGCGCAAATCCTAACCGTGCCTTCCGCTTTTTCCCCCGTAACCGGTGCTGCCCATTGGGAGACACTGTTGCGTGCCAGGGCCATTGAAACCGGCGCGTTCATTCTGGCCCCGGCACAAACGGGGACCCATGCTGCAACTGCCGGAAAACCGCGCAAAACCTACGGGCACAGCATGATTGTCGGTCCTTGGGGCGATGTCTTGGCCGATGCGGGGCCGCAACCTGGCGTGACATGCGTGGACATTGACGTCTCCGATGTGGACAATGCGCGCTGTCGCATCCCCTCTTTGCGACAGGAAACTCAGTTTGAAGGACCTCGATGAGCGACACGCAAAGCGGTATTCTGGCGGTTTCGCTGTTCAGTGAGATCCTGACCAATGAACAATTGGTGCGGAACCGCTTGGGTCGTGTTCTCCCCAAAGGTATGGAGATTTCCCATTTTTCAGTTCTAGACCACCTCGCGCGGATCGGCGAGGAACGCACGCCAGCGCAACTGGCCAAGACATTCTGCGTAACGCGCGGCGCCATGACAAACACCTTGGGCAAGCTTGAATGGGCGGGCTACATTCACGTCCGGCCTGATTGGGATGATGCGCGCAGAAAGATGGTGACGATCAGCCCGGCAGGCCGCCAAGCGTGGGAGGCTGCCATTTCGGCGATCACACCGCTGATCAGTGAAGTTGTCGAAGAGCTGGGCGAGGACAAGGTGCGCGGCGCCTTGCCGGTTTTGCGTGAATTGCGCAGCAAGCTTGGAAAAGACAGCTAAAGATCTGCGCGCAGATCTTTGCCGAGCTCAACAATCGCCTTCAGCTCTGCAGCGTCATGCGTGACATTTGGTCGGCGCAAGGTAAGGCCCGTGTCATCCCGAATGATGACGGGCACATCGACCTCTTTACGTGTCTCGCGAAACTGCGCCAAGGCCTCATTGCGGCGGAGTGCATTCATCGCGAGTTCCTGTCCAGAGGAGGCCAAAACGATGCCGCCGGGGTCACCCGCCGTGGCCTCATCGAGGGTCAGGGAGAACTTTGTTTTGCCCAGTGCGTACATCGTTCCTTTGATCGCAGCCTTAGTGAGGCTGCTGCCGATCCCGCCGCCGCTTTGAAGCACGCTCACTGTTTTTTCCGGCAAAGGCGCGCCAAGGACAGCTTCGCCTTCTGGCAAAGCACCGGATGGGCTGTGCCAATCGATCCGGCGGGTCACACTGCCATGGGTCGCGCCCCCGCTGATAAAAACGATCTTTAGGGTCCAATCATCGGCTGGGTCTGAAAAGATGTCATAGTGACCGAAGTTGTCAGACGCCTTTTCGCGCATATAGCTCCAGCCGAATTGCTGCGCTATGGCCTGATAATCCTCTCGCTTGTCCTGGCTTTTCTTGATGGATTTGATGATGAGACGGCCGCCAATCATGCTGGCTGCCGCGAGAATAATGATAAACCAATAGTCCAATACTTAACTCCAAAAAATTTGGTTGAGTGCTTACTGAGATTTCACACTGGCGGTGATGTAATTCACGTTGAAATCGCTGCTCGACAGGGACCAGGACCATGTCATCGGGTTGAAGATCATGCCCTTCTTGTCCACCGGGTCTAGCCCTGCCTTTGCAATAAGATCATAGAGTTCGTCCGGGGTCACGAATTTGGACCAGTCATGGGTGCCTTTCGGTAGCCACTGCAAAACATACTCGGCCCCGACAATCACCGCTGCATAGCTTTTCGCATTGCGATTGACGGTAGAGCAGATCATCAGACCACCCGGCTTCAGAAGCTGCTGACAGGCTGTGAGGAACGCGAGCGGATCGGCCACATGCTCGATCACTTCGAGGTTGAGAACTACATCGAATTGCTCGGCATCTGCGGCCAGCGCTTCGGCAGTGGTGTTGCGGTAGTCAATCGTCAGACCGGATTGTGCCGCATGGGCTTGGGCCACGGGGATGTTGTACTCCCCCGCATCGGCCCCGACCACGTCTGCGCTAAGCCGCGCCATGGGTTCACTCAGTAGGCCGCCACCGCAGCCGATGTCGAGGATACGCAGATCCTCAAACGGGGTGGGCGCATCGAGATCACGGTCGAATTCAGCCGCGATTTGCGCGGTGATGTAGTCGAGCCGGCACGGGTTCATCATATGGAGCGGCTTGAACTTTCCCTCCGGATCCCACCACTCTTCTGCGATCGCTTCGAACTTTGCGACCTCTGCAGGGTCGATTGTGGCCCGATTACTGTTCGGAGCGGCTTGCATTCTGCTCTCCATGTGCTCATTTGCTCTAGGGACCTATATAGGCGGGTTATGGACAGATATTCAGGCCAAAAGAGCGCAGTGCAATACCTCTATCCGCCGATCGAGCCGTTCGATCGTCGGATGCTCGAGGTTGGCGAGGGTCACAAGGTTTATATGGAGCAGTCCGGAAACCCTGACGGGCTGCCGGTGATCGTGCTCCATGGTGGCCCGGGCGGCGGCTGCAGCCCCGCGATGCGGCGGTACTTTGA
>JBCDGN010000193.1:0-2984 GCA_038751255.1 Pseudomonadota bacterium
CAACCCTGCTGTTGGTGCTGATCGTCTCGACCAGCCCACTGACCATGCACATCTATCTGCCATCTCTTCCGGGGATGGCGATCGATCTACAGGCTACCGATGCTCAGCTGCAGCTGACCTTATCGGTATACCTGTTCACGGTGGCGAACGCTCAATTGATCATCGGCCCGCTGTCTGATCGGTTTGGACGGCGCCGCATCCTGCTGGTCGGGCTTTTGATTTTTCTTTTGGCGACACTCGCCTGCCGCTTTGCAACCAGCATCGAGGGTTTGATCATCGCGCGCGGCTTCCAGGCGGTCGGCGGCTGCGCCGGGATGGTCTTGGGTCGCGCCATCGTTCGCGATATCTCCACCCGGCAAACCGCCGCCAGCCTTCTGGGCTATGTGACGATGGGAATGGCTGTCGCCCAAATGATGGGCCCGGCTATCGGCGGCTTGCTCGACGGGCTTTATGGCTGGCGGGCGTCCTTTGATTTGTTGTTCGCCCTGGGACTGGCGCTCCTTATCGCCTGTCTGGTTTTGCTGCCTGAGACCAATTTGAAACCTCAAACGAGCTTCGCGCCCGACGCATTGGTCCGCCAGCACCTTGACCTTGGCGGGCAACCCCGCTTCTGGGCGTTTGCGCTGACAGGGGCTCTCGCGTCAGCAATCTTTTTCGCTTTTCTCGGCGGTGGGCCGTTAATTGCACAACGCGAACTGGGTCTTAGCCCGGTGACCTATGGGCTCTATTTCGGGTTTCTTGCTGGCGGGTATGCAATCGGCAACTTTTTCGCTGGCCGTTACAGCGAAAAGGTTGGCGGTGAGCGGATGATCCTCATCGGCAATCTCCTGTCGCTGTTTGCGATGGCAACTCTAGCGCTGCTGTTTCTGGTGGGCTTCGCTCACCCGCTTTCGCTGTTTGCGCCGATGATGCTGTCTTCGCTCGCCAACGGTCTGTGCCTGCCGAATACCTTCTCAGGTGCGCTTTCCGTGCGGCCCGATCTTGCGGGCACTGCGTCTGGTCTCGCGGGCTGGCTTCAGGTGATGGTCGGTGCCGCTGCGACGGTCCTTGTCGGATGGTTCATCCATCTCGGCATCTGGCCGCTGATCGTCATCATGCTGCTCTTGTCCATTGCAGCGCTGCTTGCAGGCACGGCATCTGGCCGGCTTGAGCGGCAATTTGTCGGACGCGAAAGCGAACCGATCACGCAGGACTAGCATCAAGCTCGTCTTCGATGATGATCGAAGGCGGTTTGCGTCCACCAGCTTGCCGCGCCTTGATGTCGGTATAAACGGCCGTCGCAATCGACTTATAAGCGCCCGCGTGCGGGCCGTCCGGCTCCTGCGCAACGATCGGTGTACCCGCATCCGATGTCTCTCGGATCGCTAGGTGCAAGGGGATCTCGCCAAGGAATGGTACGCCGAAGCGCGCTGCGTCCGCTCGCGCGCCTCCATGGCCGAAAATGGGGGTGGCCGTTCCGCAGTTCGGGCAGACGAAGACGCTCATGTTCTCGACGATACCGAGCACCGGCACCTCAACTTTCTCAAACATCGCAACCCCCTTGCGCGCATCGATCAGCGCCAAATCCTGGGGGGTTGAGACGATGATGGCACCATCAAGCGGAACCCGCTGAGAAATTGTCAGCTGTGTATCACCGGTGCCGGGCGGCATATCGATCAACAGAACATCAAGCGGTGCCCACACAACATCCGACAGCAGTTGGCGCAAAGCCGAGACAACCATCGGCGCACGCCAGACCATCGGCGCACCCTCTTCGATAAGAAATCCCATCGACATGACTTTCGCGCCGAAAGCGACAGGCGGTTGCGCACGTTTGCTCTCGTCGAAAATGGGGGGCTGTGTGACCCCGAACAGTCGGGGAATTGACGGGCCATAAACATCGGCGTCCAAAACACCGACCTTGAGCCCCATGGAGGCGAAGGCGACTGCAAGGTTCGCGGTTGTCGTCGATTTGCCGACGCCACCCTTGCCCGAAGCAACGGCGATGATTGCCCCGATCTCGCTATAGTCCACGCCTCCCATCGTCCGAGCCGGGCTGGCATCCTTCGGATCCGTGTTTTTGCCGATACGACCGACAGACCCGCCGCTTTGATTGAGAGGTTTGCGAACCTCTGCACCAGTGCGCGCAGCATCGGGCTTCACGCTTGATGCCGGCACCGTGCGTTGTGCGGGCGCCTCTGTGGTCAGGACGATGAATGCCCGTTCGACCTCGGGCCGATTGGAAATAACAGCTTCGAGTGCGTCGCGCACAGGGGCGTAAGTTGAGACCTGCTCTGGGGCCACGGTCAGAGTGAGCAACAACCTTCCGTCCTGCAGGCTGGGGTCAGACAGAATATCGGTTTGTCCTATCGGCAGGCCGGAAAGAGGGTCGATCACCTCGTTAATCGCGGCCATTAGGCCGTTCGAACTATCGGTCCGTTTGCCACCGAGAAGGCCTTTGATCGTATCGAGTACCATACACCGTTCCTGGCGCGCTCCGTTATCTGATCGACGCCACTATCTGAATGCCCAAGTCGCCCGCCAGTCTACCGAATACCCGCCGACTTCCAAAGCGGTTTCAGGCCGCGTCCCTGCGCGGTTAGCCCAGCACGCAGCAGCAATCTGGCTTGCGGGTCAATCTGGGTGCGCCGACCAAATAAGTTGGGTTTGCCTGCCCATTTGGTCACCATCGCCTAACAAACCGGCAGGCGCTGGGCCACAAGGCGTTGCAAGGATACGGTAAATGGTGTGTTCTGCGGTTTGTCTAGCGCCAAACCGTCTCGGCTTTAACAGAGATGGCCGCGCTCGCGTTCACAGGGAACAGGATTTTTATACATGACAATCAACCGCTTCGCTGTTGCGGCGCTCGCAACGTTTTCAATAGCCGCCGGTGCCACAGCCGTGTCCGCGCAAGATGTGGTGAGGATCGGCACAGAAGGCGCTTATCCTCCGTACAACTTCACCGATTCAGACGGCAATCTGGTGGGCTTTGAAATCGATTTGGC
>JBCDGN010000194.1:0-2918 GCA_038751255.1 Pseudomonadota bacterium
ACCGCATATCCGATGCCTTCGCCGGTAATCGGATCTACAAACCCCGCCGCGTCACCGGCCAGCAGCACTGCCCCCTGACCAGGGCGATTGCGAAAGCCGCCGAAGGGCAGGAAATGGCCCTTCACCTTGGCGTCATCGCCCGTCTGGAGCAGATCAAGATACCCCTTCAGACGCGCTTTCATATCCGGGTTTTGCACCTGCAACCCGCCCACACCGATTGTCGTGCTGCCCCGTTTTGGGAAGGACCAACCATAGCCCCAGTCGGCAGCTGCGAAATCGACCCGGATGGGTTTGGTGGTCTCCGGATTCACGGTCGCGTCTTCGATTTCCAAAGCGAACCCGATCCTGCCTGCATCATAGCTTTCACCGAAAAGTGCTTCTGCCACGCGCGACCGCACCCCGTCTGCGCCGATCAGACAGCCAAAGCGCAGCTCTGTCCCATTCGCGAGGCGCACTTGGCGAGCGTCCAGATCCAGCGCTTCGATCCGCTGGCCTGAAAAATCCAGCGCGCCTTTATTCACCGCGTGACCAAACAGCACAGCGTCCAGATCAAAGCGCATGGTCAGATAGGCGCGGGGCACATCCCGCATCTCTGCCAGCCGCGTGCCGTCCATGAAAAACTCGAAAGTATCGCGCGGCTCGAACAGGTCGTTGCTGATCTCCAGCTCGAATACATCGCGCAGGTGCCGCGCACATCGACCTGTGATCAGACCGCCGCACAGCTTCGGCCGTGGAAACCGTGCCTTGTCAACGATCGCCACGCTGGCCCCTTGGCCAAGTGCAGCGACCGCCGCTGCCGACCCCGCGGGCCCGGCGCCGATGACAACCACGTCTATTTCAGAAGTCTTGGCCATGAGGGCAAACTAGCGGTTGCCCTCCGATGTGGCCAGCAATGGTTATGACGGGTGACTGTGTCGATCCAACAGGAGATCGAGAAGGATAGGTAACGTCGCCACGCCGTAGGTGGTTGCGAAGAACACCGCCACGCCACCGACCCAACCAATGCCCGCGAGCATCATCGCCAGAAAACCGGCAACAAGCCCGCAAAGGCTCGCAAAAATAAAGAGGCATAGGGCCATGGGTAGGTGTCCTTTCAAGGGTTCAGAACCCCGCCCAATCGGTGATGGGTTTTGGGGTTGGGGCGTCTTTTTCGGACCCGGCAGGATGTTTTGCCGGATCGCTATTCGTTTGGCCCGCATGTCTGGGGGCCGGTTCCTTAACATCTTCCGTCTTCTGCGACTGTTGCATGTGCATTTCCTTCCTGCGTGAGAGGGAGATGGAGAGCAAAGCGCCCCTCCGCCAGAGGTGATCGGGCGCATGTGATGGTGCGTGAGGGGGTTTTCACAGCTTGGTGAACGTCCCTTGTCTGATCTGTAGGGCCTATATGCCCCGCGCTGGCGTCAGATCATCGCCCAATCATTGAACTGATAGGGCTGCGGTGCCCGAAAACCGGGGTTCCGGCGCGGACCTGTCCAGCGTTGCATGTTGCGTATCGGCATGACTGCTCTCCTTCGATGGGGAGAGTGTCCGCCCGAAATGGGTCAGAATTGGCGCGTAGGTGGGGAGATGTGGTGCCGACAGAGTTGAATGGCTGGGCTTTGCTAAATTCGAGCTATCGTTGCAGCACTCGTTGATATGATAAGGCATATTTACTGCTGCGCCTCTTCAGTCAGTTTTGTTCTTGTGCTTTTGCACAATTTCTTTGGCAGCTCTGGCTAGATCCCTTACCTCACTTGGACCAATGTAATCAAACTTACTTAGGAACTCTGCAAGCTCATTGAGCACGCTTAGTTCCGGAGTTTCTACGCTAATTTCCATATGCGCCACACTGGTTTCCAAGTATGCGACGTCACTCTTAACCTCGTCCAGGGTGTTAGATAAATCATCTAGTTTCTCAATCAGATTGCGTGATAGAGGCGTTTTCGTCGCGTCGGAAAAGAGCGTGTCAAACTCCAAAGCACGCACCACAGGTGACCTGAAAGGTCGTGCATCAAGTGCTCTTCTAGCAGCTTTCTCAATACGCTCCTTCGCCTCTGAAACCTCATCCAAAGAAGCAACATCGAAAAAAATGGTCCGTTCGTCGGCTAAGTCGAAGGGAAGCGTTTCACCCGTTTGGCAAATTTGAACAATCGGTTTTGAGAAACTGTGCCTTATTCCGGCTTCGTACATGACATTAGGATTTGTGCCGGTCAGATCGGCTACCACTAGGTCGGAGTTGTACAAACGCGCAACTATATCGCCCGTAATCGTTCCAGGGTCATCAACCTCGTCTGCCCTTACGATTTTGAACCCGTCGCCAAGAGCGGGCCTAAGCACATGCTTCAACACGTCATCCGCGCGTTTTCTATCTTGGCTCCCCGTTTGCCCAATTGGGGTTACAAAGAAACAAGACTGATTCTGCTTCTCTTTGCTCAATGCCTACCTCACAAACTTCTTATGCCTGATCCGCTTCGGCTCCAGCGCATCCGGCCCCAGCCGTCGCTTCTTGTCCTCCTCGTAATCCTCGAAATTGCCCTCAAACCATTCCACATGGGCCTCGCCCTCGAACGCCAGAATATGCGTGCAGATGCGGTCGAGGAAAAACCGGTCGTGGGAGATGACCACGGCGCAGCCGGCGAAATCGACCAACGCGTCTTCCAGCGCGCGGAGTGTTTCGACGTCGAGGTCGTTAGTCGGTTCGTCGAGGAGGAGGACGTTGCCGCCTTCCTTCAAAAGCCGCGCCATGTGGACGCGGTTGCGTTCGCCGCCTGAGAGGAGCGAGACCTTCTTTTGCTGGTCCCCGCCCTTGAAGTTGAAGGACGAGCAATAGGCGCGGGAATTGACCTGCGCGTCGCCCAATTCGATGATTTCCGCGCCGCCGGAGATGGCTTCCCAAACGGTTTCACCCTCTTTGAGATCGTCGCGGGATTGATCGACAT
>JBCDGN010000195.1:0-2910 GCA_038751255.1 Pseudomonadota bacterium
TGACGCGTTTACCGAAGCCGACCTGCGGCTTTTTCCGACGCTCTATCGGCATGACCCTGTGTATTACGTGCGCATGAAGCTGAACGGCGCGCGTATCCTTGATTACCCGCATCTATGGCGGTGGTTGTGCAGGGTCTACGCGTTGCCGGGCGTGGCAGAGAGCGGGTCGCTGGTGCATTGTCGTCAGGGGTATTTCGGACGGTCCTGGAACAACGTTGTGCCACTCGGTCCGACGCGTCCGATGCCGTATCCACGGGCTTATGCGCATCCAGAGCTTGCAGGGCTGTGATCTTCTGGTGCTTGAATTGCGTGCGTGCCTTCGCTAGGTGACACTCAGCAATCACGCAAACGAGGCCCAATCCATGGCAACGACCAATCCGCTTCAGTTCATTCAGCAGGTCCGTGCTGAGGTTGCCAAGATCGTCTGGCCGACCCGGCGCGAGGTTTTGTTGACCACTGTCATGGTCTTTATCATGGCGGCGTTGACAGCGGTGTTCTTTGCCTTGGTCGATATTCTGATCCGCAGCGGCCTTCAGGGTCTTCTGAACATGTTTGGCTGACACGGGCCTGTCCGGGTCTTGAAAAGCCCGGATCAAGTCGGTAGGTCCAATCGTAAGCTGATGGCGTGCACCGATTCGAGTTGCACGCCACTTTTTTATCCCGGAGGCCGCATCGTTTGGATCGGTCTAAGGGGAGCAGGCGGCAAGCGATCCGCACGGACAAAGGGGTTGTGATCAGATGGCAAAGCGGTGGTACTCGGTCAGTGTTCTTTCGAATTTCGAAAAGAAGATTGCAGAGCAGATCCTTCAGGCTGTGGAAGAGCAGGGCCTTCAGGATCAGATCGAGGAGGTTCTGGTCCCAACCGAGGAAGTGATCGAAATCCGCCGCGGTAAGAAAGTGACGGCAGAGCGTCGCTTCATGCCCGGATTTGTCTTGGTGCGGATGGAAATGTCCGATCAGGGCTATCACCTGATCAACTCGATCAACCGCGTGACCGGCTTTCTGGGCCCCCAAGGCCGTCCGATGCCCATGCGCGACGCCGAAGTGCAAGCCATCCTTGGACGCGTTGCAGAAGGTGAGGATTCGCCCCGGACGCTTATTCACTTTGAAGTGGGCGAGAAAGTTAAGGTCAACGATGGCCCGTTCGAGGATTTCGACGGTATGATCGAAGAGGTCGACGACGAGAACCAGCGCCTGAAAGTGTCGGTTGTCATCTTTGGCCGCGAAACGCCGGTTGAGTTGGAATATACTCAGGTGACCAAGCAAAGCTAAGGCATACGCCATTGACTGCGGTGTCGCGATTGCGGCACCAGAGGCCATGCTCACACGCCGCACATTCGGAAAGCTATTCGCTGGGCTTGCTGTAGCCAGCCCAGCTATTGTGCGCGCATTGCCAGCGCGCAAGGTTATTGTGGTTGGTGCTGGCGCGGCGGGTCTTACAGCCGCTTATCACCTCAAAAAGCAGGGCATGGACGTTCGTGTTTTGGAAGCGTCAAACCGGTGGGGTGGGCGCGTCAAACGATTGTCCGGGTTCTCGAACGTGCCTCTCGATCTGGGGGCCGAGTGGATACATGATGATCCAACCATTCTGGGCCATATCCTTGCTAAAGGCGACAACGATCTCGGGGTTGAGACGATCCCCTATGACCCTCAAACGTTTCGGTTTTGGCATGACGGTGCTTTGAACAAAGCCGACATGCTTCGGCATGCGTATGAAGAGGTCAAATTCCGCGACACCACATGGTTCGGCTTCTTTGAGCGCTTTGTTGTCCCCGAAGTCCTGCAGGATATTCAGCTTGGTGCCGAGGTTACGGCGATTGGTCAGGCATCGGATGGCGTTTCTGTCCGAACCCGGGATGGGTCCGTCCTGGAGGCAGACCGGGTTCTGATCACTGTGCCGATTTCGATGCTTCGAAACGGTGCGATTGCGTTCCACGACCGATTGGACGCTTCTCGCCTGGATGATCTTGCCAACATCCCGTTCGGCGATGGCTTTAAAGTGTTTCTGAAGTTCAAGGAACGGTTCTATCCCGACATCTTGTTGGAGGGGTCGCGGTGGCAAATCCTGAATGGGGAGACTTGGGACTCCAAGATTTACTACGACGCGGCGCTTCGTAAGCCGACCGAGGACAACCTGCTGGGTCTATTCACTGTGGCGGCGGGCGACCTGGCACCGGCGCGTCTGTCAGACGAGGCCATGGTGCAATCGGTACTGGATGAGCTGTCCGGGATTTTCGGCGGTGTTGTGCGGCAGAACTTCGAACGCGCCGAAGTTCAGAACTGGAGCCAAGAGCCTTTCATCCAAGGCAGCTATTCGATGAGCGATGAAAGTGATCAGACACATCGCGATATTCTGGCTCCTTTCGACGGGCGCGTCTTCTTTGCAGGTGAACTTCTTGGAGGCGATGCACGGTCGACCGTGCATGGCGCCGCGTTCTCGGCGCTAGACGCTATCGATGCCATGAGGGCCGCGTGAGGTCGTGCAAAGGATTGTGTTGCAATCCGTCGCAGGCATCGCTATTCCGCGCGAGTTGACCGCTTCGGCGAGTCACATCTGTGGGAGGCAAGGGCATCGCGATGTCTGACCCGGACCACACAACATAGCAGACTTTGGAACGCGTTCCCGGGTCGTTGGATAAGGAGAGGCCAGATGGCCAAGAAACTTGCTGGCAAGATGAAGCTGCAGATCCCTGCAGGTCAAGCCAACCCAAGCCCCCCCGTGGGCCCTGCGCTGGGTCAGCGCGGCATCAACATCATGGAGTTCTGCAAGGCGTTCAACGCCAAGACGCAGGACATGGAGCAGGGCGCGCCGTGCCCGACCGAGATTGTCTACTATCAGGACAAGTCCTTCACGATGAACATCAAGACGCCGCCTGCGTCTTACTATCTGAAGAAAGCGGCTGGTCTGAA
>JBCDGN010000196.1:0-2869 GCA_038751255.1 Pseudomonadota bacterium
ATCAAGCGTTCGAGACGGCTGACCGGTGGATTGTTGTCGGTGCTGCCAATCAGGCCAATTGGCTGCGCCTGACCAAAGCCATTGGGGCCGACCATCTGGCGGGTGATCCCAGTTACAAAGACAATCCTGCCCGCATGACCCATCTTGAGGAGTTGGTGGCTGATATTAGCCCGATCTTTAAGACCAAAACGTCTTCGACCTGGCTTGAGATACTCGCTGACGGCAATGTGCCGGCTGCACCGATCTTATCCATGGACGAAGTGGCGCATCATCCTCAAGCGCTGGCCCGGGACATGTTTGTCGACATCACGCACCCGGAACTTGGAAAAGTGAAAACGCTTGGTCTCCCCATCAAACTCTCGCGCACGCCCGGGCGCGTTGAAGGCACAACCAGTCCCACGCTTGGCCAACACGCTGCAGAAGTGTTGCGAGAGGCAGGCTGGTCCGATGCAGATATTCAAGCCGCCTTTGAAAACGGCGCGTTCCCAGCAAAAAGCAAACCTGTTGCCGCTGAGTAGACCGCTTAGGACCTCAGCGATCTCAGCACATCCAAGGCGTTACCGCCGACTTCGCCGGAGTGGGCACGCATCGCCGCTTCGGCAGCGTTCCCATCGCCGCGGATCACAGCATCAAGGACGGCTGAATGCTCCTCGAACGATTTCGGTGAACGGTTGCCGTTTCCCAGTTGTTTGCGACGATAGGCAAGAAGGCGGTCATATGTGGCGTTGGCAAGCGCCTCAATTTCCGTGTTTTGAGTGGCCGAAAAAAGCATACGGTGGAAACCTGAAGAGGTTTCGAAATAAGCTTCCGCGGTCGCCTCGCTTTCCGCAAGCGGTTTGTAGGACTCGTGCAGCGCGATCAACTCAGCCTTCTGCTCAGGTGAGATGCGCTCAGCTGCCAGTCTTGCACATGTCGCTTCGAGCTCGGTCATCAGTTCGAACAACTCAAGGAGGGTTTGGAGAGACACCCGCGCGACAAAGGCGCCTTTGCGCGGCACGACCTCAACCAATCCCTGGGCCACCAGTTGTCTGATCGCTTCACGTATCGGCGTGCGCGATGCATTGAAGCGGTCGGCCAATTCCAACTCGTTCAGGTGCGACCCCGGCTTTAGGTGACCGCTGAGCACATCTTCCTCAAGCGCGTGTCGAATTCGTTCGCTCAGGGTTGGTTCTGAAGATGCTGATGCAACTCCTTCGATCATCCGGCGGCGTCGGGAGCTTTCCTTTGCAGTCGTCAAAATCATCTGCTCCTATCGCTTCACCTTCGCGAAGCTAGTCTTGAATGCCCAAAATGCCTTGCGGGCCTTGGATCTCCGCAATGAGCGCCGCTCTTTCCGCATAACGGGTTTCCACTTCCAGACCAAGCTGTCCCAGGAGTTTGGACAATCTGTCTGGGTGTGGGGTCGCAAGGGCAATGCCGTTGATATTCACCCCTTCTCCGAGATGTTTCGATGGATGCGGTGTTGACTGCCAATCAATGAAGAACGGCAGGAAAGCATGGTCCCGATGCGTAAGAAACAGAATACGCCACTCGATCACCGCCCCATCAGTGCCTAAGCGTTGCATAGAAAACGGTCCTGGCGTCTCGCAACCTGCGGCGCGGGCAGCATCGGTGATGGTCTCTAGGTCTTCAGACCTGTAAGCGAGAAGACAAGGGGTTAAGTCCGGTAGATCTGCCGCCTGGGTCGCGATCGATCCGCGGATGGACTGCTCTGGATCAAGACCAATCAGTTCCAGATACTGCCCAGGCCCCGCACCAACCAGGCGATTCCATGTGCCTTGACCTTCATGCCGCCCACCCGATTGGGTCTGAACACCAACGGCTCTTTCAAACCGCTTTGCGCTCTCCAGAACATCGGTGCACCAGAGACCAATATGATCGAAAACGGGGCCTGTGTTCTTCATTGCCAAATCCGATCTGGAAAATGTATACACTTTATCATGATTGGAACACTCCCAGACACGATGACCGCCATTCAGTATGATGCGTATGGCGATATCGACAAGCTGATCCTTAGAGAGGCGCCTTGCCCTCAGCCCGGTGATGACGAGGTTGTCGTCCATGTTCGCGCGGCGGCGCTGAATGGGTTTGATCCCATGATGTTGTCCGGATCAACGGGGCTGAAAACACCGTTTCCCATGTGTCCGTGCGGGGACTTTGCTGGAGAGATCGCAGCTCTGGGAAACGCCGTCTCAGGATGGGAAATCGGGCAGCGGGTCAATCCATATCCCATACTCCCCGTGAAAGGGATGATGGGTGAAACAACGCCCGGTGCAGCTTGCGAGTATGTGGTGGTGCCAGCGAGCATGCTCATCGAAATGCCAGATGCCGTGACCTTTGAGGATGCCGCCGCCATGCCGGTCGCCTATGGGACGGCCCTTCGAATGATCGAAACGCGAGGCAACGTAAAAGCCGGTGAAAAAATGCTGGTGCTGGGCGCAGGCGGCGGCGTCGGCGTGGCCAGCATCCAGTTCGGCAAAGCTCGCGGCGCCCATGTGATCGCGGCCGCGTCGGGGGCACACAAGCTGGATAAGCTTTTGGATATCGGCGCCGATGAAACGCTGGACACCTCAAATCGCGATTGGCGCAAAGAGCTTATCTCGCGCCATGGCAAGCCCGCCTTCTTCGGTGACGCTGGCGGTATGGACGTGATCATCAACTATGTAGGCGGCCCAACTTGGGTCGACAGTTTGAAGTGTCTCAAGAATGAAGGTCGCATCCTGGTGTGCGGCGCAAGCGCCGGCCACGATCCGCAGGAAGACCTGCGATACATTTGGAGCTTTGAGCAGTCCATTGTCGGTTCGAATGGGTGGTCTATGGCGGACCAGGCTGAGCTGTTGAAGCGCGTTGCAGACGGGGTCTTCAAACC
>JBCDGN010000197.1:0-2868 GCA_038751255.1 Pseudomonadota bacterium
GACAGAGAACCCGCGGATCGTGCTGACGATGTTGCGCAAGCTGTCTCCCGCCGGGCCCACATCTTTGTTGCGCACGCCTTGCAGCATGGATTGGGAAATGGTCTGCAGCTCGGCCTGCGCGCTCGAGCCAAAAGCGACGATGGAGTTCGTGTCATCCATCTCGATCTCATCCATCCGCTTTTGGATTTCGGCAGACTGACCGGCATCGGCCTGTTCCAGCGGTACGATTGCGTTGGCCTCTACAGGCTCGGGCAGCACGACGCGGCTGACCTCTTCCACCTCGGCCAGCGTGGCTTCGGCCTTTTGACGAATGCTGTCGGACATGTCCCATCCCTTTCCTTAGCTCGTGCTTTCGGGCCGCAGCCCTTCTCGTTTCAACCGGTCGCGTAGCACCTCGATCTCCACTTCCAGATCGGTGGTATCATCATTGAGAAGGCTGCGGGTCTTTGCGGTGAAGTTTTCTTGCAGATCATCGAGAAGACCGAAGTAATCGTCGCGCGCTTTGCCGTCGCGGGCATGGGCGTAGATATCGGCAAACTTCACGGTCGCGTCGCGCGCGCCCTGCAAATAAACGGTTAGATACTTGCGCGTGGTCGTCAGATCGCGGGGATCGCCCTCGATCGTGCGCAACATATCGCGCACGCTGGTTTGAAACTGGGCCACGCGGGTTTCAGATCCGCGGTCGCCGGCCCGTTTGACGGCGTCCGACATGGACGCAAGCGTGGCCTCGGCCTTTTCCACGGCGCGGGCGACGCGGTCGGTCTGGAAGGTGTCGACACCTTCCATGCCTTTGTCTTTGAGCGGATCGAGCCCGAAGGCAAACGCGTGCAGCAACGTTCCGATCACGGCATAAATCACGGGTGCAATCACATCCCCGTTGGTCGCAAACCCGGCCAATGCCAGCCCCGCCCCGGTGAGCGCGCTGCCCGCCATTTTTCGCGGAAAGCCCGGGCGGCGGGCCACTTTGCGCGCCTCGTAGGCTTCTTGCGCCTTTATACCTTCGCGTGTGAGCCAGGCTGCAAGCAGCAAAAGGCCCAGCGCCGCAAGGTTGAGAGCAAGGCCAATGGGCCCGGATGAGAAGGCCTGCCAGATGAGCGGCAAGGGCGCCAGAAAGAGCAGGTTCACACGCCCGCCTGCCTTGGTGCGCACAGCGCCGCGGTAGGCGCCTGTAGGTTCATTCAAGGATTGGTTTGCATCCGGGCTGTACTTGCCGCCGAACTTCTGCGCCATCACACGCCCCCTGCGACAGAGACGAATAAAATCAGCAGGATCAGCAGAAAGAATGCAAGCTTTTGCAAGCCCGTATCAGACATGGCGCGAATGCCCTCGTTGGTCATACCCAAGTTAGGCGATGATCTGCGCGCTTTCTAGAGGAAACCTGCCCAATACAACCCGTGATCGTTACGTCAGGCGCGCAAGACGGCGCCGGGGTTCATGATGCCGTGCGGATCGAGCGCCTGTTTGAGCGCGCGCATCGCGGACAGCTTCACCGGATCGCCGTATCGCTCCAGGTCGTCGACCTTGAGACGCCCTACCCCGTGTTCGGCACTGATCGAGCCGCCGAGCGCGTGCACCTCATCGTGGACGGCGCGTTTGATGGCGTCACGAAGCTCGGCGAACGCATCTTTGTTTTGCCCTCGGGGCGGGAACACGTTGTAGTGCAGGTTGCCGTCGCCCACATGGCCAAAACAGTTGATCCTGAAGCTGCCGAGCCGCGCAAGGGCTGCGTTGCCGCTCTCGATGAAAGCCGGGATAGACCCAAGCGGCACAGAGATATCATGTGAGCTGATGGAGCCCACACGGCGATTGGCCTCTGGGATGGTTTCGCGCACGGCCCACAGCTCTGCCCGCTGCGCCTCGGATTGCGCGATAACGCCATCCTGGACCAGGCCCGCGTCAAAGGCCTCGGTAAAGAGCGTTTCAAGCGCGGTGGCAGGATCAAGACCTTTGGCCAGGCCGATATCAATCAGCACCATCCAGTCAGGCGTGTCCGCAAAGGGTTGTTTCACATCCGGCATCGTCTCAGACAGAAAATCAAGCCCCATGCGGTGCATCAGTTCAAAGGCACTGATCCCCTCGCCGAGGTGATCTCTCGCCATAGCCAAAAGGGCCAATGCGGCGTCAGGGCCTGCGACAGCCATCATGGCCGTTCCTTCCCGTGCGGGCTTGGAATGCAGCATCAGTGTCGCGGCCGTGATCACACCCAGTGTCCCCTCAGACCCGATCAGAAGGTTCCGCAGGTCATAGCCCATATTGTCTTTTCTAAGACGCCGCAGCCCGTGCCAAATCTGGCCATCAGGCAAAACAGCTTCGAGCCCGAGGCAAAGATCGCGGGCGTTGCCGTAGCGCAAAACGTTCACCCCGCCTGCGTTGGTCGCGAGCAATCCACCGATCCGCGCACTGCCTTTGGCGGCGATCGTCAGAGGATACAGCCGGTCTGACGCATCGGCGGCATCGTGGACGTCTGACAAGATCGCCCCTGCCTCCACAACCATAATGTTCTCTTCGGGATACACGGCCCGGATTTTGGTCATCCGCTCCAAAGACAAAAGAATGGGCGCTGGCCCGTCGCTTGCGATCTGCCCTCCCACAAGACCCGTTCCACCCCCGTAAGGCACAACCGGAACCTTGGCCTGGGCCGCAAGCCTGACCGTTGTGGCGACGTCTTCGACCGTGTCGGGTGCAACAAGAATGCCAGCTTGACCAGACCATCGCCCTCGTGGCTCTTCAAGATAACCCGCTGACAAATCGCGAAACGCGGCTTCAGGTAGGGCCGCTTTCAACTGTTCAATCAGGTGCGCGTCGACAGGGTTTAAGGACATGAAGATTGACACTCAGTGATTTGATTTCAGTCAAAAAGGTTTTTGA
>JBCDGN010000198.1:0-2847 GCA_038751255.1 Pseudomonadota bacterium
ATAGCGACAGCTCTCGGCCATGGTGCGCGGGACATTTGCACTCATGTCCTTGAGGCTGTCCTCTTCGCTGACCCACCGGTATCCGCGCCGCCTGTGCGCGTGGTTTACGTGAAAGGTCGAGGCGAGATAGTAACAAATGGCGCGCATCTGGGCGGCGTCCCACGCCTCATTGGGCGCGAGATCCATACCCGGCGCCTGATGCGCGATGTATTCCGCGATCGCCCCGGTTTCGGTCAGGATGCCCTGATCCGTGATCAACGCGGGTACGCGTCCTTTGGGGTTGATTGCCAGATAGTCCGATGACGTTTGCTCGCCCTTTGAAAAATCGAGAAGAACCGGTTCATAATCAAGCCCCGCTTCCTCCAAGAGCAGGCCCGTGGCGACTGAGATCGATTTAGGCGCGCAATAGAACTTCAAGCTTTGGCTCCTTGTCAGACATAGGTCCGCGCATAGGCACGTTCGGGACCATCCAGATGCGGTGTCGCGTTGAACCCGCCGAGCATCAAATTTTCATGCACATAGTTCAAGCGGTGAATGGAGGCGTTCGCGATCTGCAACATCACTTTGGCCAAGGCTGGCGTATCCAGATTGAGCGAATGCCGCACCGCCATGCCAATAACGCCACCGGAGGTCACCAGAAGCGCGCGACCGGCAGATTGGCATTGATCTTCGATCACCGCGTGGACGCGTTGGGCAAAGTCATCAAAACGTTCCGGAACATCGTCGAGGGTATCTTGGGTCCAGAGCTCGATCACGCGCGGCAGGTATTTGGCGAAACCCGCCGGATTATCGGGGACCGCCATGCCGTGTTGTTGGCGGGCGGCTTCGGTCAGTTCGAAATAGGCCAGTTCATTGAGGCGAGGGTCCATTGTGGGCGTGTCAAAACCCATGGCGCGCGCGGTGTCGACCTGGCGCTGCAACGTGCCGGTCAGAACCCGATCAAAATACGGGTTTGTATCGCGCAGATGCGCGCCGAGCCACGCCGCTTGCTGGCGACCCAAAGCGGAGAGCTGATCATAGCTTGCCTCATTCGTCGCCTGCGAATTTGCCTGACCATGTCTGACGAGCACAATGTCCGCCATTTGATGAAACTCCCATACCTCGCGAGGCGTTCAAATGCGGCGAAGCGGGTGCAAAGTCCAGCTCGAACAGCCGAACCGGTCGAGTTGCCGCAATTGACGCGCGCCGTTTCGGAACAAACGCGCATGTCAAACGAAGCTATTTCCCCCAGGCTCTACCTATCCCAAAAAAATCGGATTACTCTCGAATTCAGAATCCAAGGATGGGTGGAGTTGAGATGAGCAACATCAAGGTCGAGATGAAACCAAGCTATGTGCAAGGCGGCGGGATCGCTATCATCGGCCTCGTTGTGGCATGGCTCTTGTCTTATGTCGTACCGGCGCCCTTGATCGAGCTTGCAGTGGGGGCTGTGACGGGCGGTTTTGGCGTTGCTGCGGCGGGTCGCATCTGGCCCGGTCTGCCGCTCAAGCTTATGTGGCAATATGCCCTTGGTGTGATGGCCTATGGTATTCTGGTCGCGTTGATCTTGTAACTCACCCGAACGTCTCAGGAAAACGCCGCCTCCAGCGCGATCTCTACCATATCTGAAAAGCTGCTCTCGCGGTCTTGTTGCGGCAATTCCGCACCCGTGATCAGGTGGTCCGAGACCGTCAGCACCGAAAGCGCCCGCGCGCCGTACCTGGAGGCCTGAATATAAAGCTCGGCGGTCTCCATCTCCACGGCGAGCGTGCCGTGCCGCGTGATCAATTCGTTGAGATCGGGGCGTTCGTCATAAAAGGTGTCGGAGGAATAGATGCCGCCGATATGGTGCGGAACGCCTCGCGCCTCCGCCTTGTCCGCTGCCGCACGAAGTAAGCCCCAATCGGCGCAGGGGGCGAAATTCACCTCGCGAAAGAGCGCTGTCGAGGGTGTCGAGAGGCTGCTGGCTGTCATCGGAAGGATAATATCGCGCAGCTGGATGTCCGGCTGCATCGCGCCGGTCGATCCGATACGCATCAGGGTTGTCACACCATAGTCTCGCAGCAATTCCGTGGCATAGATGGCCAGCGTGGGCATGCCCATGCCGCTGCCATGGATGGTGACGGGGTGGCCTTGCCATGTGCCGGTATATCCCAGCATGCCCCGCACCGCATTGACCTGACGTGGTTCGTTCAGAAAGGTCTCCGCCGCCCATTTTGCGCGCATCGGGTCGCCGGGCATCAAAACCGTGGGCGCAATGTCGTCGGGGGTGGCGCCGATATGAAGGCTCATTTCAAGACCTTCTCATGGGCGGTTATACTTGATGAAGGGCGTCACGGTGCCGATCCGGTCGTAAAGCTGGCGTGCGGTGGCATTGAAATCCTGCGTCATCCAGTAAACGGCGGGCGTTCCATGCGCATCGGCGCGTGCGTAGACCGCCTCGATCAAGGCCCGTCCAACGCCCGTGCCCCGCACCTCGGGCCGGGCATAGAGATCCTGGAGATAACAGATATCTTCGATGCGCCAGTTATGCGCGTGAAAGATATAATGGACCAGACCCACGGCCCGTTCGCCGTCAAAGGCCAAAAGCCCTTGCTGAACCTCCCGGTTCGGATCGCATAGGCGCGCAAAGGTCGTGTCATAGACCTCTTGGGAGACGCTCGTTTCATAAAATTCCAGGTAGGCCGTCCACAGATCTTGCCAGACGGCGCGATCACGAGCCTCGATCGCACGTATTGTCAGGGCCATTCAGCCCTCCTTTTCAATGCAAACTCTGCTATCAGATTGCGCCGGGCGCGTGTCAGAGACCAGCGGTTTTTACGCCGCTCGGGCTCACTCCGCAGCGACGGCCTGAGGATCGGCCAAAAC
>JBCDGN010000199.1:0-2843 GCA_038751255.1 Pseudomonadota bacterium
GCGCACATCGCCAGATAGGTGAGATGATGGAGCGCTTGGTCGGTGCCGAACCAGACCCAATAGGCGCGCATCGTCGGCTCCCACCCGGCGCGCGCGTTCACTTGCTCTTTCATCCAGTCGAGATGGTAATGCGTGATGCATTCCAAAGCGGCGAGCACAAGCATCATGGTGAGGCTGACACCGGCCACAGCGAGAACCAGGATGCTGCCAAGCGCGTGTAGCCCGGCATGGCACAGCCCTGCACTGTGGCCGTAGCGGCCTTTGTTTTGGATCATCCAGGGGGTTTGCAGGGCAAAGTCGAACAGGGCGTGCTTGAGCGAAAAACCAGCGAGCACGAGCAGCAAAGACGCAGGATCCAACATAGTTGCATAGGATCGTGTCAGGGCGTGTGCCGCTGTGCGCTGGGTCACACAGATGGCTGATCTTAGCCGCGACGTCAGATACCCGCTTGAAACCACCCATATGACCGCAGCATCCTGGGCTCCCACAAGGTGTGGACGCTGGTTCAGGCTACGATCGCGTCAGGCGGGATCGGCTTCGGCAGGCACGCTCTACCTTACAGACCTGTCGCATCTTTGAGGCGTCAAGCCGGACCGGCTTTTATGGACATGCTCTATAGGCTCCGCCACAGCTGGTTGGCGGTAAAACTCAGATCATAAAAGGCCGACATCAACCGGCGTCGCGGGGCAGGGGTGACATCGCTCACCGGGAGCGGCAAATCCTTTGGCGCGGTGCCGGTCAGAAGCTCGGCCAAGGCCTGACCAAAGACGGTACCGGTCCCAATGCCTCGACCGTTATAGCCAATCGGTGTCCAAAGCCCGTCCGCCAATTGATGGATCTTCGGCAAGTGGTCGGCCGTCATCGCAATGCGCCCATGCCATGCTTCTTCGAATGCAACTTTCCGCAGCTCAGGAAACACCCGTCCGATCATTTTGCTAGCCCATCGTCGGGTCAGTCCGCTGTCTTTGCTGCCGATCACGCGGCCCATCGTTCCCACGATCAGCCGGTCCTTTGCATCGCGGCGGTAGCTGAACATGATCGTTCCCGTGTCCCATAGACCTTGGCGACCGGGCAGGATATGCGCAGCCTCTGGCCCGAGCGCTTCAGTCGCAAACTGGACGTAGTGGATCGGCGTGAAGACCTTGTTGAGGCCCGGCCATAAGTCATCAGTATAGGCGTTGGTGCCGAGCACTACGTTTGGTGCATAGACCACGCCGTGTGTGGTCTCGACCCTCCAGCGCCCCTCGCTCTGCTTCAGCCCTGTCACTCGGAGCCCAGTGCTGATTTTAGCCCCTGCGCCCAGTGCGGCCCGCGCGAGCCCGCGGCAATATCCCATGGGATTGATCGTCCCGGCACGGTGATCGAGCAGCCCCCCGTAGAAATGCCGGGTGCCAACCAGATCGGCGACGCCTTCCCGGTCGATGAGGTGCACGGGCTCGCCCAAATCGGCCCAAACCTTGTGGCGATCTTGCAATTCGCGAAAACCAGAGGGCGCATGCGCGGCGTGGATCGTCCCAGCGCGCGTGGCTTCGCAGCGGATCTGGTGCTTTTCGATCAGGTCAAAGACGATGCGCGGACCACTGCCAAAGCGTTCCAGAAACCGTGGCCCATATGTTTTGCCAAGCTTTTCGCGCACTTTCGCGGGTGGCAGCCATGCTGCGGCATTGACCAAGCCCGCATTGCGGCCCGATCCGCCAAAGCCGAGGTGATTGGCCTCCAGCACCTGCGCGGACAATCCCCGTTCGGCGCAATGAAGCGCGGTTGACAGGCCTGTATAGCCGCCGCCGACAATCGCAACGTCCACATGCGCATCAGGGACAAACGGGGTCTCGCGTTCCTCTTCGTCGGACGTGGTCTGCCAGAGAGACACCGGGGCCGTCATCGCTTGCTCCTATAGCCGATCCCTGGGATTGGGTCGCAGAGATCCCGACCTGTCAAGCGCGTTAAAGCAGACCGTCCGGCAACTTTTGCTCAGCGGCTGTGTTTGCCCGTCGGAAGACAAATGTGACCAATGTGGCAATGATTACGATAAACAAAGCGTAGAGCGCAGGCACCGCCATAACCGCCTGCTGCTGGTCTTCGGGAAAGGTGAAAACGATGATCGCGATGGCCAGGGGTCCGTTCTGGATGCCTGTCTCTAGCGCGACAGTGCGGGCATTGCGCGGATGCAGCCGCAAAGAGATGGCGAAGGCATAGCCCACTGTGATCCCAACGAAACCCAGGGCAATTGCAGCAGTATAGGTGGCGCCGGTCGTGTTCAAAAGAAACTGCCAATTGGCCGGGATCCAGGTCACGGCAATGAAAACGATGAAAAAGACGCCAAGCAGCGCGCCGAAAAACTCAACGACAGCGCCTGCATTCGGGTTGAGTTTGCGCAGCAGCATCCCGATGCCGACCGGCACGAGCAAAACCACCAAGACCGCGATGATGTCATCGCGCGGGATCGAAAGCTCTAACGCCGTGGCGTAGACCCACAGAATGATCGGGATCAGCACGACACCCGCCAATGTCGAGGTCACTGTCATCAAAACGCTCAGCGCCAGATTGCCTTTCGAGAAGTAGGTGAAGATGTTCGACGTTGTGCCGCCCGGCATGCAGGCCATGATCAGAATGCCAATGGCAATTGTCTCGGGCACCACCAAGACGGAGGCCAGGAGAAAGCCAAGCAAAGGCATAAACCCGTATTGGCTGACCACACCAATCCCCAACCCATAGGGTCGCCGCAGAGCGAGGTAGAAGTCGCGCGGGGTCAGCGAGGCACCCATACCCAGCATGATCACAGCGACCATGATGCCGAGAAGCGTTTGCGTGAATTCATCAACCACGCGAGATCGGAAGAGCAC
>JBCDGN010000200.1:0-2809 GCA_038751255.1 Pseudomonadota bacterium
TCCACATCTGTGTCGCGCAAGATCACCTCATGGGCCAGTTCAGCGTCTCGCTGAATGTAGGCATCCAGCGCGTCCTTAAGCATGCGTTCCACTTCCTTGGCCATGCGCCGTATCGCAGCTGCAGATCCATTGACCTGATGCATGCCCGCCAGCACCGTGGTGCGCTTGGCCATGTTCTTGGCATAATCGCCTATGCGCTCAAGATCGGAGGACACTTTCAGGGCCGTGAGAATAATGCGCAGATCAACGGCAATGGGCTGGCGCAGGGCGATGATGCGCGCCACCTCTTCGCTTATCAACTCTTCAAGCTGATCAATCGCTGTATCAGCGCGCGCGACTTCTTGCGCCAACTCTTCATCGCGTTTCTCAAGCGAAGTGGCCGCTTTCAAGATGGCATCTTCAACAAGACCGCCCATTTTCATAATTTGCGCCTGCAACCCCTCAAGGTCGCGATCAAATGCGGATGCGATATGTGTATCGTCCATCGGAGCTTTCCCTAACCAATACGACCGGTGATATAGCTTTCGGTGCGTTCATCCTTTGGGTTGGTGAAGATTTGACTGGTCTCGCCAAACTCGACCAAGTTGCCCAAATGGAAAAATGCAGTTTTCTGACTTACGCGAGCGGCTTGCTGCATAGAGTGGGTGACGATCACGACCGAAAAATTCGCGCGGAGCTCGTCAATAAGCTCTTCAACCTGGCTCGTTGCGATCGGATCAAGCGCAGAGCATGGCTCATCCATCAACAGAACTTCAGGCTCCGTCGCGACAGCGCGCGCGATGCAAAGTCTTTGCTGTTGACCACCAGACAAACCGGTGCCTGGGGCATCCAAGCGGTCTTTCACTTCGTCCCAAATCGCACCGCGTCGAAGCGATTTCTCGACGAGCTCGTCCAATTCAGCCTTGTTCCGAGCCAACCCATGAATGCGTGGCCCATAAGCGACGTTGTCATAGATTGACTTCGGAAATGGGTTTGGTTTTTGAAAAACCATGCCCACTTTTGCGCGCAACTGAACCGGATCAACGCGTTTGTCGTAGATGTCTTCACCATCAAGACTGATCTTGCCTTCGATGCGACACACATCAATCGTATCGTTCATCCGATTGAGACAGCGCAGGAATGTGGACTTGCCGCACCCAGATGGCCCGATGAATGCCGTGACGGTTTTGTCGGCAATCTCGACATTCACGTCCTTGATCGCATGGGTGTCGCCGTAGAAGACCTGCACGTCCTTGGCTTCGAATTTTACTTCGTTACTGATCACGCCACGCTCCGTCGTTGGTACATCGTACATTTTGTCAGCATCTCTTTACCAGCGACGCTCAAATCTGCGGCGCAAAATGATGGCAAGTATGTTCATGGAAAGTAGGAAGATCAGCAGGATAATGATCCCGCCCCACGCTTTGTCGTAGAAGGAGACATCCGCGCGTGCAGCCCAAGTGTAGATCTGCGCGGGCATCGCAGAGTTCGGATCGGTGAAACCAGCCACGATGCCGTCCGGATAGCCTCGGGCCACGAACCCGACCATGCCGATCAGAAGCAGCGGTGCGGTTTCACCCAACGCCTGCGCCAATCCGATGATGGTCCCGGTCAGGATCCCTGGCATCGCAAGAGGCAGCACGTGATGGAATACCGCCTGCATCTTGGAAGCTCCAACACCGAGCGCTGCATCCCGAATGGATGGGGGCACGGCGCGCAAACTGGCACGTGTTGAGATGATGATCGTCGGCAGGGTCATCAAGGTCAAAACCAGTCCGCCCACCAGAGGCGCCGATTGCGGCAGGTGCATGAACTGGATGAAGACGGCCAGACCAAGAATACCGAACACGATGGACGGCACGGCGGCGAGGTTTGAGATATTGACCTCAATCAGATCCGTAAAACGGTTCTTGGGCGCGAACTCTTCAAGGTAGATCGAAGCGGCCACACCAATCGGCAGCGACAAAAACAGCACAACCAACATCATGAAAAACGACCCGATCACCGAGGCGCCGATCCCTGCCCCGCCCGGGTTATCCACGCCAGAATCTGCCCCAGTGATGAAGTTCCAGTTGAACGCGCCCTTGATGATCCCTGCCTCGTAAAGCACGTCGACCAGATCCAGATCAGCGAGCATCAGGAAACGGCTCTCGACTAGGGTGTCACGCGTTACGCGACCGTTGAAATAGCCGTCGACACGGGAGGAGGCCGAGAGCTCAAAACGATGAGGCGTTCCGAGCGCATCCGGGTTCTCTCGATAGAATTCGCGAATATCGGCCCCGACCTTGCCCAGAAGACGTTCAATCGCGGCTTCTTCGATTTCGACCTCTAGGCCCTGTTCTTCCAACTGAAAGGCCAATTTACCGATGAACAGGTTTGAATAGGCTTTTGTCTTGAAAAGCTCACCCTCGGCGGCGTCAAACTCCTCCTGCGTCACGGTGAACTCTACGTCCATTACAGTGTGCGTGAAAGCTGGTGCGCCCGAGCGAATGATTGAGACGGCAAGCACGATGAGGAACGCGACGCCGATCAAAATAGCGCCAATACCGTAGGCTTTGAACCGCTTCTCAGCTGCGTTCCGCTTCTTGGTGCGCGCATCGACCTCGGTCAGAGAGCCCCGTACAGGGGTGTCTTCCATGGGCATGTCGGTCATTCGTACTGCTCCCGGTATTTGCGCACAATGTAGAGGGCGAAGACGTTCAGCCCGAGCGTGATGATGAAGAGAGACATACCAAGCGCGAAGGCGACCAGAGCTTCTGGAGAGGCAAAATCCGCATCACCTGTCAGCTGGCTCACAATCTTGGCTGTCACGGTTGTCATGGCTTCAAAA
>JBCDGN010000201.1:0-2779 GCA_038751255.1 Pseudomonadota bacterium
CATTGCTTTCGTTTCTCGTCTTTGCTCTGGTACTCTTGCTCCATCGCCTCGTGGTGGGTCCGATTGTGGCACGATTTCCTACCGTCAGGTGCTAACAGCTTGAAC
Source organism: Pseudomonadota bacterium (assembly GCA_038751255.1). GTDB lineage: Bacteria > Pseudomonadota > Alphaproteobacteria > Rhodobacterales > Rhodobacteraceae > JANSYP01. The sequence goes on from JBCDGN010000201.1 coordinate 106, forward strand.
GATTGACGCACCGCTTGAAGTTGCAGTTTGTTCCCAAGCAGGTTCGATGTGTTGCTTCCGCCTGTCCCCCCGACAGGATAGACGTTTGAACAGCAAGGAAGCCACGACCGCGCTGGCCGCAATGCATGACGCGCTGCCGGATATCTTTCCGCGGGCCGACAAGCTCAGCCTTTGAAATCTTCGGGCGCTTGCCTCCAAAGCGCAGCGGCGAGGCGCACCCGAAAGGGAGCGACGAGCAGCCAGCAAAGGAGATCAGCAGGTGACGAAAAGGACCGCTGCCAAATACAAAATTGACCGCCGGATGGGTGAAAACATCTGGGGTCGCCCGAAATCCCCCGTCAACCGCCGCGAGTTTGGCCCAGGCCAGCATGGTCAGCGCCGCAAAGGCAAGATGTCTGACTTTGGTTTGCAGCTGCGGGCCAAGCAAAAGCTCAAGGGCTACTACGGCGACCTGACAGAAAAACAGTTCAAGCGCATTTACGCAGAAGCTGCGCGGGTTAAAGGCGATACAGGTGAAAATCTTATCGGCCTGTTGGAACGCCGCCTTGACGCTGTGGTCTATCGGGCGAAATTCGTGCCGACAATGTTTGCCGCGCGCCAATTTGTGAACCACGGACATGTTAAGGTGAACGGCAAGCGCGTGAACATCCCGTCTTACCGCGTGAAAGAAGGCGATGTGATCGAAGTGCGCGACCGCTCAAAGCAACTCGCGTTGCTGCTTGAGGCTGTGCAACTGGCAGAGCGTGACGTGCCTGATTACATCGATGCAGACCATTCAAAGATGACGGCAACTTTCGTCCGTACACCGGGTCTTGGCGACGTGCCGTATCCAGTGATGATGGAACCCAACCTCGTCATCGAATTCTACGCGCAGAACTAAAAACTCTCGCACCAGATGAGACAGGCCGCGACGGGGACCCGCCGCGGCCTTTTTCTTTGGTCTGGCCAAGGCTTGAGCCCGCCGATAGAACACCCCAGGGGAGACGCGCCATGTCAACAAACACGTCCAAAATAAAGCCGCAGCCAGGGATCCTGGATATCAAGCTCTACAAGGGCGGGGCGTCGCATATCGCGGGCGTTCAGGATGTGGTCAAACTCAGCTCGAACGAGAACCCATTCGGTGCGTCTGACAAGGTAAAGGCGGCGATCGCGGCCTCTTCGCACCAAATCCATCGCTACCCCTCCACGGATCACGCGGCCCTGCGACAGGCGATTGCCGATGTACACGATCTGGATGCAGAGCGGATCATCTGTGGTGTTGGGTCTGACGAGGTGCTGACGTTCCTTTGCCAGGCCTATGCTGGTCCCGGGGATGAGATCATCTACACCGAGCATGGCTTTTCGATGTACCCAGTGCTGATCAACGCCGTGGGCGCAACGCCAGTCGTGGTAGAGGAACAGGCGCGCCGTGTGAACGTGGATGCAATGCTAGAAGCAGCGGGGACGGCGACGAAGATCGTTTTCCTGACGAACCCCGGCAATCCAACCGGTACAATGATCCCGATGTCAGAGGTCGAACGCCTCGCCTCGGGTTTGCCTGCGACCTGCATCCTTGTCTTAGATGGCGCGTACACCGAATACGCCGAAGGCTATGATGGTGGCGCTCGACTGGTGGAGCATTACGAAAACGTTGTCATGACCCGGACCTTTTCCAAGATCTACGGTTTGGGCGGTATGCGTGTTGGCTGGGGCTACGGCCCGCAAGAAATTATTGATGTGCTCACGCGTGTGCGGGGTCCTTTCAACCTGTCGAACACGGCCTTGGCTGCGGCGGAAGCCGCCATGCGCGATCAGGCCTGGGTTGAAAAATGCCGGGCCGATAACGCGCGCCTGCGCGAATGGCTGATCAGTGATTTGGCGAAGAAAGGCGTGCCCGCAGACGCGTCCAGTGCTAATTTTATCCTTGCCCGTTTCTCCGATCAGGACGAGGCAGAAGCATGCGAGGCGTATTTGCAGACCCAAGGCCTTCTGGTGCGCAAAGTGGCGGGCTACAACCTGCCCAATTGCCTGCGTATCACGGTCGGGGATGAGCCATCCTGTCGCCGCGTGGCTCATGCTATCGGCCAATTCAAGGCAGGCGCGACATGACCAAAAGATACGAACGTGTGGCCTTGATCGGCCTGGGCCTCATTGCGTCATCGATGTTTTGGGCGATGAAACGCGGCAACTTGGTTGGCGAGGTGACAGGGTATGCGCGTTCTGCTGAAACCCGTGCAAAGGCCCGAGAGATTGGCCTGTGTGATCGTGTCTGCGAGACGGCCAAAGAGGCTGTCGAGGGTGCCGATCTGATCGTTCTGTGCGTGCCGGTCGGTGCGATGGAGGCCGTTGCCAAAGAGATCGCACCTGCGCTTGCACCCGGTGCGACGGTCACAGATGTGGGATCGGTCAAGCGCGCGGTGATTGACGCCGTGGCGCCCCACCTGCCTCAGGGCGTGCATTTCGTTCCAGCCCACCCCATGGCAGGGACCGAGCATTCCGGCCCGACCTCTGGATTTGCCGAGCTTTTCGACGGGAAGTTTTGCCTGGTCGTGCCGATGCCCGACAGCGACCCGCACGCCGTCGAACGCCTTGAGGCGCTGTGGCAAGGCATGGGGGCTCAGATCAACCGGATGGACGACGCCGCCCATCACGATCTGGTCTGCGCGGTCACCAGTCATGCACCGCATCTCATCGC
>JBCDGN010000202.1:0-2704 GCA_038751255.1 Pseudomonadota bacterium
AAACGCGTTGTCAAAGACTTTGCCAAGCTTGAGGGAGAAGCAACGATCAGCGTTGGCACCACAGGCTTTGCGGGTGATGGAGATCGGCTGTTCCTCAATTTCGATGATATCGGGATTCTCTTTAGCCACGATGATGCCGAGGCGTTTCTGAAGGCCGCGATGGCGGCCTATCTGCGGCTCGGATACGAGAGCACTGGGACGAGCTGAACCGCAGCGCAACTGCGCGGAATCACTCGCTTTAGGTGCTGTTGCCTTTATAGTTGCGTGTCGGAGTTACACGGGATTGAGGGTTTTTATGTCGAGCGAAACAATGGCCGTGCCTGAGACAGGCACCTTGCGTGGATGGTTTATCGCACTGGGCGTTCTGTTCGCACTCACCGGGATCGGCGCGCTTCTCTTCCCTTACTTCGTTACACTCTCGATTAGCCTGCTGGTTGGCGCCGCCATGCTTACCGGCGGTGTGCTGGCTTTGATCCATGCGTTTCGGGCGAAAGAGTGGGGCGGGTTTGGCTTCCAGCTGTTGTTCGCGGTGGTTTATTTGGTGGGCGGGTTCTTCTTGCTGACCGATCCACTAGCGGGAATGTTCGCAGTTACGATTATCCTTGGCGTCAATTTCATCGCGGATGGCGCGGTGCGTATAGCGCTCGCTCTCAAGATCAGGCCAGAGCGATCGTGGGGATTGTTCCTCGCCTCAGGCCTCCTGTCGCTGGCGCTCGGTCTCTACGCCTTGTTCGGGCTCACCAGCGGTGTATCGCTTTCGCTGGTCGGGGTCATGGTGGGGATCAATATGCTGTTTGCCGGGATCGCTTTTCTAAGCTGCACCGGTATCGCTTCGAAGATGGCGCAAGCTGATACGAGCGGCTGAAATAGGGATTGAGATGGGGCGTAGTAGCGCTAGCTGCGCGTTCCGATAACCAGGCGCAAGGGGCCCTCAAAGAATGGCTCGGTACGCCAATGGCCGTATTTCTCATCCCACGCGCCGCTATCAAGGTCCGCGGACAAGGCGGTGACAAAGCGCTCCACAGCCGCCTGGGGGACAAGGCTCCAGCTTGAGCAGGCCAGCCGTGCGTTTGCGTCGAGGAACATCTCGGGCCGGCCATAATAGGCTTCGTTAAAGCCGTCGCGGCAATCCAGCGGCACCGGGACGCTTTCGACTAAGACATTTCCTCCAAGCGCCTTAGTAATGCATGCCAGCGGAGGGAACCGGCGCGCTTCGTTTTCACGCACTTCAGGGATGTAATCATTCAGCCAGTAATCGTGCATGCGCGCGGGATCGCACACCAAAAGCACAACCGGGCCGCGCGTCACACGCCGCATTTCCGAGAGGCCTTTCTCCATGTCCGACCACTGATGGATGGTCACGCTCGCCATGGACGCATCGAAGCTTTCGTCCTCAAACGGAAGATCTTCGGCAACCGCGTCAATGGCTTGGCCTAAATGGGCAGGGCGCTGGGCGCGCATAGAGGCCGATGGCTCGACCGCCGTGACTTCTCGGTCGGTTGGCTCGTAGGAGCCTGCGCCCGCGCCCACGTTGAGAACGGTTTTGGCATGGCCTAAGGCACGATGAATTTGCGCTTCTATGGTTGGATCGGGCTGGCGGTAGCGGCTGTAGCTTGAGCCTATCTCGCCATAATCCACATCTCCGGCGCTCCCGTCGCTGAGGCGAGCGCCTCCCATGATTACTCTCCCCCAATCACGGTGATTTGCGTCTGCCGCCCATCAAGATAACGCACGTTCTCACCATCAAAGAAGGCGTCCTCTTCGGTGCGGAAGTCGACGCGTTGGCCACCCCATTCAGGGACGCTCGTATAGCTGGTCAATTCGATGGCCCAAGCCGTGTTCGCGCGCACTTTGTCTTCCCCACGCGGGTCGGCTGCCTGATTGTCCCAAAACCCGATGGATGGCCCGGCGCCATGCCCATGAAGACCAAGCGGGTGAGTGTAGATCGAAGGGTCAAGGCCTTCGGCGATCGCTTGCGCGCGCGCCTTTGCCAGAACTTCGTTTCCAGAAAGCCCGATTTCAAAACTCTCCGTGAGAATATCCTGCACTCGGTTTGAGTTGGCGAGTCCTGCTTGAAGTCCGACCGGGACTTCTGTCTCGCCGGGTTTAAGGACGTAAGCCAGATGCTGTGTATCGGTGTTAAGGCGCAGATAGGTGATGCCGAAGTCGGTCCATACCAAGTCCCCGGGCTCAATGATGGTGTCTCCATCAAGGATGCCCTCCTCGCCCTCGCGCTGAAGGCCAAAGCTAGGATGAAACCAAGGCTTTAGGCCCAGCTCTTTGAGCCGTTCGCGATACCACCACTGCACGTCGGCGCAGGTCGTGACACCGGGCGTGATGACTTCATTCGAAAGGGCGGTTGCAATGAGCGAATGCGCCGTGGCGACGATGCCCGGGTAAAGCGCGAGTTCGGACGCGATGCGCGTTTCGAGCCACCTTGTGCTCAGCGTTTCACCTGAGACGACGCGCTTGCGATAGGCGGATAAGAGCTTGCCCATCATCGCGTCGTACTGGCTTTTGGTCATTCCGTCGGCAAAGCGCGTCGTTTCGGAGACGTTGATCGCGATGCGCTTTGGATCACGCTGCGCAACGATGTCCGCCACAGCCTGCCACTGGTCGGGCTGTTCAGCTGGATCCCAAGATGGTTCAAACAGTCCAGCGAGCCCATAACGGCTGACCGTCAATCGCTCGATCGTCTTTCCCT
>JBCDGN010000203.1:0-2689 GCA_038751255.1 Pseudomonadota bacterium
ATCTATGAAGGCCAAGTTCGTTCGCCTGCCACGTTATTCAACGAAAAAGTCTCCTGCGGATTGGGTCGCGGCATCGCTTCGACGGGCCGTATGGATGAAGACGCGGTCGAAAGCGCACTGGGCGCACTCAAGCGCTATCGGGCGCTCTGCGATCAAGCTGCTGTCGATGAGATTTTTGTGCTGGCCACAGCGGCAGCCCGCGAAGCGGCCAACGGCCCCGCATTTGTTGAGGCCGCAGAAGCGATCCTCCAAAAACCCATCAACATTCTGAGCGGCAAAGACGAGGCGCGCTACTCCGCCGAAGGAATCCTATCCGCATTCAAAGAGCCGAACGGTATAGCTGGGGACATGGGGGGCGGTAGCCTCGAACTGGTGGATGTGCACCAAGGCGCAATCGGCGACGGCAAAACGTTCAAGCTTGGCGGCATTCGACTCCAAGAGCGGGCCGATGGTTCGCTGAGCAAAGCGGCTGACATCGCCAAAAAGGACCTTGAGGGAGAAGAGATTGTGGATCTCGGTCGCAATCGCGACTTCTTCGCCGTCGGCGGCACATGGCGCAATATCGCGAAGCTCCACATGGAAGCGGAAAAATATCCGCTGCGCGTCACCCACGCCTATCGGGTCGACGCTGACGAGATGGTCAAGTTCTGCCGCAAGCTTGCAAAGGCCGACATGGATGACGTGAAGGGCATCCATCTCGTCTCTGGCTCGCGGCGAGCGTTGCTGCCCTATGGGGCGACTGTGATGGCCGAGTTGCTCGACGCGATGAAGCCGCGATCGGTGTTCTTTTCAGCCCTCGGTGTGCGCGAAGGTTTCCTCTATGCGCAATTGCCAGACGATGTGCGCGCGAAAGACGGGCTCATGGAAGCGGCGGATGAGTTAGCTGTTCTCCGCGCGCGCTCACCCCAGCATGCGCGCGAACTGGGCGAATGGACAACGCGCTCGTTTGAAGCGTTTGGAATCGATGAAACTGAAAACGAGGCGCGCTACCGTTTGGCAGCATGCCGCTTGGCTGACATCGGATGGCGCGCACATCCCGATTATCGTTCAACCCAATCACTCGCGATCATTGCCTATTCCAGCTTTGTGCAGGTGGATCATCAGGGTAGGGCGTTCATCGCGCTCGCAAACTACTTCCGATATGAAGGTCTGAAAAACCCATCGCTCGCGCCGGAAATCCGCAAACTCACCGATGACCGCATTTGGGAGCGGGCGAAGCTGTTGGGCGCGTTCTTACGGGTGGCGTATCTCTTTACAGCAGCCATGCCTGGGATCATCGACAAACTCACTTGGGCCCAAGCCGAAGACGGCACGATGATTTTGCAGGTGCCCTCAGAACTCTCGCATTTGCTCGGTGAGCGACCATCAGGCCGCGTTAATCAACTGGCCAAGGTCAGCGGTCGCGATATCAAGATTTTGGCTATGGGCGATTGATCGTTGTGATCTTTCGCTGATCAAAGGCCAACGCGATCTCACCGTTGAGCATAGACAATGCGCGGTCGCCAAACACATCACGTCGCCAACCTTTCATGGCAGCCACGTCCGCATCTGCACCGTGCACCGCGATTTTTTCAAGTTGCTCTGCATTGGCGATGATCTTCTGCGCCACGTCGTGTTCTTCGGCAGTGAGCTTCAACAGCACTTTGAGCAAATCAACCGCAGCGCCCGTACCTTCTGGTGAGGCTGACGGGCGCGGCACTGTCGGCAGATCATCGCGATCCATCGCCTTCACATCGGCCACAATTTGCAGCAACGCCTTGCCCACCGCTGACCGCTCTACGCCCTTGTAGATCGTGCGTAGTCTACCCAGTGCGCGCTCATCATCTGGCTGCTGCTGGGCCACCTCATAGATCGCATCATCTTTGAGGACCCGATTGCGTGGGGTGTTTTTCGTCCGCGCCTCGGTTTCGCGCCATTCCGCGATGCGCTTCGTGATTTCAAATTCGGATGGCCGCCGCGCGCGCAGCTTAAGCCGTTTCCAAGCGTCGGCGGGTTTGATGTCATAGGTCTCGGACGAGGTGAGAACCGCCAACTCTTCCTGCAGCCAATGCCCGCGACCGTTTTCATCGAGCGTCGCCTGAAGATGCGCGTAGATATCACGCAGATGGGTCACGTCTGCCGCCGCGTAGTCCAACTGTTTTTCAGTCAGCGGACGCAGCTTCCAATTCGTAAAGCGAGAAGACTTGTCGATGTGCACATTGGCGATGCGTTTGGCCAGCGCGTCATAGGCAATTGAGTCGCCATAGCCACAAACCATCGCGGCCACTTGGGTGTCAAAAATCGGCTTCGGCACAGCGCCTGCTAGATGTAAAAATATCTCAACATCCTGCCGCGCAGCGTGTAAAACCTTCAGCACACTTTCATTGGCAAGCAAATCAAACAGCGGCCGCAGATCAATCCCATTCGCAAGAGGGTCAATAAGGACGACATTTTCATCGCACGCGACCTGCACCAAACATAAGTCCGGCCAGAACGTCGTCTCGCGAACAAATTCAGTGTCGATGGTGATATGCGGCTTTGTGGCAAAGCTGTCGCACAGCTCACGCAACCGCTCAGTGGTTGTAATCGTTTCGTACATCAATTGCCGCGCTTAGCCGACGAATCGGTGTCTGTCGAACCGTTTGTGTTTGGCTGGCCGCTATTGCTTGACAAATCACGTCGCCCATGCGCTTTTCCGCGCGATTTTCCA
>JBCDGN010000204.1:0-2648 GCA_038751255.1 Pseudomonadota bacterium
CCGACATCCATTCGCGTGCGAGGGAAGACGCGCTTGTCTGCTGTACGCTGGACAAAGCGCGTCGCCGCCAGGACCCCTGCGAAGACGGCTATGGCTGTGAAGATTTGCAGGATCGATATTCGCACGGATCCGATCTGGAAGCCGAAAAGGGCATCGCCGATCACCGCACGCACGTCTGCCCAATCTGCCCCGAACAGCAGGAAGAGCGCTGGCAGGACAACCGCAATGACCAAGGCATCGAGCAGGAAGCCGATCCAGAAGAAGACCATGCGCTCGCTGTCGTCACTCTCCTCGGAAATTGAAGACCGGAAACGGCTGTCCAGCAGGCGGACCCCCTCACGCAGCAGGGCACGCAAGGCCACGGCAATCCCGATCACGCCTACGGCAAAGGCAATGCGTGTGGCCAGGAAGTGTGCAGCAGCCACGTAGCCGACCAGGGCAGCAACAATGAGGCCTCCACCGACAAGCAATCCGACCAATGGGAGACGCTGGGTTTTTCGGGTTTGCGTGACAGTGCCGTCATCCGCGCCAACCGGTTCTGTCTCCCTCCAAGCCCATCCCCGCGTGATTGCAATGAAAAGTGCCCCGATCAGGATCGCTGACAGCCCCTGCACCGCCAACTCTGCCGATACGTCTGTCCCGATCGTCCTTAGAAGTTGGAGCAGGACAAGGTCGCACAGAATGACAAACGCGATCAGCGTAGCAAGACCCCTGATCCACCGCGCACCGCCATCGGAGATCGAGAACAAGCGCCAGTTCCGATTGCGGGGTGAAAACACCGCGGTGACCGTTCCGTCTGTAAGGATCACTGTCACGAGCCCGATCCAGAGCAGTCGCAGGACGGGCGCGCCCTGCTCTTCAACCAGGCCAACCAAAAGGATGGTCTGGTACAGCCCAAGCCCACCCAACAAAGCGGGGGCGGAGCGCGACACTGCCTTACTCGCTGCTGCAAGCACGCGACGGGATTGGAGCGGTTCCTGGGCTTCGATCCGGGTCGTCACCTGGCGCGCGATCCAACGTCTGACAGGGATCGCCATCAAGAGTGCGAAGACCAGCCCCGCCGCCAAAAGAGCGAGCTGGGCAAAAAGTGTTCCTTCGGCCTGGCGCGCCGCAAACCATGACCGCGCCCCACTCTGAAGGGCCGAAACAACGGAAACTGTCCCTACTCCCGCACTTGCCAACTGGCTTGGCAGTACTGGCGAGGCGGACCGATCAGACAGGCCCGCGTAAAGTTGCTCAAAACGCAGCTCGGCAATCTCGCCAAGGAGCCGATCCGCCTCCTCTGCATTCAGCTCGGACTGGCTGATTTGCGCCGTCAGTGCCCCGCGCCTCTCCTTCAGGGCTTCACGTCTTTGCGACACGCCTGCCGCTTCGCCCTCAATCGGTTCGCCCAGAAGCTCGAGGTCCGATTCGGTTTGTCTGAGCCGTTCGCTCAGGGTTTCGGCTGTCCGCAGGGCGTCCCGGCGGGCGCTGAACAAAGCCTCACGCAAGGCCAGCAAGTCCGTATCGTCTTCCGTCAGCGCGTTGGCAGACGCAGTGATCGCTTCGGTGCGCGTATCGATTTCGCCTTGAAGATCGCTCCCCTGGGCCACAGCGACGGCAGAAAAAATGCCTAACATCAAAGCAAAAAGCGCTGTGCGCAGGAAAAGGTACACGTGGGGCCCTCTGGTCAACAGTCTGGCTTGGGCTTACACGCGCGGGATGAAACTTGGCAATGTGAGCGCGCAGAAATGACCGAGGAGACTGCTGAAGGCAGCCCCTTGATATTCGGGTTTGACGTGGATGGCGGAAACATTCGACCGCTGACTTGGGAGGCATTGCGCGCGGGCCCAGCAGAGCCCAGCGACGGTATGCGTTGGATTCATCTTGACCGTCTCAAGACCGAGGTAAAACCCTGGGCAGAAAGCACTTCAGGTGTTGATCCAGACATCCTCGACGCTTTGTTTCGCGAGGACACGCGGCCCCGCGCCTTGCGCTTCGGCGATGGCTGGCTGGTGAACCTGCGCGGCGTCAATCTCAATCCCGGCCCCCAAAGCGACACGATGATCGCACTGCGCATCTGGGTCACACCCCGCCTTGTTATGAGCCTCAGGGCCTATCGTATCCGCGCAGCTGAGGACCTCGCCAAAGCATTCGAGGCCGGAACCGCGCCAACCTCATCGGGGGGCCTTGTTACCTTCCTCGCCGACAGGCTCACCCAGAGGCTGGATGGCGTCGTTTCCAACCTGGGTGATGGTGTCGATGCCCTCGAGGAGCGCTTACTGGAAGGGGATACGCAAATCCTGAAAACCGACCTCGCCAAACTCAGGCGGCAGGCCGTTGCCATTCGACGATACATGGCTCCCCAAAAGGACGCGCTGCAGGCGCTCGCGCAGGACCAAACAGGCCCGCTTAGCAATGAAGACCGGCGAGATACCAAAGAAGTGCTGGATGCGCTCGCCCGTGTGACCGAAGACCTCGAAGCCGCGCGCGATCGAGCCCAACTGGTTCAAGACCAGATCGCCGAACGGCGGGGAGAGGAGATGAACCAGAGGCTTTTCGTCTTGGCGATCATCTCAGCCATCTTCCTGCCGCTTGGCTTTATCACGGGCCTCTTTGGCGTGAACGTTGGCGGTATGCCGGGTGTCGCAAGCCCGATCGCCTTTGCG
>JBCDGN010000205.1:0-2527 GCA_038751255.1 Pseudomonadota bacterium
AGCAGGCCGATCCGCCGAAGCTGCGTCCGGATGGGTTGTCTTAAGGGGCTTCTACACCGAAACGGCTGCTTTGAGATCGGCGACGTCCACGTCTTTGGCATATCCGCTGAGCTTGGTTCGGCCTCGCTCCAAGACAAGAAAGCGATCCCCAAGAGCGGCGGCAAAATCAAAATACTGTTCGACCAGCACGATCGCCAGATCGCCTTTCTTACGCAGGGACCGGATCACCTCTCCAATTTGTTTGATGATGTTGGGCTGAATGCCCTCTGTGGGTTCGTCGAGAAGCAAAAGCTTGGGCTTGGTGACAAGCGCGCGGGCAATTGCCAGCTGCTGCTGCTGGCCGCCAGATAGATCGCCCCCGCGCCGGGAGAGAAAATCTTTGAGGATCGGGAAGAGCTCAAAGATCTCATCGGGCACATGCCGCTCTTCGCGGGGCAGGCAGGCAAACCCAGTTTCCAGGTTCTCCTTTACTGTCAGGAAGGGGAAGATTTCACGGCCCTGAGGCACGTAAGCGACGCCCTTTTGCGCCAACACATGCGCACTTGCCTTGCCCATCGTCTCGCCATCCAGCGTCACTTGCCCGTCACTATAGGGATGCGTGCCGGATAGGGCCTTCAGAAGGCTGGTCTTGCCCACGCCATTGGTGCCCATCACGCAGAGCACCTCGCCGCGATCCACCTGCAAAGAGATGTCGCTCAGGATCTGGCTGCCGCCGTAATGCAGCGCCAGATTTTCAACCTCGATCAGATTAGCGGCCAAGATACACCTCAATGACTTTTTCATCCGATGTGACGTGATCGATGGACCCTTCAGCCAGCACGGAGCCTTCATGCAGCACGGTCACCTTGCATCCCAGTCTCCGCACGAATTCCATGTCATGTTCGACGACGACAACAGCGCGGGTTTCGGCAGCCTTCACTAGGATATCCGTGGTGTGTTCCCGTTCGGCCACCGTCATGCCTGCTGCAGGCTCATCCACCAGCAAAAGGCGCGGGTCTTGCGCGAGGAGCATTCCAATCTCCAGCCATTGCTTTTGCCCGTGGCTGAGCTCGCCTGATTTGCGATCGAGCGCGGGCAAGAGCCCAATCTCTTCGGCCAGTTCCGTGACACGCTCCATATCGCTGGCTGATGGTTTGAACCGCAGCACCGAGAGCGGCCCACGCGATTTTTTCAGCGCGAGCATCAGGTTGTCGGCCACAGTTTGATCTTCAAACACGGTAGGGCGTTGGAATTTTCGCCCGACACCTGCCTGGGCGATCTGGCTTTCGCTCATGGACAAAAGAGACACCGACTTGTCGCCCCAAAGCACCCGGCCCTCGTCTGGTTTGGTTTTGCCGGTCACGATGTCCATGAATGTGGTCTTGCCCGCGCCATTGGGGCCGATCACGGCGCGCATTTCGGCCTCGCCAATCGCGAAGGTCAGGTTGTTGATGGCCTTGAACCCGTCAAAGGAGACGGAGACTCCGGACACTTCGAGAAGCGTGCTCATTTGTCGGCCTCCTTTTCCTGCAATGCACCCTGATCCGGTCCCAGTGGGGCGCCTTTGCGATCGGGTGCGCGGCGCTCGGTGATCAGATCAAAGAGCCCGCCAATGCCACGGGGCGCAAAGAGTGTGACCGCGACGAAGGAGAGGCCCAGAAGGACGATCCACCAATCGACCCATTCAATCGTGTAAAAGCCCAGGTTGATGTCGGGCGCTTGACCGCCCGTGAACCAAGTGGACAGAAGCGAGACAAAGGCCGCGCCAATGACAGCACCATAGAGCCGTCCGCGTCCGCCGATGGCCACCCAAACGGCGAGGTAGATCGATGCGATGGGTGCAATCTCGGCTGGGTTCACGATGCCGGCTTGCGGATAATAGAGCGCGCCGGCGAGCCCTGCTATGATCGCGGTGAAGGTGAAGATGAAAAGCTTATAGGCCTCAACCGAGTAGCCGAGGAACCTCACGCGGGCTTCATCATCTCGGATGGCGCGGATGACAGAGCCGAATTTGCCCGAGACGATCCAGGCGCAGAGCAGGTAGCCCGTGCCGAGTGCCGCCGCTGATGCCCAGAAGAACCACATGGAGACGGTGGATTGTGGCACGTCATCCAATCCCGGCAGGTTTTGCAGGCCCGAAAGGCCGTTATTGCCGCGCAGGCCGCTGTCGTTTTGGAAAAGATAGAGCGACAGGGCCAGCGTCATGGCTTGGGTCAGGATGGAGAGATAGACGCCCGTGACGCGGCTGCGGAAGGCGAGCCAGCCGAAAATGAGTGCGATGAGACCCGGCACCAGCACCACAGCCGCCAGTTGCAGGGGAAGAGAATGCGCAAAGGCCCAGATCGGCGGGAACTCAGATGCGCCCACCACGCCAAAGATCTGCGCGGCAATGCCATCAGATATCTCTTGCGGGGTTGGGGGCAGGGGGGCGGCTGCGAGGCTTTGGACCACGATGATTTCGGTGCGCGCATACATCAGCCACATGCCGATGGCGTAGCCGCCGATCCCGAAAAACGCCATGTGGCCGATGCTGAGGATGCCGCAATAG
>JBCDGN010000206.1:0-2501 GCA_038751255.1 Pseudomonadota bacterium
CACCGCGTCCCAGTTTTGATAGAAGCTGATCAAATGCTCCTGGCTGGTATTTTTCGGCGTATGCCCGCCGACCATGATCAGGGTCATTTCGATTTGCAGCGGGCTGGCGCCGATCAGGCGCGCAATCTGGGTTTCGGTGCGGATCTTGTTCGGCATCAGATTCAGCAAGCCGATCTGAAGCGGACGAATGTCTTGTCGAATGGCGTCAGAATCCGACAGGACGGCGACACCTTCCTTAGCGAGCGTTTCGCGCGCGGGCAGGGAATCCGGAATTTTGATCGGCATATGCCTCTCCGTACAGATCTTCTCGCTATCAGGAAGGCGGACAAGGGACGTTTCGGTCAGTTCCGCACGGCCTTTTAGCGACTTGTTTAACGTGGCTGCAAGCCGACCGGCCAAATCACCACGAGCGCCAGGGAGATAGGCGACAAATCGCCAAAGGTCAAACCCTTCTCAGTTCTGAAAAAGCGTTCGCAGATTTGAAAAAGCACGCGCATTTTCGCGATTGCGGAGCCTTGAGCGGCAAGATCGGGTTGTTTCAGCTCACAGCCAGTGAGGTTGTGAACCAGAAAAAAGGAAACTCAATCATGCGTCCTCCCAAAACCCTTATCACCGCCTTTGCCAGCCTTGCCGCGATTGCTTTCGCGCCGGCTTTCGCCACTGAAGCAGAAACGGTTGAAATCCAGATCGACCTCGATGCGCCGGCGGTGGAAATCTATGAGAGCATTCGCAAACAGGCCTGGGCAGCCTGCAAAACGGACTCGGGTAGCCACTTTATCGCCGCCCGCACCTCTGCACGGCGGGCTTGCCAAACCGCTATGGTGGCGGATGTGGTTGAAAGCCTGGCGGCCCCTGATGTGATCGAAATTGCCGCGCAAGACGGCGTTCGGATCAAGAGCTAAGGCAGCTTCCTCCCAGCAGCGCGCGGCCTTTCGGGGCCGCGTGTCTGCATTAGCCAGATTGGCGCTCAAAAGACGATGTCTACCTCTGCTGCCTCATCTACAAATCTTGAAATGCTTTCATATGGGACGATCACCAACGTGGCTTCGCCATCGAACCACAATTGCGCCATGAAGGCCGTATTTCCCACGCGAATATCGTCGAATTGATACTGCAATATCAAGGACATTTCGTCAGGGTATAAGAGTCGCATATGCTGTGGGATAAGAAGCCCCGGGTACTGCGTATCAATCACGAAAAGAAAACTGTGGCCGTCCGGCATACAACCCCACTTTTCGATCTTTCGGATAAGAACTGGCAAAACAGATCGATCCGCATAGTTCGGTACAATTTGCTCATAGCGAATTGGAACCGCTCCCGCCTTCAAAAGGCGTAGCTGCTTTTGCTTCGAGCATAAATCTGCAGCCGCAGATCCTGACTGAAGAGCCAGCAAAACCAACGTAACGAGAATCCCCGTCAGCGCATGCAAACTACTCACCGGTCAGGTTGGGCTTGCGTTTCTCGCGGAACGCATCAACCGCTTCCTTACGGTCGTCCATATAGTTGGACACGCTTTCCCAGCCGACACTGGCATCCATCATTTGCGCTGCGAGCGCGCGCAAGGGGATATTGGTCACCGTCTTGGTCCAGCGGACCGCCCATTTCGGGTTGCCCTGCAGCTTGGCGATGAGTTCGGCCACTTTTGCATCCAGCTGATCGGCCGGGACGGCATAATTGATCAGGCCGAGATCCTGAGCTTCTTTCGCCGTCAGAAGGTCGCCGGTCATCAAGAGCTCCTTGGCCTTGGCAAAGCCAATGAGTTGCGGCCAGATCACCGCGCCCCCATCCCCGGCCACCAGACCGACTTTGACATGCGGGTCGCCAATCCGGGCGGTTTCGTCAGCGACGATCATATCGCAGAGCAGCGCGATCGTGGCGCCAAGCCCGGCCGCGGCGCCATTGAGGCGGCAGATGATCGGTTTTTCCATGTCCAGGATCGACGTCACGATCCGCTTGGCTTCCCAGGCAATGTCGCGAAACTTGCTCGGGTCCGAGATTTGCTCGTCAAACCAGTCAAAATCCCCGCCCGCGCAAAACGCACGGCCCTTGCCGGTCAGGATGATAATATCGCTGTCGCTGTCGCGCTGCAGATCTGTGAAGACACGACCGAGCTCTTCATGCATGGCCGCATCGACGCCATTGACTGGGTGATCGGATGTGATAGCGGCCGTCAGAATGCGGTCCTGTCGCGCAAAGGTGAAGCGCGTATATTCGGCGGTGGTAATGTCGAAAGGTGTTGTCACGTTAGAAGGGTCCCAGGCCCAGCGAGAGAATGAAAACGAAGATGCTGAGCGACGCGAGCAGCGTGATCGTGATGCCCAGCGAGGCACCCACTTGCTGTCGCCCGAAGCCACCACTTCGCACGGCGCGGAACAGGGCATAGGCGGTCAGTCCAAGCCCCAGCAATGCGATCCAGAAAGCCCAGCCCGTTGAGGGCAGCACCCCAATCGGCAGCGCCATTGGGTGATTGGTGCCCGTGCCCAGAATATGCGAGATCGCCC
>JBCDGN010000207.1:0-2488 GCA_038751255.1 Pseudomonadota bacterium
GGCCTCATAGAAACGCAATGTGCGCGGTGTGACATCAAAGGCGTCGCACATGTGCCGAATGGTCATGGTGTCGTTTGTCATCGATCAGCTCCTCCGTGCTAACGTAGCAATCAGCTGTGCGTGTTGGGCACTGGATACAACAGGTTTTGCGGTTGACGTACCCTGTACGTTACGTAACTTTCTTGTTTACGTAAGATAAAGCAAGGTCAACTGAGCGTGAGCGCGGCCTTTGGGCGCTCAAAGCTCGAAGGTCAGGCCCCGCGCGAGGCGTTTCTCCGCGTCAAAGAAGGGCAGGGCGCAGATCTCGCAGGGCATTGCCGTGCCATCCGGCTGAATGAGCTGCAAAGACTGCCCGATCCAGTTGTGAGCTGTGTCAAAGCGCACATAGCCCACACCGCATTTCAGCGTGAGTGACCAGGCGCCATTGGTGATGCGGCCCACGGCGTGATCGCCCCGCGTGACCTGCGCACCCGGCAATGGATGGGCCTCACAAGTGAGACCATAGAGCGCGACATCCTGATTGGCGCCCAGCAGAGCCTCACGGCCTATGAAGCCGGGATGATCCAGGTTCACAAACGCCCCGAGACCGGCCGCAAACGGGGTCATCGTGGCATCCATATCGACGAGATTGTCCAGGATACCCGCCTCAATTCGGCGTGTTTCCATCGGATCAGCGGTGGCAAACTCCATGCCATGGGGCGCGCCTGCGTCCATCAAGTGGTTCCAAAGCCGCATGTGATCGGTCCCGGCCTGCGTATAGACCTCATATCCCAATTCGCCCGTCCAGCCGGTGCGCGAGACATAGACCTCTTGCCCACCCAGCGAGACAAAGCCCGCGTGAAAGTACTTCATATCCCACGTGATCGCGCCGTCAGAGGCGGCCTCCATCACCTTGAAAGAAGTGGGCCCTTGGATCTGCAAAACGCGCGCGCTGGGGTCAGTGACTGTCACATCGAAGCCGTCGATATGGGCGGCAAACCAGGCGTCCATCTCGCCATCGGCCTGCACGTACCAGTAGCGGTTTTCGGACAGGTGGAAGACAACGCCGTCCATGAACACGCCGCCCTCATGCGTGCAGGCGATGGCATAGCGCCCGCGGCCTATCTTCAGATCTGCCAGAGGACGGCACATGATGCGCTCCAGATAGCGACAGGCATCTGGCCCCGTGATTTCAATCGGTCGCTCTGGCACGTCAAAAATCGCGCATTTGCGGCGCAAGACCCAATATTTCTCTTCGAGGTCGTCGTCGTTGATCAAAGGGTAAAGATTGCCCGCATAGACGCCGTAGATCATGTCCGGGCTGTCGTAAGCCGGTTCAAAAAGGCTTTTGCGGAACGTGTGTGTGCTCAGGCGGCGGATGTCGGACGGGTGGGAGGCCATTGGATACCTTCTTTTTGGTCTGGCTCACCGTTCAATAGCCTGCGCACGGAATCAAGGCCGGAGGCCGCCGTGCGCTCGTCAGGCCGCCCCGATGGCCTGGCGATGTGGGCGCCTCGCGCGTCGCTCAACTGGACAGCGTGACCCAACGATAAAGCACCTTGGACCCCGGTTCAGGATCGCCAGCCCGCGGCCTGCTAAGCGCGCGTTGGCGTCTGCCAAACCAAACCATACCGAAGACCCCCAATTATTCTTGACTTTGCACCCCGATCCCGGGATAAGCGCGCTCTCAGGCCCGCAGAGGGCCATTTAGGTATTGCCCGAACGGGCACGCCGTCCGAGGTGGGGCATCCCGCAAACACCCATCAGGGGACCGAAGGACGCGGAAGCGAAAAGGAAAGACGCGATGTTTGCGGTCCTCAAGACCGGCGGCAAGCAATACAAGGTCAAGTCGGGCGATATGCTCCGGATTGAAAAGATTGCTGCTGATGCTGGTGAAAAAGTTCAATTCAACGACGTTTTGATGCTGGGTGGTGATGCACCTGTCATCGGCGCGCCGTTTGTCGATGGCGCGGCTGTCCAGGCCGAAGTTGTTGATCAGATCAAGGGCGACAAGGTCATCCACTTCGTCAAGCGCCGCCGTAAGCACGGCTCGCAGCGCACCAAAGGCCACCGTCAGCAGCTCACCGTGCTGCGCGTGACGGACATCCTTGAAAAGGGTGGCGACAAGTCGGGCGTCAAGGCGGCAATCGGTGCGGGCTCTGTGGCAGGCGTTGCCGTTGCCGCGGCGGCTGCAAAGGCACCCGCCAAAAAGGCCGAAAAGAAAGCCGAGCCAAAAGCCGAGGCGCCCAAGAAAGAGGCCAAGGCAGCTGGCGATGATCTCAAGCAACTGTCGGGTGTTGGTCCCGCGCTTGAGAAGAAGCTGCATGACGCAGGTGTGACTACGTTTGCTCAAGTCGCGGCATGGACGGAAGATGACGTGGCTGCTATGGACGAGAAACTGTCGTTCAAAGGCCGGATCGAGCGTGAAGGCTGGATCGAACAGGCCAAAGAGCTGGCCAAAGGTTAAGGAGAGACGAGATGGCACATAAGAAAGCAGGCGGTTCATCCC
>JBCDGN010000208.1:0-2488 GCA_038751255.1 Pseudomonadota bacterium
CATTGGTCGGCTGCGGGGGAAACGCACGCCAAGACGGGCCAGATAGGCTCGTGGTGAAGCCATCACCGGTGGCCTTTGGACCGATCAGCAAGGCATGTATTCAATCCAACCGCAAGAAAGCCTCAAGGCAATTGTGCACCTGCATTCAAGCGGCCGCCGATAAAACCCTAAGCCGATCTGATCAGCGAAAATCCATCGCGTTCTATGACAAACCCCAACTTGCCCAAGAAATTCGCCAATCCGACCGCTCGCAAGATGAAAAGTTCTGGGATGCTTATGCCGCTTATGGTCGTGAGGCCCAAAGGCTGTGCGGATGACCAAGGTCTTCGACTTCATGGATGGTCTGGAGCCGTACGGAGAAAAACCTAACACCATACATCGTCTTGCACAGCGCCATCGACTGATCATAGAGCCGTTCGCCGATCAGATCTCCGGCGCGCGGGTGCTTGATATTGCCGCCCATGATGGCCGCTGGTCCTATGCGCTTGCACATGCAGGCGCGACCGAAGTGATCGGCGTCGAAGCGCGTCAGGAACTCATCGACCGCTTCGCGCATTTCCCGAACACCGATTTCAAATCGCGCGTGACGCTTCTATGCAATGATCTCTACAAAGAGGTCGAATCCCGCATCGCCGCGGCGGAAACCTTTGATGTGATTGCAGTTTACGGAATTTTCTATCACATCATGGACCATTTTCGGCTGCTCTCACTTCTTGCGCAACTGAAACCCACACTGATCGTCATCGACAGCGAGTTTATCAAAGCCGACAACGCAATCGTGCAGGTCTTAAAAGAAGACGTGTCGAACCCGCTCAACGCGGTCAGTGATGTTGACGGCGTCACCCACACAGTCGTGGGCATTCCTTCCAAGCGAACCATGAGGTTTATGGCCGATGCTCTGCACATGGACCTCACATGGATTGATCACGATCTCATCCTGGGCGACGATCGCACCGGAATGAAGGATTACTACCGGGACGGACGTAAAGCACGTTTTGCCTGTGCCCTAAGCCCAGCGGGCGCATAGCGAGCAGCCTTTAAAGACCGCGCGCCTTGCCCAAACACGAAACGCAAGGTGGGGTTTCACCCAGCCGCGTTTTCCAACGCATCATTGCACCGCTTGCAGACGCCTGGATGACTATGCTGCCCGACATCTGGCGAAATCTTCCAGCATCGCAGACACTTCTCACCGACGGCCTTTTCAAAAACCACCGCCACACCCGGCACCTCAGGCAAAGTGAACGCATCCGCAGGAGCGGCCTCTGCCGTTAAGGTCACTGCGGATGTGATGCAAATATCATCAAAATCCACGGAGGAAAGAACCTCCAACAAAGGCGCGGCGGACACATGCACCACCGGGGCCGCTTCCAAGGATGCGCCGATCACTTTGTCGACACGCTGCACCTCTAAGGCGGCCGTCACCACGCGCCGCGCGCGGCGCAGATCAGCCCACTTTGCAGCCAATGCATCATCACGCCACTCTGCCGGCGTTTCAGGGAAATCCACCAAATGAACAGAGCTGTCTTGCCCCTGGAAGCGCTCTAGCCACACCTCTTCCATTGTGAAAACAAGAACGGGCGCAAGCCACGTCGTCAGACGATGGAACAAGATATCCAAAACCGTCCGCGCCGCGCGTCTGCGGGCCGTATCGCCATCGCAATAAAGAACATCCTTACGGATGTCGAAATAGAACGCTGAAAGCTCCACCGTGGCAAAGTTGAACAAAGCCTGGAATACGCCCTGGAAATCATAGGCCGCATAGCCTTCTCGTACACGCACATCCAACTCGGCCAACCGGTGCAGCACCCAACGCTCCAGCTCCGGCATCTCGCTCGGCGCCACCCGATCACTTTCCGAGAAATGCGATAGACCCCCCAGCATAAAGCGCATCGTGTTGCGCAACCGACGATAGCTGTCCGCTGTGCCCTTCAGGATTTCCGGCCCGATCCGTTGGTCATTGGTGTAATCGGTCTGCGCAACCCAAAGCCGCAGAATGTCCGCACCATATTGTTTGACGACTTCCTCAGGCACAATCGTGTTGCCCAAGGATTTGGACATCTTGACGCCCTTCTCATCCAGCGTGAAACCGTGGGTCAGCACCCCGCGATAGGGCGCCCGCCCGATCGTACCGCAGGCCTGCAACATCGAGGACTGAAACCACCCCCGATGCTGGTCAGTGCCTTCGAGATAGAGATCGGCGAGCCCGTCTTCGCTGCCATCCTCCCGGTCGCGCAGGACAAAGGCATGGGTCGATCCACTGTCGAACCAGACATCAAGAATGTCATCGACCTTCTCCCAGTCGTCTGGGCTGTGGTCATTGCCCAAAAAACGCTCTTTCGCGCCGGGCTTGTACCACGCATCCGCACCTTCGGCTTCAAACGCCTCGGCAATCCGCTGGTTCACATTAGAATCGCGCAGCAGGAAGTCCGGATCGTTCGGACGCGCGCCGGCCTTTTTGAAACAGGTGAGAGGCACACCCCAGGCACGC
>JBCDGN010000209.1:0-2449 GCA_038751255.1 Pseudomonadota bacterium
GTCATCATGCACGATGATCTTGGCATGAGGTCCAGGCGCATCACCTGTCGCCCTGAAGATCCGCCCATCGGGAAGCTCAATCTCGATGCTGCCGCTTTCGATATGTTTGGCGATCGCAAAGCATGTTTTGAAGTAAAGCGGCAGTTTCTTTTGGCCCGCAGTGTCGGTCAGGATCATTCGGCTTCCTTGTCTCATAAGCTGTTACTTTGCCATACTGTTTTGGGGCGTCCAGCGGTTTCTTCAATAGCTCAGAAGTCACGCGCCGCGTAGGCCTCAAGAGCACGCGTGCGGCCCTCTGATAATCCAACGATGGGATCTGGCACCCTGTCCTGCGGCGAGAGACCCCAAGAGCGTGGGATCGCGTCGTAAAATGCCAGAGCAGATTCGGTCGGGGCGCCATGTCCTTCGGCAATCCATGTACGTCGGTAAGCGGCATCGCGATCAAACTTGTCGAGCTGGGTATCGGGGTTGAACACGCGAAAGTAAGGCGTGGCGTCGGGCCCGGATCCGGCCACCCACTGCCAGCCCATCGCATTGGAGGCCGGATCCCAATCGGTGAGGCACTCTTCGAACCATTTCTGGCCGATGCGCCAGTGGGTCATCATGTGTTTGGTGAGATAACTGCCCACAATCATCCGGGCGCGGTTGTGCATGCGCCCGGTCACATACATCTCTCGCATTGCAGCATCGACGAAGGCAATCCCGGTGCGGCCCTGCTTCCAGGCCAGCACATTCGCGCTGTTGTCATCCTCGGACCAAGGGAATTTTTCCCAGCCTTCGCGCCAGCTTTCAGACGTGATGTGCGGCGTATGGTAGACAAGGTGGTAGGCAAACTCACGCCAGACCAGCTCTTTAAGCCATGTTTCCGCGCCGGATTTTCCATCCGCCAACGCGCGCTGCCCCGCATGCCAACAGGTCCGCGGTGATATTTCACCCAGTGACAGGTTCTCTGACAGACCCGATGTCCCGTCGATGGCGGGAAAATCGCGCTGCGTGTCATAGCCCGCGATGATCTCTTGCGTGAAGTGATGCAGCCGCTCAAGTGCCTTTCGCTCACCAACACGCTGGTACGGCAGACAGACTTCCGCGCCCCGGTTCATCGCTTTGCCAAGGGCCCAGCTGTCCAGGCTCTCGCTCTGAGGCCAGCTGTCAGGCGTTGGGAGCGAGGATGGCGAGGCAAGAGGTGCCGGCACGTCGCGGGTGCGCACGGCTTTCCACATAGGCGAATAAACTTTGTAGAACCCGCCAGAGCCGGTTTGCACGGTCCAGGGCTCAAAGAGCAGATGGCCTGCATGGCTTTTGGCCTCAATGCCTGCGTCTTTGAGCGCTGATTTCACCTCTGTGTCGCGCGCGATGCTTTCGGGATCATAGGCCCGGTGCCAGTGAACCGACGTGGCGTCGGTTTCTTCAATCAGGGCTTTGAGGACGTCAACCGGGTTGCCGGACCTAAGCACCAGCTTGCTTCCAAGCGCTTCCAGCGAGGCGGCATAGTTCTCGATCGAAAGGCCTAAACGCCATTTAGGCGCCGCACCCAAGCCATCCACCAGCGCATCTCGAATATAGACCGGTATCACTGGCCCACCGCCCTCGAGCGCCGCCATCAATGCGGGATGGTCGCCCAACCTCAGGTCTCGACGCAACCAGAGGATTGCTGGGGAATTTTTGCTCATGTACCGCCTCACCACGCCTGTATTGGGAAGCGATGTAGTAGGTCAGAGTTCGGCGTCCAGAGCGCCAATCAATTGATCTACCTCGGCTTTGGTCGTGTAGTGAACAAAAGACACTCGCAGGACGCCCTTTTCTAGATCGATACCCATGGCTCTGAGCGGTCGAGACCCGTAGAAATCTCCGCCGCCCGTCATGATGCCGTGTTTGGCCAGCTCTGCCGCTGCGGTCTCCCCCGGGCCGGGCAGGTCAATCGCCACGGTCGGCGCTTTCACGGCGGCATCTCGTGGTCCGATGAGCGTCACCGAATTTTTGTCGGCAACATAGTCCAAAAGCGGTTGCAAAAGCTCCGTCTCGTGCGCGCGCATCATATCATGCACGCCTGCGGCACGCTCTGCTGGACCGCCTGCGATACTGTGATGCTGCGCCAGTGCATCCACATAGTCGACCATTCCGGCACAGGCTGCCACTTGCGCGTGATCCGGTCCCGCTGGGGTGAACTTCTTGGACAAGCTGGTCCCGTTGAACCAATGGCCCTGGTTGGGCAACCGTTCGGCCAAGGCGCGCCGGACCACCATGATGCCTTGATGCGGCCCGTAGGTTTTGTAGGACGAGAAGAAATAGATATCCGCGCCAAGCTCGGCCACATTGGGAAAGCCGTGCGGGGCGTAGCTGACGCCGTCGACACAGGCATAGGCACCGGCGGCATGCACGGCCTCAACCACCTCTTTGACCGGATTGATCGCGCCGACAATGTTGGAACAGTGCGGGAAACACACCAAAC
>JBCDGN010000210.1:0-2408 GCA_038751255.1 Pseudomonadota bacterium
GATGAAGGCTTTTCCCGTTTCGAACGGCCCAATATCTTGGCTCTGTTGCACGTCAAAATCCTTTCTAATCGTTGTTCCAAGGCATCAACTCCTGCACTTTCGTGATCTTGTAGTCGGGGATGCGGGCGATTGTGTCGGCGAGCCAGGTCTGTGGGTCGACGCGGTTGAGTTTTGCAGTCTCGATCAGCGTGTAGGCCACTGCAGCGGCGCGGCCACCGGCGGGTGATCCGACGAAGAGGTAGTTTTTGCGGCCCAAAGCAATAGCCCGCATAGCGCGTTCGGCCGTGTTGTTGTCCAGTTCCAGAATGCCGTTCGCGAGGTACGGCTTGAGCCGCCGCATGCGAGTGAGTGCGTAGCGGATCGCCTGAGCGAGCGGTGCCTTGCCCGAGATGGTTGTAAGTTGTTTGCCCAGCCACTCCTGCAAGTCATCGAAGGCAGGTGTAGCCTTGGCTTGCCGGATGGCGGCGCGTTGATCTGGCGGCGAACCGCGCGCCTCTTTCTCGATGGCGTAGAGCTGGCTGATCCGCAGAATTGCTTCTTCTGCAATGGCGGAACCCTGTGACCGATGCACATCTACGAACTTACGTCTGATATGGGCCATGCAGGCGACCTCTGTGATGCCGTGGTCGCGATAAAGCTCTTCATACCCGGCGTACCCATCAGCATGCATCCAGCCTTTGTATTTGCTGAGATGATCCTTCGGGTGTGCGCCACGCCTGTCTTCAGAGAACTGATACCAAGCGGCGGGAGGCATATCGCTTCCCCATGGCCGTTCATCGCGAGCATAGACCCAAAGACGCCCGGTCTTGGTCTTGCCCGTGCCGGGTGCGAGCATGTTGACGGGCGTGTCGTCTGTGAAGATGGCTTTGCCCTTCAAGACATGTTTGCCGATGGCATCCGCAAGCGGAGCCAGAAGCGTGGTGGTCTTGCCGACCCAATCCGCCAGAGTGGAACGGTCGAGGTCGAGCCCGTCGCGTTCGAAGATTTGGCTCTGGCGATAGAGCGGCAGATGGTCTGCGTATTTGCTGACAAGCACATGAGCCAGTAAACCCGGCCCAGGGCGACCACGCTCAATTGGGCGCGATGGCAGAACAGCCTGGGTAAACTGCTCGCACCGTTTGCAGGCAAAACGCGGGCGGGTGATCTTGTTCACGACGAACCGCCCGGGCACGTACTCAAGTTCTTCGGTTACGTCCTCACCAATCTGGCGCAATGCGCCGCCGCACTGGCAATGATCCTGGGGCGGCAAGAGTTCGATGTTGTTACGCGGAATGTAATCCGGAATCGGACGGCGTTTTGGTTTGTCCTTTGGCTCATCTGGTGGCAGCTTCATTTTGGCTGTCATCGCCGCCTCGGCCACCTCGCTCGCCTCAAGCGCCAACATAAGCTGTTTGGTCTGTTCCGACGTCGATCCGTAGCGCCAAGCTTTTTGTCCGGCGACCTGATGACGGAGCTTCTCAATGAGCATCGCTTGAGCTTTGATCTCTGCCAAAAGCTGGGTCGTGAACTCTTTGAGTTCCCCATAATCTTCTGGCAATGTCATCGCTTCAGCCACCATGGCCTGAGCTTACATCATTGGAAAGACTGAGGGAATCCTATCCTGCCCGCAAAGGTCGCCAGGTTCGGGCCGGTGTGCGCCAATCGATCCCCTCCAGAAGCATCGCCAGTTGCGCAGGCGAGAGGGACACTTTGCCTTCCTTGGTGGCTGGCCACACAAACTTGCCGCGCTCAAGGCGCTTCGAGAACAAGCACGCACCCTGACCATCCCACCAAATGATTTTAACCAGATCACCCCGACGGCCCCGGAACACGAACAGATGTCCAACAAAAGGATCGAGCTTCAGAACCTTCTCAGCCTGGGCGGCCAGCGATGCGTACCCCTTGCGCATGTCCGTCACACCGGCTGCCAGCCAGACCTTCGTGTTTGCCGGAACCGGGATCATGTGAGATGCCGCACCAGGCGCGCGACTGCATCTGGATCATAACTGCCGCTGATCCGTAGGCGATGACCATTGGCCAATTCCAGTTCGATCAAGCCCGCTGTCTCGGGTGTTGCTTCTCCTCTCGTAGGCTCCGCAATCACTTCAACCGGCAGAAACTTGGCTTCGTCTTCTTCGGGATGGTCATTCGGCGCAAACTTTGGATCTTTCAGCCAGTTGAAAATCTGGTTGGCATTTAGATCATAGCGCCGCGCCACCTGGGCAACCGAAACACCCGCAAAAACAGTCTGCGCACAGATCATCCGCTTCTCGTCATCGCTCCACTTCCTGCGCTTGCGCCGCTTCGCCATCCCGGCCCCTTAAGTGTCCACTTAGCTAAGTGGACACTATCCGACATTAGCGCACCTTCGGCAGAGCAGTCAGACCGGACGCTTACTTTATATATAGCTAATTGTACCGTAGTTTGAC
>JBCDGN010000211.1:0-2386 GCA_038751255.1 Pseudomonadota bacterium
CGTCTTCCCCGTCCCCGGCTTGCCATCGCCCATGAAGGTGAAGATGAAGCCACCCAGCTCTTCAAACGGGTTGAGCTTGCGATCAAAATCATAGGCCATCAGCATCTTGGCAAGCTTCAGCGCCTGATACTTGGCGATGTGGTTGCCCACCACCTGATGGGGTTCTTTGAAGCTCATGGTCAGCGTGGTCGATTGCTTGCCCGTGACCGCTTCAAACCCACGAATGGTGAAGTCATCCGCCTCCACCCGCCACGCGGCCCCGGTGAACGCCTCAAGCCGTGCCGCATTGGCGGCGCGCAGGCCTATCTTGGCCATCAAACCCTCGGCATAGCCCGTCACCACAGCAACCAGCCGCACGTCATCCGGCGCCAGCGCTGCAATATCCTGCTCCAGCTCCCAAAGCGCGCCGTGCAAAGCAAGCTGGGCATTGTCGGTCAGCATTTCTTCGGCCTCGCCCAGATCGACGCTCACCTCAGAGCTATGCGACGCGAGGAGAAAAGCGCAAGCGTTTGCAAAAACGTGAGAAACAGCCAATGCCTCAGCGGCCAGAAGCTCGGTGAACTCTCCCTTGCGCGCAGCATCCAGAGATCCGGCCAAATTCGCGCGGCGCAGATCAGCGAGCCCCGTTGCCTCGGAAAAGGCCTCTCCCACCGCAAGCCCGATCGACAGCGCCCGACGCAGTGCATGAAGCACGGTAGATTGCAATGGCGAGGGCAACGGATCATCCTCATCCGCCGCCAAAACCGTATCCATCAGATGCACACCCTCGGCCCGCGCGGTCTGCCGCGTCACCAATCCAGGCGTTGTGGAGCGAAACCGGCGCCGTGTGCCAAGGCCAGAAGACGCCTCCTCCTTGGCCGCCTCTTTCGCTGTCCCGATCCGCGGGCTGTGATCAAACCCGGCGAGCATGGCATTCGCGGCCGGGTAATGCTTCACGATGTCGTCTTCGCGCAGCTCCATAAGGTCCGATGTCAGGCTCATTGCTTCAGCATCTCCACGGTTTCATCAGATATCCCGCCCAATCCGCTCGGCGCGTACACGTTGTAGGACAGATCCCTCGGGTAGACCTCGGACCAGTAGATCCCCTTGGTCTGACGTACAAACACGGCCGGATCCTGATCACCGGCAAAGCACACCCGCGTCACCGTCTGCCCTCGGAACCTGAGGCCTTTCTCGGTCTGATAGCACGGCCCGGTCCTTGGCCAGAT
Organism: Pseudomonadota bacterium; assembly: GCA_038751255.1. Classification (GTDB taxonomy): domain Bacteria; phylum Pseudomonadota; class Alphaproteobacteria; order Rhodobacterales; family Rhodobacteraceae; genus JANSYP01. The sequence continues at coordinate 1,209 of JBCDGN010000211.1, forward strand.
CCCGCCGTATCCATTGCGCTGCAATTGCTTGAAACCGCGGTTCAAAAGCCATTTCTGTGTCTGCTGAGGGGTCTCATCCACAATCATAAATCGCTCCGCCACTTGATCCGCGGACGGGGCCAAAGGCTCCAGAGTCGTACAGCCAGCCAGCAGCATCGAACCAAGGTAAGCCAGCCTTTTCATGGCGCTAAGTCCCGTGCTTCATGTCCTTGAAACCACACAGCCCGACCTCTCAATATCGCAGCACCCGACCAGATTGGCCGACCACGTATTTGTCTACACTGGCAAAGCCCGAGGGCGCTTTCTCCGCCAGCACCTGATAGGGCCGCTCGGGCAGAATCAAGCTGCGAACCATGCGCGTCACGCCGGTGTCCGCCCCGCGCCCCGAGAACGGATCCAGTGCAAACACCTCGCGCTCCACCGTGCCGAACCAGCCGGATTTTTCTTCCACAACGCGTTCGCTTTCCAAGATCTCATCGGTCCAGGCCAGCGCCCAGTCTTGGCCTTCCGGTGCCATTGCCTCTTCCAAAACTTGCCGAATGGGGCCGCTTTGCTGCGTGAACGCGTGTGAATACATCGGGCCCAAGTGCAGCCGCCGAAGCCGCTTGGGATGCAGATCGTCAAACGCCTCGTCAAACCCCTTGGCAATCGTCAAAAGCTTCAGCCCGCCCAAAGCCTGCCCCATCAGATGCGCCTGCACCTCGGGCCAGCGCCGCCCGTCGATGGGCAGCCCCTTATTGCCGCCGCTGTCCTCAAGCTCCAGCAGGTACACCGTGGGCAAATTCGTCTGACTGTCATAGACTGCCCAATGCACAAGATAGGTCACCCGAGGCTGCACCCCCTCGAGCCAAACCGCCTGCGGATCGTTGCGCGCCCAGAAGAGATGCCCGCGCATCAGCTCTTCGTAGTAAAGCCTTTGAGACAAAGAGAATTGCAGCCGCGTCGGGATCGTCCGCTCGCCCACGATCTGCTCTACCATCTGCGCCTTGATCCGCTCTGTTGACGGCATGTTCTGCAGATGCCGCGCGGCCTGCTGGGCGTCATTGGCCATCACCATCAACTCATTGCAAACAGGGAAGCCGCTCTCGGTCACATCCATGGCGAGAGAGCCGAAAAACTGCCCCGTATCGCGGCCAACCAACAGGTACTTCATCGAGAGCGCCCGAAACGTGTAGGCC
>JBCDGN010000212.1:0-2325 GCA_038751255.1 Pseudomonadota bacterium
CAAAGATCAGATCGCGGTGATCGAAGATACCCTGATCCCGGATATCATCGCGTAAGGCCAATTAGGCTTACGCTGGCAACTGTCCCAGCGAGGCACGACGTGCCAAAATTGAGAGGATAGTAACCATAGTGCGGTGGCGAACGCCCGATCCATGGCCTAGCTAATGGATCACATAGTGAGCCGAATCGTGAACCGCACAACATCTCTTTCCAAGCCCATTATTGAGGCCCTGTACACCGAAGCGCTGGTCTTGGCGGATGATGTGCGCGCGGTGTTTGCGCGCGGTGCGATCAGTCCCGAACCGGGCTTAACCACCGACGAAGACGCGTTGACCAGGCTGGCGCTCTCCACAGAAGGCCTGAAGACGACAACGCGCATCATGCATGTTTTGGCATGGCTGCTTAACCAGCGCGCGTACTTCTCTGGCGATTTGAGCGAGAACCAGGTTCGGCGCCACGGTGCCTTACCAGCCGATCGTCCTGCGGAAGCTCAGCAACTGGAGCGTCTGGAGCCCGAAACGCGCGACTTGATTGCCGAAACGGAGCGTTTGCATCGCCGCATTGCACGCCTCGACAACGCCTGGCGCCAGGATTTCGACATGGCTCTGTCTCCCGCGCGCGCTTTTCAGGATCGTATTGGTCGCGAGCTAAACCAGATGCGAGCGCCGTCAGGCCGCGCTTAAGGCCTTCTTCCAGCGTTCCAATCGATCCGATCGGATGTCTTCGGTCATGTCAGGCTCAAAGCGCTTCAGCTCTCCGCGCATGTTCGCTGCTGCGCTCAGCAGGTCCTTGTAAAGGCCCGCTCCTGTTGCGGCGAGCATCGCAGCCCCAAGCGCCGTGGTTTCAACAAATTCAGGCCGCTCGACCGGCACGTTGAGGATATTGGACAGATCCTGCGCCATCCAATCGTTCGCGGCCATTCCGCCACCGATCCGGAGCGTTTCCCAACGGGTGCCATCGGCTCCGAACGCTTCCGCGAGGTCGTGGGTCTGATGGGCCATCGCCTCCAACGCCGCTCGCGCCAATTCCGCCTTTCCGGTTGCAAAGGTCAGGCCACTGATGACACCGCGCGCGTTTGGCCGCCAATGCGGCGCACCGAGCCCCGCTAAAGCGGGCACGATGATAACCCCGCCGCTGGAGGGGATAGACCGAGCAAGCTCTTCGGTTTGGCTGGCGACCTCGACAATACCCAGCGAATCTCGCAGCCATTGGACGAGGCTGCCCGCCACGAAGACCGAGCCTTCGATGGCGTAAGTGCGCTCGCCGCTTAATTGCGTCAGAACTGTGCCCAGCAACCGGTTGTCTGACTTGGGCGGGGCAGCCCCTTGATTGGTGAGCACGAAAGCGCCCGTGCCATAGGTCGCCTTGGTCTGGCCTGGGGAGAGGCAGGCCTGTCCGATCGTGGCCGCCTGCTGGTCACCCGCAAGGCCTGTAATAGGGATCGCCCGTCCAAACAGCGCTGCGTCTGTCTCGGCAAGCGCGCCCGACATATCGGTGACATTGGGCAGGGCTGATTTTGGAACACCGAAGAGACCACACAAGTCCTCGTCAAACTGGGCGTCCGTCAGGCCCATCAAGAGCGTACGGCTGGCGTTGCTGGCGTCAGTGATATGCTCTTCGCCGGCGGTCAGCTTGAAGACGAGCCAGCATTCAACCGTCCCGACGGCGAGTGTGCCAGCCTGCTCAGCCGCTTTCACTTCGGCTACATTGTCGAGCATCCAGCGCATCTTGGTCCCGGAAAAATAGGGATCGAGAAGCAGACCCGTTTTGGCCTGCACTTCCGGCTCATGCCCCGCCTCGCGAAGCTGCGCGCACAAAGGCTCCGTGCGACGATCCTGCCATACGATGGCTCGGGTCAGCGGTTCGCCGGTGGACGTGTCCCACGCCACCACCGTCTCGCGTTGATTGGTGATCCCAATCCCGGCGATGTCGCTTGCTTTCAAGCCGGCTGAGTGGATTGCCTCGCGAGCGACTTTCAGCTGACTCTCCCATATTTTGTTGGCATCGTGTTCGACCCAGCCTGGCTTCGGGAAATGCTGTTCGAACTCTTCCTGGGCGATGGCTACCTGATCGCCTGCATCGTTGAACACTATAGCGCGAGAGCTGGTCGTGCCTTGGTCGAGAGAAAGGATGTGAGACGCCATAGGAGGACCGTAGGCATGATCTTTCCGCGAGAAAAGCCAGAATCGGGAATGGCCTTGAGTGGGTGAGAATGAGGTTAGCTGTTTTCTGCAGTGCCGTTCGCCGAACCACCGTCGACTGCGCGAACGTGCTCAAGGTACGACTTCGTCTCGCGTGTGATGACTGGGAGTAGCAGGTAGAGCCC
>JBCDGN010000213.1:0-2318 GCA_038751255.1 Pseudomonadota bacterium
ACGCTTTGGACGGTCCGCCGATGGGGTGTGCACCGCCCGGAGGCGCCCCTTCGAACTGAAGCGGTGGATAGCGGGACTGAATGGTGAGGTTCTGTGCAGCCGCTGTGCTGACAGTGGCGCCCAACGCAAGCAGCGCGACGCTGGTAACATGAAGCGGGTTCATAGCCTATCCTTGGGTGTTGTTAAGCCATTAGCTGGGGCGATCGACTTATATTGTCTTTCTTTTAGTTTTTACTGATCGATGAATGTCGTTCCGGTCGTATCCTCACTCGTTGTTGGTGTTGAAAGGGGTTGCGAAAGGCGGTCTCGGTCGGCCGCTCGGCACGGCGCAGCGAGCCGATCAAGGTCGTCGCCGATCTGCTTTGCCAACACGCGCGCATCCACGTCCGCCCGCTCCGCCGAGACGCGCAAACCCAAAAGGTCGGACTGAAAACGACGGGCAAGCTGGTCGGGATCGCGCTCTGGGCTCACGTGATTGGCAACCTGAGCGGCACGAAAGAGTGCCGCGAATTCGCCCTCCATCCGCTTCAAGTGCGCGCTCGCCTGGTCAGCAAGCGCGCTGCCCTGAGGCCCAAGCTCCAAAAGGGTCTTAGCCAACATACAGGCCCGAGCGGCAGGCTTTGCGCACGGTTCCGTGCTGTCTTCATCGCCCGTCGCAGACTCGCCTGCGCTCACAACGGCGAACAGATGCGCCTTCAGCGCTGACAGCGGGTCGTTTTCGCGGGCCAGATTGCGCAACCGCACTGTTCCCAGTGCTGCATAACGATCCAACGCGAGACCATACAGCGCCTCCTTGGAACCAAATGCGGCATAAAATGATCCAGGCCGCAGATCGAGCGCCGCCTCCAAATCCTTCATGGATGTCCCCGCCCAGCCGCACTTCCAGAACAGTTCGAGGGCTTTGTCGATCAGCGTGTCGCGGTCGTAGTTGGCTTTACGAGGCACGGGTCTCTCGAATTTTTGAGTGATCGTTCAGTTTTTATCTTGAATGATCACTCAAAAATTTGCAACATACAGGTGTAGAAACGGAGCACCCCAATGACCGACTTCCCCTCCCACGATCTGAACACCGCGCCTGAGGCCTCTAAGCCGCTGCTAGAAAACAGCCAGAAGGCGTTTGGCCGGCTCCCGGGGCTGCATAAGGTGATGGCGGAAAGCCCGCAGCTTCTCGAGGGCTATCAGGTGATGCACCGGCTCTTCACCGAGACCGCGTTCGACGCCGATGAGATGACCGTCGTGTGGCAAACCATCAACGTTGAGCACGAATGCCACTATTGCGTGCCGGCCCACACAGGGATCGCCAAGCGCATGAAGGTCTCCGACGACATCACGAATGCGCTGCGCGACGAGACTGCGCTCCCCACGCCGAAGCTGGAGGCCCTGCGCACGTTCACGCTGCAGATGCTGCGCCAGCGCGGCAACGTGACCGACGCCCAAATGGCAGCCTTCTTTGATGCCGGCTACACACACCGTGCTGTGCTAGACGTCGTGCTTGGCCTGTCGCAGAAGGTGATGTCCAACTACGTGAACCACGTAGCTCAAACGCCACTGGACGAGCCGGTGAAGCCGCTCGCATGGAGCCGCAAGGGTGAACCGCTGGCCGCTTGAGCGTCCTGAAAAGCGCCCCTACCGGTGTTTGGCCGCCCGCTTGTTGGGCGGCCGTCAGTATAGCGAGCCGTTACCATCTTGTCCGGGTCTCAGAAGGCCCAGATCAGTCCCGGTCGTCATTTCCCCGCTTGCCGTCTTTTCGCTGGCTTAGAAGCATCCTGGGTCCTGCTCGCGCGAACCACCAATTCCCCGGCTTGCTCGTTTCACGACCCTTTGCGTCCAAGACCGGATCGGTCGCTGCAAAAATGAACGTTTTTTGGTCCCCGCGTAGAGCGGTACGAACAGGACAGATGACCGTCGAAACCGGTCTCAGAATAGTCTCCTGAAACTCCGGCGTTCACGGGGCCGCCCTCAATTGAGTTTCAGGAGGAGGTTCCGAAAACCGCCACGTATCCACGGCGCGTTTTTTGCCGCGCGAGCTCGGTGAGCGCATCAATTGCCGGTCCTGCGGATGGGTACAGATCGCTTCTCAGTCGGCCACCCACCCCAATCCGCCCCCATTCGCGCACGAGCGCCCATTCACCAAAAAGCGTGCGCTGGACGGACAAGGCGTAGAATCGGCGCTTGTTCCTGGCTGAGTCGATGCAGCGAAGATGCACGTCGGTGGGAACAAGCGCCGATTCTACGCCTTGTCCGTCCAGCGCACGCTTTTTGGTGAATGGGCGCTCGTGCGCGAATGGGGGCGGATTGGGGTGGGTGGCCGACTGAGA
>JBCDGN010000214.1:0-2217 GCA_038751255.1 Pseudomonadota bacterium
CGCGAGACCGGTCCGATCGTGGTTGGCGTGCTCAGCCAAGTGGCGCAAGACTCGGTCGAAAATGGCGAGCGCAGCATCTATGTTCGCGCCAAGTCTATGCACGATTGGATCACGCGGACGCTGGCGATTTGCGAACAAGATGGGCGCTATGTTTGCGGCCCCTAAATTTTAGGGCTGAGACGCCAATGAGCGCCGCCCGTCATTGAATGCCGATTCACTCTAGGCCGGGCTCGCGACGCGTGTTAAGATTGCATCTTAGAACAGCAAATGGAGCACTGCCCTGCCTGCAGCAAAAACTGAGACACATTCGGCCCGCGCAACCACAATTGAAGATATTCGCGCGTTCTCAGACACAATCATTACGTCCCTGGAAGATGATAAAGCCGAAGACCTCACCGTTATCGATTTAACGGAAAAATCCTCTCTCGCAGACATTATGATCATCGCTTCGGGTCGCTCGGCCCGTCATGTGAGTTCGATCGCCGATCATTTGGCGCAAAAAGTCAAAGAGAAGACCGGACAGTCGCCGAAGCTTGAAGGCTTGCCGAATGCCGATTGGGTGCTGATCGATCTCGGCGACGTGATCGTCCATTTGTTCCGGCCGGAAGTGCGCAGTTTCTACAATCTGGAAAAGATTTGGGCAGGCGACAGTGGCCATCGTCCCTCTGACGTGTAGCCAAAGCGCTCTATGCACATCACTCTGATCAGCGTCGGTAAGCTGAAATCCGGCCCTGAATACGATCTCATTGAAGACTATGTCTCCCGGTTCAACAAATCCGGGCCCAGTATTGGGCTGCGCTCGCTCAAGCGCATCGATCTCGCGAGCGGGGGCGGTCTCGACGCGGAAGGCGAGCGAATCCTCGCTGCGCTGCCAAAAGGCGCGCCAATCATCCGGTTAGATGAGCATGGACCGCAGCTGACATCTGTAAAATTCGCCAAGCGGATCGAAACCCTGCGTGACGCGGGCACATCTGAGCTCTGCATCCTAATCGGCGGCGCAGAGGGCTATAGCCGCGCCGTTCGCCAAGCCTGCCCGGACACGATCGCGCTCGGGGCGCAGACCTGGCCGCATCGCTTGGTCAAAGTGATGATCACAGAGCAGCTTTATCGCGCCGTCAGCCTGCTCTCAGGCTCACCCTATCACAAGGCTTAGGCTTTCGGCTTGGCCATCCCGAACCGGTCCCAGAAAAAGCGATCAACAACGCGCTTAGGCAGCACCATGGGTAGGGTAAAATTGGTCAGCTTGTTTGGCACCGGGGCATAACGCGCTTTTGGCTTTCGCGCGGTCAGCGCTTTTTCGATGGTTTTCGCGATCAGAGCGGGCTCGAGCCCGGTCCGTCCGCCTTCCAACATCGTATCGTTGAAAATCTGGAGCGGTTTGGCCCAAGGCGAGTTGGAATATGGATGCCCCCTATTGGCATCTTATGCCTTGTCCCAGATCGGTGTGCGCACGGCGCCAGGCCCAACTGCAATCGCATCAATCCCAAACATCACCAGCTCGCGGCGCAAACTGTCAGTGATGCTCTCAACGGCGTGCTTTGTTGCCGTGTAAGCGCCCAGAAACGGCGAAGCGAGCCGTCCGCCCACACTGGTAATATTGATGATCCGGCCCGGTTTACCGGCCAGCGTGTCATCCATGCCCAGCAAAGGCGCAAAGGCTTGGCTGGCCCGCAGGAGGCCAAATACATTGACATCAAAGTGCGATTTAAACTCGTCCAAAGGCTGCACCGCCAACGGCCCCATATTGGCAATCCCCGCATTGTTGACGAGGCCGGCAAGCTTTTGCCCACCGAGCGCCTCGCGCACCGTATCAACCGCTGCGGTGACATGATCTGGATTGGTCACGTCCAGCAGGATCGGCTTGATCCGCGCGTCCGCTGCAACAAGCGCGTCGCCATCTTTGTCTTTGCGCACGCCGGCAAAGACCTGCCAGCCTTTTGCGGCGAGGTATTCTGCTGTGCTGCGACCAATTCCGGTCGAGGCGCCTGTGATCACAACGGTTTTCATAAAGCTGAGTGTCCAGTGTCTATATTTCTTATACGGCGTCGTATAAATAACGGATCAATCCCCATCTGCACCTCCTTCAATCACGCGAAAGATCGGCTTTGCGCGGGCGCGCTTGGGCATCGGTGCTGAATCGGTCGGTGGCGGCAATTCGCTGGCTTTGACCAGTTCGGGCTTTGCGCGTTTTGGCACTGGCTGAGGCGCCGGGACGTC
>JBCDGN010000215.1:0-2159 GCA_038751255.1 Pseudomonadota bacterium
CCGGCGCAACACCTCTGCGGCGCTGCGCTTTTTCAGGAAACTGTTCAAGACCTGGGGCCAGCCGCGCGTAATCATCACCAATAAGTTGCGATCCTACGGAGCCGACACGTCCAAGCTGACCCCCGGGATCGAGCATCGCCAGAACACGCGCATGAGTAATCGCGCGGAAGCGACACACCCGCTCACGCGGCGGCGAGAGAAGACCATGTGCCGTTTCAAGTCGCCAGGTCAAGCGCAGCGGTTCCAATCGGTCCACGACCAAACCGCCGCTCTGTTCCGCCCCAAAAGCCATCGCCTTTCAGCCCACTCCTATCGTGACGCAAGAACCGATGCTTTCGATCTTTGGAACGAATATGCGCTCCAACTGGCAGCCGGAACGTAGGAGTTACCCGCCTCCTCACGACAATCGGAAACAACCTGACAAAGCCGGCTCAAGTGCATCGTCGTCGGGGAGGACGGAAGGACGAAGCCGCTGTCGAGGCAATAGCGCTTGAAACCAGGGTTTAAATTTGATCCTCAGGCCGCGCCGACCCAACTCTGTTTGCGCCGTCACAGTCTAGAACAGATGCCCGATAGAGGCGTGCATTCCGCAAAGCCGCGTCATAACCTCGGGGAGAATGGCGAGATGCCCAACCTCCGTGTCGCGTAACCTGATCGAGCCTAATCAGAATGCATATTCTTTTTTCACACCAAAATTTCCCGGGCCAGTTTGGTGGTCTAGGCAAGTATCTTGCTGAAAACGGCTGGTCGGTCACTTTTGTGACCGCGAAAGATCCACTGCCACACACTTCTTGGTGTCGGTTGATCCAGATGAAACCCCACCGAGGGGCGACCGAACGGGTCCATCGCTTTGCTTTGAATTTTGAGAAGGCGATGATCAACGGGCAGGCTTTTGCCAACGCCTGCATAAAGGCGCGTGCGCAGGGGCTGAACCCGGACATCGTGGTCGCGCATTCCGGTTGGGGGTCTGGGACATTCGCCAAATCGGTTTGGCCAGAATGTAAATTTGCGGCTTATGTCGAGTGGTACTACAATTGGCCTCCGGTAGACTCTACTGGTCTGGACGACGCCAAAAACCTAGAAGACGGTAGGGCCCGTGCCTTGGCGCGCAACGCGCCTGTGCTTGTCGATATGTCCGAAGCAGATCTTATCTTTTGCCCGTCGCTATTTCAGACGGCGCAGTTTCCAGAAAACCTTCGCCGCGATATTGTAACATTGCCAGATGGTGTGGATTGCACGGTGAATGTCCCCCAAGCTGGCATGCGACCGCCGCTTCCAGAGGGTCGCAGCATCCCTGAGGGCTCTGAGATCGTCACCTATGCAACCCGTGGGATGGAGCCACACCGCGGGTTTCCCGAGTTCATGCGAGCCATTGCCGAGTTGCAAAGGTCGCGACCCAATCTGCACGTCGTAATTGGAGGCGAAAACAGGGTCGCCTATGGCCCGAAGCTGCCAAAGGGTGAAAGCTGGAAGAAACGGATGCTGGATGAGCTTGATCTGGACCTTGAAAGGATCCATTTCACCGGTCTTTTGCCGCGTCCGGAGTATTTGCGTCTGTTGCAATCAAGTGACCTCCACGTCTACCTTACCGTTCCCTTCGTTTTGTCGTGGTCGCTTATCGAGGCGATGAGTGTTGGCTGCGCGCTCCTGGCGTCTGACACCGCCCCGGTTCGCGAGGCGCTGCGCCATGGCGACACTGCTGAGCTTGTGGATCACACCGATCCGGGGGCGCTGGCCCGGGCGCTTGAGCGGCTGCTCAATGACCCAGCCAAGCGGGACACCTATGGTCAGCGCGCCCGCCAGGCCGCCATACGCCGGTTTGACAGCAACTGGATCTACCCGGCGCGCGCCCAAATCCTCGAAAGCAAAATTCGCGAGGGCTGATACCCTGTACTTGATTGGGGCAGATGTCGCAGGCGCTTGAGCCTTGTTCTTTCGGTCTGGCAGGGCTTTGTTGCACAAATCGGGGCGTGACTGCACTTCCCACCCCGTCCCGGCTTGCCGGCGCATTCTGCCATGTTTGGCGATAGCATTGATGTGGTGATTGCGTTGTGAATTCTCGCCGTGGACCGCGTTCTTTGGCGGAGGAATAATGATCTCAACCTCGTGCCCGAACTTCTCAAACAGGCAGTCTACCACCCCCTGTCCGTCATATGCAC
>JBCDGN010000216.1:0-2151 GCA_038751255.1 Pseudomonadota bacterium
GAAAGATTCACCGTTATGCGACGGGACGGCAAAGCGATGGACATAGACGTAAGCGCCGTGCGGACGCGATCGCGGGCTTCGCTTACGGCTTTGTCAGGCAGACCCACCAGCGAAAAGCCGGGAAGGCCTTGGGTCACAGCGCATTGAACCTCGACAGTTCGCGCTTCGACCCCTTCGAACGCCACAGTGTATGCGCGCGCGACCATCGCCGTTCCTTTCGTCAATCTTGGTTAACAAACTGAACGCAACTGGTTGACGAAGGGTTAATCGTTGGAAGGGCGCGACCTTCGCGAGACCGAAGGTCTTTTGGGAAAAACGATCAATTAGGACCGGGCCAAGGCGCTGTGGGCAAACCGCTATGGTACGGGAACGGATCATATGTGACTTTCAAGCCTTCGGTTCGCCACGTCACGAACTCAGGATCTGCGATCGTTTGCATCGTATAGTCTTGGGCCAAAGACCCTACGGGCAGCTTGTATCCCGCGATCCGAGCGGTCACGGGCGCATAAAAGACATCAGCGAGGCTATACTCACCCAAAAGCCAGGGGCCTTTCGCACCATGCTTTGTCTTTGCGAGGGTCCAAAGGTGTTCGATGCGCAGAAGATCCGCCATCACGGCGTCAGACTGCTCAAACCCTTGGATCTGGTGTTGCAGCTGCATGGGGCAGGCTTCTCGCAACGCTGTAAATCCAGAATGCATCTCGGCGACGATCCAGCGAGCAAAGGCGCGCACGGCTGGATCTTTCGGCCAAAGCCCGGCATCTGGATGTCGCTCCGCCAGGGTTTCTGCCATGGCGAGGGTGTCGCCGATCGCAATCCCGTCCGCATCGCGCATGACAGGGACAAGACGCGCTGGCGCAAGCTCTGCCAGGTCCTGCGCCATCGTGCCCGAATAAAGTCCGACCAGATGTGTGTTCACGTGGATCCCAAACTTGGCAAACATCAACCAGCCGCGCAGGGACCAGCTCGAGAAAGTCCGGTCGCCGATAAAGAGATCATAGGTCATGCGCCAGAGGCTAGCGCGAGCGCAGTCAGCAAGGGAAACGATGATTTGTGAGCGATTTGATCAAGGACAGTGATTGATCCGAACGGTCCGCCATTCAGTCCCGTCCCGCACCAGTTCCGTCACGGAGAAATTGTCGATCCTATGGGCGAAGGCCTCGTAGGGGGTGATGCGTTCTGCTTGCTGAACCTGCGTGAGGATCGCGCCCATGTGCGCGACGGCAATGATGTTTGCACCAGGATGGGCGGCCAGGACACGTGCAATGCCGCGGTCGACCCGATCAACAACATCATTCCAGGTTTCCCCAGACGGTGCGCGAACCAGGCCCGGCTCATCCCAGAACGCCCTCAGTTTTTCCTGATCTTCAATCGTGTCGACGTTCTGCATCTCCCAATCGCCGAAATGAATTTCTCGAAGGTTCGGATCATGTTGTAAGCGGTGTCGGTCGCCCGCGATTGCGTCTGCCGTGGTCACGGCGCGTATGAGGTCAGATGAGATGACGATAGCATCTCGCGGCAGAAATGCATTGAGCCGCGTGATTCGATCTGTGTCGGATAGATCCGCCGGGATGTCTGACCAGCCGACCATGGATTTTGCGTGGGTCGGCCCATGGCGCACCCAAAACACACGACCGATGCTGCTCATTCTAGGGTGCCCTTTAAGACCTGAGGCAGCCCCGCAATGACGTTCACCACAAGGTCTGCTTTCGTCGCGAGTTTTTGGTTTAAGTTACCTTGCTCACTCTGGAATTTTCGTGCCAGAGCATTCTCGGGAACGACCGAGTGTCCGACCTCATTGCTGACGATGACAATCGGGGCGGCACACAGGGCAAAACCGGCCATCAAACCCGCCTCGGCCTCTGAAAGATCAATTTTGGTCAGATCCGGCTCTCTCAATAAATAATTTGAAAGCCACATAGTTGCACAATCTATGAGCACGGCATTGTCGCCACTGATGCCAGCAAGCGTGCGCCCGATCTCTAACGGCTCTTCAATTGTCCGCCAGCCTTGTCCGCGAAGCTCTTGATGCCGCTCGATTTTCTTTTCCATCTCGGTGTCAAAAGACTTTGCGGTGGCGACGTAAATCCGCGGCCTTCCCGAGAGCATTACCATTGTTTCAGCATACGCGGATTTGCCCGAGGCCTCGCC
>JBCDGN010000217.1:0-2148 GCA_038751255.1 Pseudomonadota bacterium
CCGTCATCGATGCATTGGATCGTCTTGTCTCGGAAGGATTACTGGAATCCCGCGTGGGTGCCGGAACATTCGTCAGCCACGCCGTGCGCGAAAAAACCCAAACCCAAGACCTCGGCGACATGCCTGCCGCACCAAGCCATGTGCGCCTGTCGGATATGGCCGAGGATGCGGCTGCGCGCTTTGCCCGCCGCGACCGCCTGCCCTACCAGTCTTCTGCCTTTGTCACCGCTCTCCCGGCGCTGGACAAATTCCCGATGGCGCAGTGGGCGCGCCTGTCGGCCCGGCACTGGCGCACAGATCGGGATGCGTTGATGGGCTATGGTGATCCCTTCGGACTACCCGAATTGCGATCCGCGATCTCGGCGCATTTGCACACCAGCCGGGGCATTCACTGCGACCCGGATCAGATCTTCATCGTGGGCGGGGCGCAGCATGCGTTTTCACTGATCTCGCGCCTCCTTCTGAACCAGGGGGAGAAGGTTTGGTTTGAAAACCCAGGTGCGATCGGTGCGCGTAATGCGTTTACCGCGGCGGGGGCCGATCTCGTGCCGATTAACGTGGATGACGATGGGATGGTCGTGGCAGACGGCGTGGCGAAAGCACCTGATTTCCGCTTGGCCTTCGTGACACCATCGCACCAGCAACCCTTGGGCAAAGTCATGAGCCTGCCGCGTCGGCTGGAGCTTTTGCAGGCCGCGAGTGATGCCAACGCCTACGTCATCGAAGACGACTATGACGGGGATTTCTATTTTGGAAACCAGCCGCTTCCGACGCTCAAGAGCATCGACACCCAGAACCGTGTGATCTACGTCGGCACATTTTCCAAGACGCTCTTTCCGTCCTTGCGGCTTGGGTTCCTTCTGGCGCCGCCCGCGCTAGTCGATCCGCTCAGAACCTTGGCCTCCTCATCTCTGAGCGGCACACCCACATGGCCCCAAGCCGTTGTCGCCGATTTCATCAATGAGGGGTTTTTCGCGACCCATATCCGCACCATGCGCACGCTCTATCGGGAGCGTCACGATGAGTTGCACCGTCACGCGGACAGGATCAGCAGCCATCTGGACATCCAACGCGCATCAGCCGGATTTCACACAGTGGGCTTCATGAAAAAGGCTTTCGATGTGAAGCGATTTATTGCCCGTGCGAGTGATGCGGGCGTCGTTTTGTCCGACATCGGCAAGTACTGCATCAAGCCCGTCGCCACCCAAGGTGTCGTCCTCGGATATGGCAGTTGCGATGCACAGCAAATTGGATCCGCGATCAAGGCATTGGCCCATGTCCTTGAGGAGCGTGTGTTTGAGGAGCGTGCACCCGAAATTGGTCTGGAAAAATAATGAGAATGGATATGCCTTGCAGTCCAATCCAATCCTATCGTTTTGGTACAAACCATCTGTTTTACTGAATGGATTACCAAAAGGGAGAATCGAAATGCGCCTAAAAACTGCCCTGTCAGGTCTGTTGGCCGCCACCGTTCTGAGTGTGGGATCGGCCGCCTTCGCTGACACGACCCTACGGCTTCTGACCTGGGGCTCCTACGCCCCGGATGAACTGATCGATAAGTTCGAAGCCGAGAACCCTGACATCACCGTCGAAGTGACATTTTCCAACAATGAAGAGATGATCGCTAAACTTCGCGCGACTGGCGGTGCCGGCTTCGATCTGGCGCAACCGAGCCATGACCGGATCTTTGCAGCGCAGCTGGAATACGACATCTACAAGCCGCTTGATATGTCCAAGATCGATACATCTGTGATGACAGATGTGCATCTGAAGTCGGTCAAGGAAAACACCACGATTGACGGCGAGGTCTACGCCGTTCCGCACCAGTGGGGCACATCCGGCCTAATGGCGGACAAGACCAAAGCGCCGGATTTCGCGGGCTGGGGTGATCTTTGTGATCCTCAGTACAAGGGCAAGACGTCTATGCGGCTCAAGCGCACGATCCTCTTGGGCACGGCGTTTGCCATGGGCGAAGATCCGTTCGCGGCCTATTCCGACCTCGATAAATACCAGGAGATCCTCGACAAGGTCACGGACAAGCTGATCGCGTGTAAAGAGAACATCAAAGCCTACTGGAAGGGCGGTGATGACCTCTCCGCGCTGATGCTGTCGGGTGAAATTGTAGCTTCGGAAACGTGGGATTCCACC
>JBCDGN010000218.1:0-2138 GCA_038751255.1 Pseudomonadota bacterium
AAGCACCTTGCGCCCCGAAGCCGCAGGAATTATCTCCCGCCGTGAGAGGTTGGTGCGGGCGTGCGCCTCGCCAACCCGGTCAGGTCCGGAAGGAAGCAGCCGTAACGAGCCCCGTACGGGTCGTGTCCAATCTCTCACCCTCCTCCCCTGTGATGGACCCCATGCCGTGAGTTAGCTCACGCCATGCTCGACCACCTGCCCTGGATATTTTTCCGCCCACTCCTCCAAAAAGGCCACCACATCCTCGCGACCTGACGCTTGTATCGCCTGCTGAGGAAGCGCCACACCTTCCCGCAAGACAAGTTCAAGACACGCGACGTGGTCTGCAGCCTCACCCAGGGCGGAGTTTTCGGACCCGTGAATGATGGTGGACAGAAGCGTACCCCCGTACCCATTGACGTGGGATAGGTCGGGCTTGAGGCCCAGGAAATATGCCACGTGTTCCGCTAGGCCGACCCAACCTGCGACCTGAACGGGTGTTAGTCCAGTCCGATCTGGACGGTCCCATTCCAGACCCACGGCGATAAATGCCTTTAGCCGGTCGAGCGTCCCAACCTGACCGGCGAGCGACGTTGCCAGGCCTCGCGCCTCGTTCGGCAATTTGTCAGGATTGATAGGCCCCTGCCCGTTCAAGAGAGCCGAGACCGCATCCGGCATATCCGTCGGTGCGCCCAGCCGGGCAAGCGCCCGCGCGCCATCTTCATTTCCGAAAAGCTTGGCCGCTGCATAGGCTCCGAGCCCGTTGCGTTGCACATCGAGCTTTGCCCCGCGCGCCACCAGGAGTTCAAACATGGGCGCACCACACAGTCGTTCCGCGGCGTGATGCAACGCACTGCGCCCGATATCTGCTGGCCCACTGGGGTGGCCGCTGATCCCGTCATTGGGGTCGGCGCCCGCGTCAAGCAGCATCTCCACAGCGCGCACATGGTCAAAATCCATCGCGCGAAAGTGGGCATTGGTGCCTGCCGGCTCGGCGCCATTGGCAATGAGCAGCTCTAGCGCGCTCAAATCCGACTGCTCGGTCGCGTGGTAGAGAGATTCATTGTCATTTGGATCAGCCCCCGCCTTCAGCAACAGCTCCACGAGGGCCGTGTTTTGAGCATGGCTTATCGCGCCATAAAGCGCAGGCGATCGATCATCCGCGCCTGGATCAGGGGCAAAGGCCTCGTTTGGATCAGCCCCTGCATCGAGGAGGAGCCGCGCAATGCTTAGCGCGTCGTCAGGCGCACCTAGGCCCAGCGCACCGTATCGCGAAAAACACAGATGCAAGAGCGGCGTACGGCTTCCTATTTTCAGCACTGCTACGTCCGCGTCATTCGAAAGCGCATCTTTTACCGCTGCAACGTTGTAGGTCGCGCAGGCAAGGCCGAGCTCCCCGTCCACCAGGTCCGTGTGGTCGGCCATCAGCCGGTCGATCCAAACTTTTTGCCCGTAAAAGAGCGCTCGCGAAAGGCGCTGCTGGGCCGCCGCGCGCGTGAGCCCTTGAACCTCAACAGCCACTTTAAGTTTGGGCCAACTTTCAAAGCCGCGCGCCCGGGCCGTTGCATGCAAAAAATCTGCGTGCCTCAGGTTTCGGCGATGTCCAAGCCATTGGCGGACCTGTAAAGCTGCCTGCCTATCGCCGCCCTCATAGGCGCGCTTAAGCCGCTTTGCCTCGCGTTTGAGCGTCTCAAGATCAACGCGCATTTCATCATCGGGTAGGGTCATCGGGTGTCCTCCGCAAACCGCTCCCAGGTCCGTTTACATCGGGAGCGCGGGTCCATCCGCTATGTCTTTAACAACGTGTCACGGGCTGCGTCGCGCTTTCCACGGACCGGTGGCCTGCCCTTTGGCCTTGGGATTTGTCTAGCCCATCGCTGGACGCCTCACAATGGCGCGCTTAGTGTAGATGTGCTGCAATCAGGACGATCCATGACCGATACCGCCTATCAGGTCCTGGCCCGGAAATACCGGCCAGAAACCTTCGCCGACCTCGTGGGTCAAGACGCCATGGTGCGCACGCTCAAGAACGCATTCGCGGCAGATCGGATCGCGCAGGCGTTTATCCTGACGGGCATTCGTGGAACGGGTAAAACCACGACCGCACGCATCATCGCCAAAGGCATGAACTGCATCGGCCCTGACGGCAAAGGCGGCCC
>JBCDGN010000219.1:0-2007 GCA_038751255.1 Pseudomonadota bacterium
CGCGAGGGGGATTGGCCCAGAAGCCTGCTCCTGACCGCATGGGGCACCTCCAATATGCGCACCGGCGGGGATGATATCGCACAAGCGCTGGCGCTGATGGGAGTGAAACCCACTTGGGACGCTGCGAACCGTCGCGTCACCGGCTTTGAGATCATTCCAGACACAGCGCTCGGGCGGCCTCGCATAGACGTAACCTTGCGCATCTCAGGGTTTTTCCGAGACGCCTTCCCGCAACTCATCGCGCTCTTTGACAGTGCCGCGCGCGCTGTGCAGGCGCTGGATGAGCCCGAAGACATCAATCCGGCGGCCGCTCGGGCACGGCAAACCGAGGTCGGTCCACGAATCTATGGTGCCAAACCCGGGGCCTATGGCGCCGGATTGCAGGCCATGATCGATGAACGGCTCTGGGCGGATCGCGCGGCCTTGGCCGAGGCCTACCTGACCTGGGGCAGCTATGCTTATGGCGCGCGCGAAGAAGGCCGCGCAGACCGAGCCGGGTTTGAGACGCGTCTGGGCGAGGCCGATGCCATCGTTCAAAACCAGGACAATCGCGAACATGATCTGCTCGACAGCGACGATTACTATCAGTTCGAAGGGGGCGCAGCCGCTGCGGTGGCCACGCTTCAGGGACAGGATCGTCCCGTTTATCACAACGATCATTCTCGCCCCGAGCGCCCGGTCATCCGCACGCTGGAGAACGAGATCGCGCGAGTTGTGAGATCGCGTGTCGTGAACCCGAAATGGATCGAGGGGGTGAAGCGCCACGGATACAAAGGCGCGTTCGAGATCGCGGCGACCGTTGATTACCTCTTTGCCTTCTCGGCCACGACGGGCGCCGTGCGCAACCACCATTTCGATCTGGTGGAGGCTGCCTTTCTCGAGGATAAGGCCACGCGCGACTTTATCGACGCTCACAACCCGGCAGCGCTGCGAGAGATCGCGGAGCGGCTGCAAGAGGCGATTGACCGAAAGCTGTGGACCCCGCGCTCTAACTCGGCTCAGTCGCGTCTGGACGCAATAATGTCAAAAGATGTGGCTTTGTCACGCTGAGGCACCATGCTTGCCGAACTCTTTCGGTCACCTCAGAGCGGTTTACGACGCAGTCTTGTCCAGCAGGTAACCTCCGCCTTGATCGCAATTGGCCTTTTTCGATCTAGAATGCGCAGAGTTTCGCTCCTGAGACAAAAAAGTCCGACCAAACAGCTCGCCGGATTGAGCACTTCACAGGTCAGGGAAAACAAGCCAGATCAAACGTCCCTTGGCCAAGATCAATCGCTTCGCAATCGAGCACCTGAGGGAAAGGTGGCCGGGCTGGTGCGCCAGATCCGCAATCGAGCGTTGCCACGGCGACCGCCTGATCGCCCGCGAGACGCGCCACTTGGCATTCTGTCACCTTCTCTATGGCGAGCACCGCCTGAAATCCAATATCTCCAAGGTTGCGCGCAGCGCGCGTATTCAAGCGGATCGCCTCGGCCCGACGACCCCGAACACGAATGTCGAAGACATCGGAGCCCACCTCAACCCGGACCGGATCGACACCGCGAAAGGACAGGCCGGGCTGACCGCAGGCCGTCAAAATGATCAAAAACAAAAGCCACAGGCGTTGCATGAGGCGAGAGTCGCAAATCATGGTTAACAGACCCTTGCAAAAGCACTTGCGTCGGTGCCCACCTGTGCGCAGGCTGCGCATCACCCCAAATCGGAGATCGAAATGACAGACGACGCTGCCCGCCATGCCCAGAAGATGGCCAAAAAGAAGGCTGCGCGGGATAAGATTATGGCCACCAAGACCGATCAGAAGGGACTTGTGATCGTCCATACCGGCAAGGGGAAGGGTAAGTCCTCGGCCGCGTTCGGCATGATCTTTCGATGCATCGCACATGATATGAAATGTGCCGTGGTGCAGTTCATCAAGGGCGGGATGTCCACCGGCGAAAGGGACCTCATTCTATCGCGGTTCTCAGATACCTGCGCCTTTCACACGATGGGCGAGGGCTTCACCTGGGA
>JBCDGN010000220.1:0-1989 GCA_038751255.1 Pseudomonadota bacterium
CCGGTACATTTAACAATAACAACCGGGTCTCGGTCTTCGCTTGGTCTTTTGGAGTACCAGTACCCGTGGAAGCGCCAGTATAACCAACCGGTCGTATCCTTGGATTTCTAGCGGGCTGAGGCAATGTCGCCTATGTCCGCAGAGCCGCCTTTCGCCGGATGAGCCGCGAAAGGCCCCTCACTCCACCGCCACCGCAGACACACCACCTACCAGATAGGGGAACAGGCGAGGAAGAACGCGCTCTTCGAGCTTGGGGCTGCTTTGCTGGGTCAGAAGAGCCCGGAACAAGTCCGGGTCCGTCACGGCCTCGGCAATGAGCTGAGAGGCCCTGTCATTGCTGAGAGCGCGCCATGCGTCCCTGACGCGGTTGGACACCATCTGGCTGGTCTGAAGGTCTCTGACACCGCCTGCGCCGGGCGCATTCTTGACCGCCTGGAACCTCAGGAAAAACTCGATGATCTTGCTGCCCTGAGCGCCGGACAGCGTGTCGCCGATGTTTGGGGTGGACGCTACAGCCCTTTCCGATTTCGCCAGTTCGCGGGCGATGAAGCGCAACCGGGACAACTCGCCTTCGGTGTAAACCGCGCGCAATGCACCTTTGGTTTTCGGCGTATTCAACAGGTCAATCAGCGTATCGGACCGTAATGTCTGTTCGCCACCTTTGGTACGCATGGCCTGATGGATCAGGTGCTCAGAAAAAGCAGTCTTAAGACCTGCCAGAGCCTCCCCGCTCTTGTCTGTGCGGGCTTCTCGCGCAAGCCTGCGCGCCTCCCGCGTCGGGCTGTTAGAGGAGAGTACCGTCTTGACCGCATCCGCTGGTGATCCGTCAATAAACCTGGCCGTGATACTGCGTCTCTTATCATATTCCGCAGCAACGCGAGCCTTTACCCGTTCGGCAAACTGTTCCGCTGTTTCACGGCGTTTAACGGCTTCGCGAATGTCGCCACGCAGTTCCGGATAGCGCTTCAGCAATTCCTTGTTGTTGGCCATGAACCGACGTGCGCCGTTCAGGGTAATCGCGCCTGTCCCGGCATCCGTAGCCGACTTAGCAAACTGTCCGGCAATGAAGTCTGTAAGGATGGTTTCGGGTACGCCCGCGCTTTCCAGCTGGGCCGATGTAACAGCGCCTTCGGTGCCGCCGCGCCCGACGGTGCGTGTAAGTGACAATTCGGGATCAATCGCCTGATCGCCGCTGCTTGTCATGCGCAGCAAACGGCCCGGCGCACCCTGATCAAAGGTTTGATGAAGGGCTGCGGAGAATGCGCGGGCCTCGTTGATTTGCTGTCCAACGGCTGTGGTGCCATCCACAGCGCCCATGTCCCGCAAGAGGGCTTCTGCGATGTCGTCAGCCACCTTAGCGCGGGTTTGGCGCGTGACGTTACCAGCGCGGTCGTTGCGGGCAATCTCGCGCATCTTGGAATAAAGACGATGGATCTCCCGAACGGATTCCACATCACCATATGCCTCATCACCAAGCAAAAGACGCGATGCCAGATTTGGCATGTCTTCGGCACCGGCGCGACCCAGCTCATTCTGCCATCTCAAAGCAACGGCTTTGGCGTTCTGCGTGCCGACCGTGGCATCAAAGGGAATGGCCTCCCAAAGGCTGCGCTCTTCCAGCTTGGCAGTGTCGAAGGCATTGCGAAGCCGATTGGACGCCTCAAGGCCGCTCCGTCCGGGATCACGGGTGGATGTGATGCCCTGCACCCGATCCGCCGATTGCTGCAACGCCTCGTCCGCCTGAGCCTGTAGCGCCTCTGCATAGGCCGCCCTGCGGCTCTCAAAGAAGGCCTGTGCGGCTTCAGGGGAACCGTTGCCCGTGATCGCCGTCTGTGCCGTGGCCTGAGCGTCAGACCGGCGTTGAGCAAGCCCCTCACGCAGTACAGGGTCTTGAGCGGCGAGCTTTTCCACGGCCAGCATGTTGGGATCTTCGGTTTGCTGAGCCGGTGTCAGGTTCAACGGGTTTTCACCATCAATGCGCGATGCCAG
>JBCDGN010000221.1:0-1875 GCA_038751255.1 Pseudomonadota bacterium
CCGAAGGTGTTACGCCGATCATGGGCGCGGTCAAAAAGGCCGAACAGGTTTGGTGGCAGGAAGAGGCGACGAAGGCCTACACTGGGCTTGCGGGCGATCCGGCATTTGCGGATGCGATGATTGCGTTGGTGCTTGGCGATGCTGTGCCGCGAGACGCCGTGTCTGCCGTGGCCACGCCGGGCGGTACGGGCGCGGTGCGCCAAGCCTTTGAGCTTGTTCAAATGGCCAAATCTGACGCGCGCATATTCGTCTCTGATCCGACATGGCCCAATCACCTGAGCATGCTGCGCCATCTGGGCATTGAAACCGTGCTGTATCGTTACTTTGACGAAGAGACACGGGCCGTGGATTTTGGCGCGATGATGGAGGATCTGGCGCAGGTTGGATCGGGCGATGTCGTGCTGCTGCATGGCTGCTGCCACAACCCGACCGGGGCCAACCTGAACCTCGCGCAGTTTAAAGAGGTGATCGCGCTGTTGAATGACAAAGGCGCCGTACCGATGATCGATATTGCGTATCAGGGCTTTGGCGACGGTCTGGAAGACGATGCTGCCGCGACCCGCGCGATTGCGGCGGGGTGCCCGGAGACACTGATCGCGGCGAGCTGTTCGAAGAACTTCGGCATTTACCGCGAGCGGACCGGCCTTTTGATGACGGTGAGCCATGATACCTCGCGCTCCAAGCTCAATCAGGCGACGCTGCAGCATCTGAACCGGCAGAACTATTCTTTTCCACCAGACCATGGCGCGCGGATGGTGACCTTGGTCCTAAACGATCCGGGTCTGCGTAAGGACTGGCAGGAGGAGCTTGAAGCGGTGCGTCTTTCGATGCTGGATCTGAGAGAGGGCCTCGCCAAGGAGCTGCAGCGCCTGACGGGCTCTGATCGCTTTGGCTTTATCGCGCAGCACCGGGGCATGTTCTCGCGTCTTGGGCTGTCGCCCGAGATCGTGCAGGCGCTTCGTGAAACGCATGGCATCTACATGGTCGGCGACAGCCGGATCAACGTGGCGGGTTTGAACGCCCAGACAGTGCCCGTGCTGGCCAAAGCGATTGTCGAGGTTGGCGGGTAAACCTGCTTTTGCAGATTTGGAACAAGCTTAGCTGGCGCCGTAACGCGCCAGGAACATCTCTACAGCGCCTGTGACAACACGATTGATGTCTGCATCTGAAATCTCGCCCGCGACACCGCAGAGCCTGCGCACGAAAAGATCACTTTTGCAAAGCTCGCCAAATTGGCTGGCGGCGAGATCCATATCGTCAATGTGCAGATCACCGGAGGCGATGTAGGGCGCCAGAAGATCCGTCATCTTTTCGCGCATCATGGCCGGGCCAGAATCGTAGAAACGGCGACCGATCTCTGGGAACCGATCAGATTCGGCCACACAGATGCGATACATCTGCTGGCCAAAATCTGAGAGAAAGAAGCGAACGATTTTGCTGGCGGCGTCCCGCAGGATGACATCCACCGGCGCATCCTGCGGCATGCCATCAAGCGCCTCTTGCGCCTGGCGATTGCATTCTTCGCGAGCGACCTCGGAAAAGAGCAGCCGTTTGTCGGAAAAATAACTGTAAAGCGTGGCTTTTGAGACACCGGCACTGCGGGCAATGTCATCCACATTTGCGCCTTCGAACCCGTCGCGCATGAACACCTCTCGCGCCCCTTCCAACACTTGGTCGAACTTTCGCCCTTTCTTGATTTCCGGACGTATTGTTGTGACCGTGGCCGTCATGCATGTTCTCCTGGCGCGCAACATATCATACGCGTTTGGACGCCGTGCCCGCAAGCGCCACGTCTTGTGTGGTATTCAGGTGCACATCCAATTGGACAGCCCCAAAACCCATGCTACACCGCGTGCATGGCCGACGTGTATTTGC
>JBCDGN010000222.1:0-1874 GCA_038751255.1 Pseudomonadota bacterium
TCGCGATCCGGCGACGCGCGGGCAGTATTGGTGGCTCTTCGTTATGCTATTCTCTACCCTGCTCCCGACGCTCGCGCATGCCTCCCTCGCGCTAGTGTCGCTTTTCACCCTGATCCCCGGACGCGTGCAGCACTGGATCGCGGCTTGGTTCAAAGAAGGGCAAGAGGCCTCGACCCTTGGCAAGCTTGGACGCGTCAGCTTTGTCACCCTCGTCACCGCCGCGATCTACCTGCCCGTCTATCTCGCGATTTGGATCGTGGGGCATTACCGCGTCGTCGATGATGCGCTGATCGGGTTGTTCTATGGCATCGCGCAGGCCATGGGCGCAGTTTAGTCCGTGGCTTCTGCAAACTGCTTTCTAGCTTGGAGGGCGTAGCCTGCTTGGCGGGCGCAGAATGCGCCTGCCGGGGGCAAAGCAGGCGCAGCCCGGCGGTGCCGCCGGGCGCCGCAGAAGAAAACCCCGCCTCCCCTAACTCAGCGGCAGTTCACGCCGATGTGAGTAACCGACGGCCCCTGTAATCCCCATATATTAGTCATGGTTCGGAAGAGGAGGTTACAATGCTTTCCACCCGTCTCACGGCCGCTCTGGCCAGCTCTGCACTTCTCGCCGCATCGGGCGGCGCCACTGCGGGGCACACCATCGTCAAACGATCCGATATGCCTCGGCGCGCGGCGGTGCTCAGCGATGCCTATACTGGCAGTCGCCTCGAAATCGAAGAAAAGGGCCTGTCATTCGACCAGCTAAAGCTGGGCGACAAGGTTGCGATCAATGGCGAAGACTACGACCTCGTGGCCAGCCGCAAGATCGCCCATCAGGGCCCTGCCTTCGTCATCGGCGTGCTTGAGGCCGTCGAAAAAGGCGATGACAGCCGTCTGGTGTTGCATGACGCACTGCACGATCAAGACCGGAAGGTCGATCTGGGGGACAAGACCCTCGGGACGCTCCGGCCGGGCAGCACCGTCTCTGTTGAGGGCGAGCGTCATATGGTCAGCGCCGTGGTTCAGGACGCCGGCGGCGACACTATTCTGACCGTGCCCCATGGCGATTACCTTGCGGGGTGGTCATTCGCCACTGCGGAGGTTCTGAAGTTTAAGGCCCCCGAAGATCACGTAGTCAGCGACCAAGCGGTCTCGTGATTGAAGGAGAGCTGCCGGTTTGTTTCGCCGGCGGCTTTTGGGGTTTCAGGCCAACTGCAACACGCGATTGCCAAGCGTTTCGGCGATTTGCACCGCGTTCAACGCCGCGCCTTTGCGCAGGTTGTCGCTGACGCACCAGAAGTTCAGCCCGTTTTCAATCGTGCTATCCTGACGGATGCGGCTGACGAAGGTGGCGAAATCACCAACGGCCTCAACCGGGGTGATATAGCCGCCTGGCTCGCGCTTGTCGACGACCATGATCCCTGGGGCTTGGCGTAGGATATCGCGGGCCTCGTCCTCATCAAGGAAATCCTCAAACTCGACATTCACCGCCTCGGAGTGGCCGACAAAGACCGGCACGCGTACGCATGTGGCTGTGACCTTGATCGATGTGTCGACGATCTTCTTGGTCTCGGCCACCATTTTCCATTCTTCTTTGGTGGTGCCATCCTCCAAGAAGACATCGATCTGCGGGATCACGTTGAACGCGATCTGTTTTTGGAACTTTTTGGGCTCCACTTCAGAGGTCGGATTGTAGATGGATTTGGTTTGGTCCCAAAGCTCATCAATCCCGTCCTTACCAGCACCCGAAACAGATTGATACGTGCTCACCACAACCCGTTTGATCGTCGCACGATCATGCAGCGGTTTGAGGGCCACAACCATCTGTGCAGTCGAGCAGTTGGGATTGGCTATGATGTGTTTCTTGGCATAGCCTTCGATTGCATCTGCATTCA
>JBCDGN010000223.1:0-1863 GCA_038751255.1 Pseudomonadota bacterium
GCCAGCGCCCTTGGCCGCAAGCTCGGCCTTTCGCAGCCCGCCATCTGGCGCCGCACCAAACGCTTGCGGGAGGCAGGCGTGATTACCGGGCAACGACTGGATCTTGATGCTGAAGCTTTGGGCTTTGGCGTGACCGTGTTTCTCGGGGTAAAGCTGGCCACCAAAGGGCGCGTCAGCATCGCCGACTTTGAACGTGCGGTGTCTGCCATCCCCGAGGTCCAGACCGTAGAGCACATCCTGGGGCTTTACGATTATCGGCTGAGGGTGGTGGCGCGCGACATCTCAGATTTTGAGCGCGTGTTGCGCCGCCGGATCATGATGCTGCCCGGTGTGGGCGACGTGGAAGCAAACGTGCTCTTGAGCGAGGAACGCAGGCCCGGGCCGATCGGCGCCTCGCTTTTAAATGGCACTTCCCCGTAAAAGTTCTAATGTCCAAGCAGCGCCACCTGAGACGATAAGGACAGGCCTATGAACAAAGCATCCACGAAAGACGCGTATACGTTGATCCTTGAAGCGATTGACGGCGGGGACTTTCGGCCCGGCGATCGGTTGGTGGAAAGCGATCTCGCAGACCGGTTTGGTGTCTCGCGGACGCCGATCAGAGAGGCTTTGCAGCGGTTGGAGACACAGAGCCTTCTGACACGCGACGGGCGCAGTCTGATCGTTGCCTCGCTTGATCACAATCAACTGGCAGAGCTCTACGTGGTGCGCGCCGAACTCGAAGGCCTCGCCGCTGGGTTGGCGGCCCGCCATGCGAGCCCAGAAGAGGTGCGCGTTTTGCAAGATATGGTGGAGGACGATCACAAGCTGATCGGCAACCCGCAGGCGATGGCGCGGGCAAACCGGCGGTTCCATAAACAGATCCACCTGAGCTCTCATAACCGCTATCTGGTGCAGCAGCTGGATCTGGTGCATCGGTCCATGGCCTTGATGGCGACCACGTCTCTTGCCGCCGTGGGCCGCGATGAGGATGCGCTCAAAGAACACAACGCTATTGTAGAGGCGATTCACGCAGGCGACGTGGCAACCGCGACAGACGCGCTGCGCTCACATATATCCAAAGCCTTTGTGACGCGGCTGAAGCTCGACTCGGGCGAAGTGGAAAGCACCGTCTGAGGCGCGCATCTTTACCAAGCCAAACCTTAGCAATCACTGTCCGGTCAGGGCGGAACCGCGAGAGTGCATGGTTTCCGGGCTCGAATCTGGGCCCGTATCGGCGAAGCCGTGCTGGGTCTTGTCCCAAAAGTACGGTTTAAGCGCGAGCTCATAGACTGCCTTGTAGGCCGCGACCGCCCCCAGAGGCGTGTAAAAATGCATGGTCGGGGTCCAGGCTAGCAAATGCCTGTGCCTGCGGCCAGACACTGCGCAGGCATAGATCGTGATATTGATCACTTCGATCACCAAAAAGGCAGACCCCAACCCAATCATCAGATCTCGCGGGATGTAAGGGTCTAAGGGATGCGAAAAGCCGAAGAGAACAAGCCAAAATGACCAGAGAACCGGCGCCAGCAAGAACTGAGACAGCGACGTGACGAAGTGCGCCTGAAAGCCGATGAATTTCCATAGGCCCAATTGCCTGAGCAAGAGACCAGGGCGGCGCATGTGGACGATGTAGGTGGTCATGTAGCCTTTGAGCCAGCGACTGCGCTGCCGGATCCAGGCCCAAGGTCGGCAATTGGCCTCTTCGTCGGTGACGGTCGCCAGCATTTCCGTGCGGTATCCGTGCCGGGCCAAGCGGAAGCCAAGATCGGCATCTTCGGTCACGTTATGGGCATCCCACCCGCCCAGATGCTCTAGGATGGAACGCCGAAAAAAAAGCGTCGTGCCGCCAAGCGGAATGGCCCATCCCAGCTGCGATATGCC
>JBCDGN010000224.1:0-1657 GCA_038751255.1 Pseudomonadota bacterium
AGCTTGTGATCATCGCCGTAACGATATCCACTTCGCGATCCAGCAGCATCGGCACGCCAATCACAGAGATCGAAAAGAGTAGCCCTGCAAGCGCCGCGCCAATCACGCTGCCGATCAGCACCATCGAAACGCCCTCGAAGGTCGCGTAGACCTCCAGCGAGGTCATCACATTCGTCATCGTCGCGGTGCCAAATGTCACCGCGAACACGACTCGCGCAATCACGATCCAGACCAAAAGGAAAAACACCGCGAGCACGGCGAAAAACGGAAGCTGCCCACTTGTGGATCTGAAACCAGAAACCAGGATCGCGCCCCAGCTCAGCGGCTCATCGTTTTTCATGCGGCGGGACACTTCGTAAAGACCCACAGCCGCAAAAGGGCCAATAAGCGGAAAGCCCGCCGTCATTGGCAACACCCAATACCCCGCATCGCTGAAGAACAGCAGCGCGGTCATGATGATGCCAAACATCGAAAAGACCGCTCCGAAGAACAGCCCGAACATCGGCGCGCGTTGAAAATCGCTCAACCCGGCCTTCAGGGCGGTATAGACATCATCCGTCGTGATCTGGCGAATGTTTGGGATCTCTACGGGCCGCTGTGACGTAGCTGTGGTCGTCGCGGCTCTGTCAGTCTCGGTCATTGGCGTGGCTCACTCCATGTCTTGGCCTGGCTTGGGCGCAACCCGGCAGCGGACGTGACTGCAGACCGGGTGGCAGGCGGGGCAAGCTGTGTGATCCTATGGCGCGGCCTGTCCCGTTTCAGGCTGAAACAAGTGTTAAACGGAATGGCGGATGCACGATTTGATCTGAGTCAAAATCCATTCCAGCCATGCGACGAAAACGCTGTAAGCGCATGAAAACCTTGATGCACCGGGAAAAACCTGTAGCCTCAGATGCGGGAGTGCGAATGAGCAACGATTTTGATCCATCCCTCGCGCCACGAGGGTCGTCAGGAGGGTCTGGTGAGCCTGCCGTATGCGCCGCCTGCGCGGTGCGCAACAGCAGCCTGTGTGGCGCTTTGTCCTCTGACGAAATCAATGAACTCAACAAACTATCGCGCCGCAAGTCTTTGGATCCAGGGCAAACCTACGTGTTCGAAGGCGATAAGGCCTTGGATTTCGCCAATGTTGTTCAGGGCGTAGCCAAGCTCACACGCGGGGCCGAAGATGGACGCTTGCAGATCGTGGGCTTGCTCTTTCCGTCTGATTTCATTGGGGGATCAATGGCGCTCGGTCACGGTAGCGATCGCAAGGCGGAAGAGCCTTACACGATAGAGGCCGTCTCGCCTCTAGAGCTGTGCATCTTCCCACGCGCCGGGTTTGAAAAGCTGCTGATGCGGTTTCCCGCGCTCGAACACAAACTGCTCGACCGCACTCTGACAGAACTGCAGGTGGCGCGCGAATGGATGGTGCTTTTGGGCCGCAAGACCGCGCAGGAACGCGTGGCCACCTTCATCTTGCACGTGGCCGAGAAGATGCGAAACCACGGCTGCCATTCGTCTTTGGGCTTTGACCTGCCGCTGGGGCGCGGTGACATCGCCGACCACATTGGTCTCACAATCGAAACCGTGAGCCGCCAGATCACACAGCTTAAACGCAAGGGCATCATCGACATGCAAGGTGCCCGTCACGTGCGATCCTACGATCTCGACGCCCTGC
>JBCDGN010000225.1:0-1645 GCA_038751255.1 Pseudomonadota bacterium
GTCACCGCAGCAACCAGGCGCACATCATCGGGCGCCAGCGCCGCGATGTCCTGCTCCAACTCCCAAAGCGCGCCGTGCAAGGCAAGCTGTGCATTGTCGGTGAGAACCTCTTCGACCTCGCCCAAATCGACACTAACCTCACTGCTATGTGGCGCGAGGAGAAAGGCGCAAGCATTTGCAAAGACATGAGAAACAGCCAAAGCCTCAGCCGCCAGAAACTCGGTGAACTCTCCCTTTCGGGCCGCATCCAGAGACCCGGCCAGATTTGCCCGGCGCAGATCAGCCAGCCCCGTGGCCTCGGAAAATGCCTCTCCCACCGCAAGCCCGATCGACAGCGCCCGGCGCAATGCATGAAGCACGGTAGACTGCAGTGGCGAGGGCAACGGGTCCTCCTCATCCGCCGCCAAAATCGTCTCCACCAGATGCACGCCCTCAGCCCGCGCGGCTTGTCGTGTCACCAATCCAGGCGTCGTAGACCGAAACCGGCGCCGCGTACCAAGCCCGGAGGACACCTCCTCCTTGGCGGCCTCCTTGGCCGTCCCGATCCGCGGGCTGTGATCAAACCCGGCCAGCATCGCGTTCGCGGCCGGGTAATGCTTCACGATGTCGGTTTCGCGCAGCTCCATGAGGTCCGATGTCAGGTTCATTGCTTCAACAACTCCACGGTCTCATCAGAGATCCCGCCCAGCCCGCTCGGCGCGTACACGTTGTAGGACAGATCCCTCGGATAGACCTCGGACCAGTAGATCCCTTTGGTCTGACGGACAAACACGGCCGGATCCCGATCACCGGCAAAGCACACCCGCGTCACCGTCTGCCCTCGGAACCTGATGCCTTTTTCCGTCTGATAGCACGGCCCTGTCTTCGGCCAGATCCCACCATAGCCATTGCGCTGCAATTGTTTGAAACCACGGTTCAGCAGCCATTTCTGTGTCTGCTGCGGGGTCTCATCCACAATCGTGAGCCGTTCGGCCACTTGATTTGCGGACGGGGCCACGGGCTCCAGGGCGGTGCAGCCAACGAGCAGCATCACACCAAGGAAAATCATCTTTTTCATAGCGCTAAGCTCCCTGCTTCATGTTCCAAACGACACACGACGGGCCCCCTCAGTATCGCAGCACCCGACCAGATTGGCCGACCACGTATTTGTCCACACTGGCAAAGCCCGAAGGCGCTTTCTCCGCCAATACCTGATAGGGCCGCTCGGGCAGGATCAGGCTGCGCACCATGCGCGTCACGCCGGTTTCCGCCCCACGCCCGGAGAACGGATCCAACGCGAACACCTCGCGTTCAACGGTGCCAAACCAGCCCGATTTCTCTTCCACAACGCGCTCGCTATCCAGCACCTCATCCGTCCAGGCCAGCGCCCAGTCTTGGCCCGCAGGCGCTTTCGCCTCCTCCAAGACCTGCCGAATGGGGCCGCTTTGCTGCGTGAACGCGTGAGAATACCTCGGGCCCAAATGCAGCCGCCGCAAGCGCTTGGGATGCAGATCGTCAAACGCCTGATCAAATCCCTTGGCAATGTTCAAAAGCTTCAACCCACCCAGCGCCTGCCCCATGAGATGCGCCTGCACCTCGGGCCAGCGCCGTCCGTCAATGGGCAGACCCTTGCTGCCACCACTGTCTTCGACCTCCAGCAAGTAGA
>JBCDGN010000226.1:0-1587 GCA_038751255.1 Pseudomonadota bacterium
GCCGCCAATGGGCACGACCGAAGATCTGGCAGATGAACTCGCATTATCGGTGATCAAATATGTCGACGCCTCCGGCGATGACGGCGTGATATCGGACATTGTCAAGATCCTCGGCGCAACCTCGCAATCCGCCGAAGAGGCCTTTCTCACGTCCATGCGGGTCCGGCGCGCCAATCAAAAGGCGCGTGAGTTACTCCTGCAACGGGTCAAAGCCTTCCAAGAAAAGCAGAATAACCCAGGCGAAGAGAGCGCGGCCCAAGCCCCGCCCGGTGCCGAATAGGCTCTTCATTTCGCGGATAGGGCATATTGCCAACCACTGGGCCAATTGCCCGTAAAGCGTCTTGTAAAGGATCGCTTTCTGCGCATCGCCGAGCGTGCCAGACCCTGATGCCATCAGACAGTCAGGTTTGGCTTTGACCCGCATTTAGTCTTGGAGTGCTCGTGCGACCCATTTTGACCGGATGCCCGAGATCGCGCATCGCCTTCGGTATTTGATCTGCCTGCATCTTTGCGTATCTCTTGGGGGACGTGTTCGGATCAGAATTATCCGGCTCAAACAAAGGCGCCCCGATGAGAGCGATTTTGCGTAATCCGCTAACTGCCTTCGATGGCCGGGCTGGCAAGGCTCGCAGCGACGAACTGATCCGCGACGCCGAATCGCGGCCCTGGACCCGGCTTGAGGAAAGCGACTTCGCAGCGGCGCGCAAAGTCCCCAGCATGCTGAGCGACGAGGAGTTACGCTTTTACTTCTGGATCGCGCAGCAGCTTGCGGCCACACCCGGCGCAATCGTTGATCTCGGCGCTTTCATCGGCGGCTCGACGGCGCATCTGGCGGCAGGCAGCCAAGCAGGTGGCGCATCAGATAAGCTTGTTTTTGCCTTTGATCACTTCGCTGCAACGGAAAAGGTCAAGCAAAAACAACTCTACGCCAAGGGTATCGCGCGATTTGAGGGCGATGACTTCTTGAACCTGTCCAAACGGCTTCTCACCCCTTGGGCGCCCCAAATCAAATTCCGCCCCGGACGCATCGAAGAACAAAGCTGGAAAGACGGGCCGATCTCTCTTCTGGTGCTGGACGTGTCGAAAACGACCGCGGTGACAGATTATGTGGCCAAGACGTTTTTTCCCTCTCTCATCCCGTATGAATCGGTGATCGTGCAGCAGGACGAACTGCATTGGAAAGAGCCCTGGATCACCGCACAGATGCAGCGGCTCGCCAATCACTTTCGCGCGGTCTGTCATATTCCGGGCAGTGCGATGGTCTATCTGTGTACGCGGCGGGTGGGCTCGCTGGCCTTGCGTCATGCCCGTGTCGCCAGATTGACCGACGATCAGCTATTGGCGGATCTCAATGCCAGCGCCGAACGTCTCGCGCCGTTCGGGGTCAACGCTCAGATTGACCGACAAAAAGAGGCGCTGCGCCTCAATCCGGGCATGCGCAAGGCCTGGCGGTTCAAAAATCGCCCGCCGCGCCACACGCCGAGATGATCCAGCCGAAAGTCCACGCCTCCCATCTGGCGTGGCATTTCAGGCCGCGGGCGTCTTGCGCTTTACCTGCTCTGCCAGATCGCGCGCGATGGCAAAGGC
>JBCDGN010000227.1:0-1587 GCA_038751255.1 Pseudomonadota bacterium
ATACAATTATTAATCAAAAAACCAACAATCACCGAACAACTTGTCCGTAAAGACCGGCGTTACCTCCTAAATCGAGAGGGGACTTGGCTTATCTCTCGATCAACCAAGAGCGTGTACCGGTTCTGTGAAAAACCGTAAGACCACCCAGATGACTTTTTCGCTCGAAACAATCTCAATCGAGATGACTTGGCTTGAAGCTCCTCTAAGGGGTCAGTTGCGGATAGGGGCGGAATCCTGCGCTCTCATGAGCGTTTTTGATTTTCCCGGCACGATTAGACTACCCCGCTGGCGCGAGATGGTCAAAGTTTGTAGCCTGTACAGGCGCTGGAGACGGATGCCGCAATCGAGTGTTGTCATGCTCTCATCCGCGGGTTGGTTACCGCCTTACCAAATACGACGTGGGATTGCCTCATTCTAAGAGCGGGTATGTGCCCCAACGCACTCCGAGGATTTCCCCATCAATGGCTCCCATCTCCAGCGTACTGCACAGGCAGTCCGGCTAGGCTGTTCAGGTCTTGAGCGGTGTTTTGCGGGCGATATCCCACACGAAGCCAGCCAGTTCCCGGGCGATGGCAGCTAGGACGCGGGGCTGCGGTTTGCCTGTCCGGCTCAGAGCGCGATACCGCTTGCAAAGCCGGGTCTGCGCTTTCCAGCCGATATCCTTGATCTGCTGCGGCAGATGCGCTGAGCGCTTGAGGTATGGGTGGCCTTCTTTCGGAGGATGGCGATATGACCACCCGGCCTCCACCAGCATCGTGCGCGCCAGTGCATTGCCCGTTTTGGTCAACCGTCCACGTCGCGTCGTGCTTCCGCTGGAGTGCTCACTGGGGACAAGGCCAAGCCAAGCCATCAACTGGCGGGGGTTTTCGAACCGAGTGATGTCACCGATCTCGGCCACAACGGTTGCTGCTATGGTGGTGTTGACGCCGCGCAAGGCCCGAAGGGCATCAACGACTGGCGCGAAATGCCAGCCCGGAACAGCGTCTTCGATAGCCCTGTTCAATGTTTCGATCCGATCCTCAGCCTGCGCAACCGCGCGTTTGTACTCTTCGAATGCCAGTTGTTGATGTGGGATGCGGAACTTCCGCATTTCTGCCAGCCAACGGCGATGGCGCTGCGTCCAGTATTTCCCATTCTCATAGCGAAGGCCATGTCGCAGCAGAAAACTCAAAAGCTGCTGCTTGGCGGTCTTCACTGCGTCCATCGCCTGCTTGCGGGCACGGATCAGATCACGCATTGCCTCTTGTTCTTCATCAGGTGTCCAGATCGGGGTCAGTTCACCAGCCCGCCAAAGCCGTGCCAACATCTCGGCGTCCCGCCTGTCTGTCTTCACCCGATCACCAGCCTTGCGCGGGATCATGGATGGCGCGACGACCGCACATTCAAATCCGAGCTTGGTGAGATGCCGGTGAAGGCCATAACCACAAGGCCCGGCTTCATAGCAAAATGATGGTGTGTGTCCGTTCTTGGCCAGTGTTTTCGTGAGCCGCAAAACGGCATCCGCCGAATTGACAATGATGCCCTGGAACCTGATCTCACCACAGCGTCCGTCTTCCGCGACAGCGATCGCAATCGTATCCTTGTGAA
>JBCDGN010000228.1:0-1566 GCA_038751255.1 Pseudomonadota bacterium
CTGCAATTCATCGGGCATTGTGAACATGATCAGGTCGCACCAGGCGGCCGCTTCGGCGATGCCCATGACCTTGAGGCCTTCACCTTCGGCCTTCTTGGCGCTTGGCGAGCCTTCGCGCAGCGCCACGACGACATTCTTGGCGCCCGAATCGCGAAGGTTCAGAGCGTGGGCATGGCCCTGGCTGCCATAGCCCAGGATCGCCACGTTCATGTCTTTGATCAGGTTAATGTCGCAGTCGCGATCATAGTAAACGCGCATGATGTTCCTCCTAGCGGTTTATTTGCCGAGGAGCATACGAAGAAAACGGCCATAAGAGCGGCATTTTCCGGTGCAACTGCAAAATTTTTCGCATATCTATAATTGAAAACTAAAAATCGTGATTTTTTCATGCTTGATGACACAGACCGCCGACTTCTGCGCCAGTACCAATATGCGCCTGATCTTTCGGTCGCCGATCTGGCAGAGGAGGCCGGACTGACGCCCGGCACCTGCGCGCGCCGTTTGGATCGAATGCGAGAGGCCGGGATCATTCGCGCCAATCAAGCGGTGATCAACTGGCGGGCGCTCGGCTATGAGGTTGAGGTGTCTTTACGCGTGACGCTGGAGAAATCCGAACCTCGGGCCTTTGACGCGTTTCTGGCCGCGGCCCGCGACGTGGCCGAGGTGGTTGAGATCCAGACCTTTCTCGGCCGCGTGGATGTGCGTCTCTCGGTCATTGCCCGCGACATGGCCCATTACCAAGAGATCTACCGCACGGCGATCCTGGCGCTCCCCCACATCGCCGATATCGAAGCTTTGATGCATGTCGCGCAGATCAAAAGCGACGAGCTTTTGCCGATATGATCGAGCTCGATACGACCGACAGGGCGCTTTTGCGGCTTTTGGCAGATGATGCTACGCAAACGGCCAGCGCCCTTGGCCGCAAGCTTAGCTTGTCTCAGCCCGCCATCTGGCGCCGCACAAAGCGCTTGCGGGAGGCAGGCGTGATTACCGGGCAAAGACTGGATCTTGATGCCGAAGCTTTGGGCTTCGGCGTGACCGTATTTCTTGGGGTGAAGCTGGCCACCAAAGGCCGCGTCAGCATCGCCGACTTCGAACGCGCGGTGTCTGCCATCCCGGAGGTCCAGACCGTAGAGCACATCCTGGGGCTTTACGATTATCGGCTGAGGGTGGTGGCGCGCGACATCTCGGATTTTGAGCGTGTTTTGCGCCGCCGGATCATGATGCTGCCAGGGGTGGGCGATGTGGAAGCCAACGTGCTCTTGAGCGAGGAACGCAGGCCAGGGCCGATCGGTGCCTCGCTTTTAAATGGCACTTCCCAATAAAAGTTCTAATGTCCAACCAGCGCCACCTGAGACGATAAGGACAGGCCCATGAACAAAGCATCCACGAAAGACGCCTATACGTTGATCCTTGAAGCGATTGACGGCGGGGATTTTCGGCCCGGCGATCGGTTGGTGGAAAGCGATCTCGCAGACCGCTTTGGTGTCTCGCGAACCCCGATCAGAGAGGCGTTGCAGCGGTTGGAGACACAAAGCCTTCTCACACGCGACGGGCGCAGTCTGA
>JBCDGN010000229.1:0-1553 GCA_038751255.1 Pseudomonadota bacterium
GATCTGCCGGGATTTGGCGAAAATGCGCATATGGCTGCGTGTAATCGGATCGAAGATTTTGCGACATGGGTGATCCAGACGCTCAAGGAACGGGGCATAGAGCACTATCATCTGCTTGGCCATTCGATGGGCGGTATGATCGCGCAGGACGTGTCGCGCATGGCGGGGCCGGCGGTGGAACGCCTCATCCTCTACGGGACCGGGTCGCAGGGCGCGTTGCCGGATCGTTTCGAGACAATTGCCGTGAGCAAGCGTCGCGCTGTTTCCGACGGGGCCTCCGCGACCGCACGCAGAATATCGGCCACGTGGCTGCGCGACCGCGATAACTCGCCGCATTTCCAGACCGTGTCGCAGATTGCCCAGAAGGCCCGTTTGCCAGCGATCGAGGCTGGTTTGACCGCGATGGAGAGATGGTCAGGCACAGATAGGCTGGCGCAGATCGAGAACCAAACCCTGATCATCTGGGGCGATCTCGACCGGTCCTATGGCTGGCCCCAGATAGCACTTTTGTGGAAAGAGATCCCCAAAGCCTCGCTTTGCGTTTTGCCGAGTTGCGCCCATCTGGTTCATCTTGAGGCGCCGATCGCCCTATGTGACGTCGTGCAACGCTTTCTTGATGAGGATCGCTCTGCGGATTGGGCCGAAGATGACCGTCACGTGGCAGGCCACACGCGGCTTGCGCTGTGATATCAACCGCTCCTCTCTGACCGATCGCCATGACGTTGACCTTCTCCCAGAAGACTCGGTCAAAGCTTCGTTATCCGTCAAAGCCTGACAACCGCCCGCGCGTGCTGATCGGGTTCGTCGAATGGAGCATCCGACTTTCGGCGCGCTGTAAACGAAGATCTCCAGAGAATCAGACTCTCTGACCGGGCCGCCTTGACCTTTCCGGGCAAACGGCGTGAAGCGTAATGATCAAGACGCGGTCCACATTTGCACTGGATTATGCGCCCGCATCGGCGGAACCCGTCCGTTTTGGGCCAAAAGCTGCCAGTCCCGAGAAGGCGATCAGGGCTGTACGCCCCTCATCAGAAAGGGGGACTTGACCGGAGAAGCGAGTCGAGGGACTTGGCGAAGCCTGCAACTTCGCAGACTTTTTTCATTAACGGGTTATCACTTCATGCGCGTTCACAGTTGCGCGCGACATTATTCGGCAAAAAACCTCTTATTGTGTCGCAGCGCCCAGCGGTTTAGATTCAACCTATAAGTGTATTCGCGCAGCGAACCCCGTTCGGCTGATACCTTCAATCCAAGAACCACCGAGCCGTGTTTTTCACGGCGCGTGCCCCGTCGGGTATCGCGGCGAATGCTCTGTGGCCAAGAGGCAAAGGTCAGACATATGCAGGGCGACACCAGCGCAAGAGAGGGGACATTCCGCCATGACCACGCACCCGATCCTGGGACCGCTTCTTGCCTTTGACAGCACAACCAACGCCCTTCTGGGCGAGATCGATGCGAGCGGACAATTCGAGGTGGCGGCGTTGTCCGGTCGCCCGCTCGCGCTTGCTTTCGCGCCGCCGCCCGAGGCTGGTATCGGCAGTATGGTCCTCAGC
>JBCDGN010000230.1:0-1546 GCA_038751255.1 Pseudomonadota bacterium
CCTCGCGATCGAAACGGCGGCGCCTGATAGCAAGCTGCACCACCTTGCGCGGCAACACAAAGACTGGATCGCGCAGAACATTCAGGACGCTTTGGGGGAAGGGTACTGCGACGATCCCAAGACCCTGTCCCAACAAATTGCGCTGCTGTGGGATGGAGGGGTCGTCGGGGCATACATCCATCAATCTGACAAACCTATCCATCTGGCCCAAAGCGCGGCGGAATCCCTTGTGAAGTCGAGCCGTCGGTGACGGTGTCGCGCAATTGGTGGATCGTCCTTGGCTTGGCACTTGGGGTAACCGTTAGCAACGCCTTCGCCCGCTTCGCCTACGGGTTGATCCTTCCTGCCATGCAAACTGATCTTGGATGGAGCTACACGCAGTCCGGCTGGATCAACACGGCAAACGCGCTGGGCTACATTGGCGGTGCGTTGCTGGCCTTCGCAATCATTGGTCGAGTTTCTGAGCGCCGGATGTTTGCGGCCGGGCTCCTTGTCACTAGTACGAGCCTGTTGATGTGCGGCTTGAGTGATGGGTTCTGGTACCTGACTTTTTGGCGCTTTTTTGCTGGCGTTTCGGGCGCCCCGGTCTTCATTGCGGGTGGTGCCATGGCCGCAACGCTCTTCCCCGATGATGCAAGGAAGAACGCCGTGGCCATAGCGGGTTACTTTGGCGGGGCTGGCCTTGGTATGGTTCTCAGCGGCGGATTATTGCCCGGCCTTTTTCACCTTCACGGTCCCGCCCTGTGGCCGTTGGTTTGGATCGGTCTTGGCGTGATCAGCCTTGGTTTGGCGCCGGTCTCTATCTGGGCAGCGAGCCAGGCGCATGTTTCATCGCACATGGTTGACTGCAAAGCGCGTCTCCCGACCAGAGAAATGCTGTTCGAGTTGCTCAGTTACGTCCTGTTTGCCACCGGGTATATCGTTTACCTGACCTTCGTCATCGCCTGGGCGCAATCCATCGGCTTAAACGTGGCAGCCATTTCATTGGGCTGGGTTTTGATCGGTCTGGGTATCATCTTTTCGCCCTTCGCATGGCGTCCAATCCTGGCTCAGAACGCGTCTGGGTTACCATTAGCCATGGCCTGCGCCATCACGGGATTGGCAACTCTCGGTCCGGTAATGATGCCTGACGCTCTTGGATTTGTGCTTTCCAGCTTTTTGTTTGGACTGGCGGTTTTTGTCGGGCCTGCCGCGGTGACTGCCTTCAGTCGAAAGAACTTGCCAGAGCCGCAATGGAGAAAGGCGGTTAGCCTGTTCACCCTGGTCTTTGCAGTCGGGCAGACGATCGGCCCGGTCGCAGCGGGTCTTATTGGAGATGCCACCGGTACACTCAGCTCTGGCATTGTGGCTGCAGGGATCATCCTTTTGGGCGCTTGTCTGTTGGCTTCCTTTCAGAAGCCCTTGGCGGGAAAAGTGGCTCGCTGATCGGTCCCGCTGAGCGAAACGATCCATCTTGTCATTCGATCCGCTGTGGAAGCCCCTTACCGTTGTTCCACCAACGGTTTGGGTTGTCGCTGCGGGCGTTGTAGGCAGCCCTGCTCGCCCA
>JBCDGN010000231.1:0-1543 GCA_038751255.1 Pseudomonadota bacterium
GGCCAACCGTTTTGGATGTTCCAAACAAGCGTCGGCGCTTGCATGGCAGCGATCACCGCCAGCCCCGCCCAAATCTGCCAACGGCTAAGCAGTGAGCGACCCGATGCTGTGCAAAGGAGATAAAGCGCAAATCCAGCTGCAATGAAAACGGCATTGTATTTCGACAGCCCCGCCAGACCGACGAACACACACGCTGCGAAAAACAGTCGCCAATCCTCACGATCTATCTCGTCACGCCGCACCATAAACAGAGCAGCAAAATGGATGGACGCCATTGTGAAGGCGATCAGCAAACAGTCCTGAATGCCAAGCGTGGTGTAACGAAGCAGCAGCGGCGATGCGAGCCACACGATCAGAGTAATCAGCAGTGCATCAACCGCGCGGCCCTCTGGCGCGAGGCGTTTACACCAATCCCAAGCGATCCACACCATGCCGGAAAATGCCAGCATTGGCACAAGCCGAAGGCTAAAGATCGTTGAGCCAAACACAGCATGGGAGAGGCCCTGCAACCAAGCCAGCAACGGCGGATGGTCATAGTAAGACAGCGCGAGGTTCTGCCCCCACATCCAATAATAGCCCTCATCGGGCAGCACGGGCATTGCGAACACATAGGCCAGCTTCATCGCGATGAACGGCAGCAGCGCGACGATCAATAAAACGCGCAGCACATTGATCAAACCAACGTCCGACGCTTGTTCTTTTTCGACCGCAATATCGGGATGATCAGTCGTGATCGCACTCATGCACGCATGCCCTTTTTAGTCACAGTGGCGATAGCCGGATGAGCGTTGTCGCAGATCAAAGTGAAAATGATCTTTATGGTCACGGTCCGATCCCGGACCGAGCACCGTCGTGAAATGCTGACATGCTTTCGTGCGCACGCGATGCAGATAGGCTTTCTCGCGCAGGGCGAAGAAGGTTGGCCGCGCCACATCGATCACGCGCCCATTCTTGAGTTTGATCGCGCCAATGTCGATGGCATTGCCCGTCGAGTGCTCAGACCAGCGCGACGAGCCGCGGATTTTGCGGCACGAATAGGCAGACATCTGGCGGATTTCAGAAATGCCGGAGAGATACCGCGTGCGCGAAGTAACCGCCAAATCGCCCTGCACCCAGCGCGCAGTCTCTTCAGCCATGCCGCAATTGAGCACGGCTGCGGGCTTCACCGCGACGCCGCGCGCAAATGTGGTAACCTCAACCGGATGCGCGATCCCGCAATTCGGACCGTCATTGATCGGCGAAAGCTCTTTGAACTGCACCCCAAGGCGCTTCAGCCGCGCGCGACACTGACGCTCAGACGTAGGCATGACAGACGGCTGACGCCCGAACCCCGGAAGCTGCACCTTGGGCAGCGAAAAGATCGACCGCGTGTCGATCGAGCGATCAATCGCTTCGCCAACCCCTACGCCCGGCCGCCGCTCACCACTGCCGCACGCCGCAAGCGCCAGCGCGATGACAAACAAACACGCCAATCGGCACGAGACCGAAAACATCTTCTGCTGAAACGAAACCACCGCTCAAAATCCCTTGGCTCGAAAGCCCC
>JBCDGN010000232.1:0-1536 GCA_038751255.1 Pseudomonadota bacterium
GCCACGCATGATCTCGCCGGGCATCGCGCTTAGCCCGCAGGCCTGGCACAGCGCGACGGTCGCCTCTATCAGCGTGTCGGGCGAACGTTTGCGGAGCAGCTCAATGGTTATGCCTTCCGGCGGCAATCCATTGTCCAAAAGCGATCTGCTTGCCTGATACGAAGCCTCTCCACCACTGCAAAAAAGACTTTGCGCAGTTCGAAAACCCTCACC
This sequence comes from Pseudomonadota bacterium, assembly GCA_038751255.1. Taxonomy (GTDB): domain Bacteria; phylum Pseudomonadota; class Alphaproteobacteria; order Rhodobacterales; family Rhodobacteraceae; genus JANSYP01. The sequence goes on from JBCDGN010000232.1 coordinate 214, forward strand.
GTCGAGCTGGTGCCGGATCGAAGCGGCCTCGGTCTTCGAAAGGTAAAAACACATCCCCAAGCCCTGAATGCGCGCGAGACTGGCCACCACGTCTGCGGTATCCTTCCCGGGGTCGCTGAGAGACACGACCGTCCCATAGTAAGCATAGCGGGGATGGTCTCGGACCACGCGCCAAAGGGCCTCGCCCCGCTCCAACAGGGCTTTGTGACCTGGATCGCCGAAAAGCTCTTGGTATGGCATCTTTCCTCCAAACGGTCTGCGCCAGTTCTTCGGTCTCACCGCGTGATAGCAGCGCCTGAGGCGTTGATTGCGACGGTAACGCGGGCCGGGTCTTGGGTGAGGCCGCAGCGCTCTAGCATGGCGCGAGAGGCGGTATTGTCGGGGGCCGCCTGAGCAAGAACAGATGTCCAGCCAAAGGCTTCTGCGCTATCGATCAAGGCCCGTGCGGACGCCGCAACACCAAGACCTGTCCCACGATGTTCTGATGATACAGAAACCGACCCGATGAACACCGACCCGGCCAAGGGCCCGTCAGCGTGGTAGCGATCACTCACGAGCGCGCAGGCGGCGAGCGCTCCGTTAGCCGTGTAGATGCAGGTAGTTAGATGCGGGACAACGTCGCCGCGCATGTACCAGGCAGGCGTTGGCGCAACACCGCAGACGACGTTGAGCTCTTGAACAGCGCTTATGATGGCCGGATCAGGCGCAGTGTGGCTGATCACGGTCCAGCCTTCGCGCAGTCCATCCACGAGTGTGGCACAGCGCTGACCAACGGTTTCCGCCTGCCCAAAGAACACGTCCCAGCTTGGCACTTCAACGGCAGTTCCGAAAACCACCTGGATACGGTCGTAGATCGTCGCGCGATCCATTGCCGTAAGCGCAAGGAAACGATCCTGCTCCACCTCGGCAACGATGCGATCCCAGCCAAAGCTCTCTGGGTCGAGAACGTTCAGGAGGCGCCCGCCATTGCCAAGCGAGGGGTCTGCGGCGATTTCAGCGTGGCGCGCCAGAAGGCGCCGCTGAATGTTGCGGTGCACTTCAGAGCCGGTGAATTCCTGCACTCTCATGCGTGCGCCCATTCTGCCACCTGCGCTGTCGCGCGTTTCAGCATGAGCACGTCAAAATTCGCGAGGATCCGATAGCCTTTGGCCTTCAGGTCCTGGGCTTGCTCTTCCGAAAAGGCTACGCCCCCCAGGGGCATGCCGACCTGTCTCGCTGCTGCCTCAATTCGGGCATTGGCCTCAGTCATCAAAGGGTGGTCGAGCTGCCCGGGCACCCCAAGCTCTGTCGACAGGTCAAAGGGCGCGAGGACCATACAATCCA
>JBCDGN010000233.1:0-1501 GCA_038751255.1 Pseudomonadota bacterium
CTTTGATCTCCCCGACTTGCCGAAAGTTGGCGGGCATTCAACGCGACTGTTCAACAACGAGATCTTCGACAACAATACCCGCAACTTTGCGCCGCCTGGAAACATCGTCGCGAGCGTTCCTTCTGGCACCGGGATCATTGTGCAGGCGAATGATCGAGTTGAGATTTTCGACAATGAGCTGCGCGACAATCGTACCGCGCATGTCCTCTTGGTCGCTTACTCCCCCGAGTTTAACGATGATCGCTATAACCCGCTCGTCCGGAATGTGCTGATCACCAGCAATTCCTTCGAGAATGGTGGCTATGACCCGCAAGGCGATTTGCAAATGTTGGCAATGCTGATGGGCGGCAAATTGCCGGATATTGTCGCGGACGGTGTTGATCGCTGGCAGGATAAGGACCCGATTGAACTTGGGCTTGTTATCGATGAACCGGAATCGGTTGGGTTCATGAGTCTCGGACTTGGCGCTTATCCGCTGGACGTGAGCAATCTCTCCCCGAGCGATCAACGGCCAACAGGTGTTGCCGGCGAGCGACTGCAGGCCGTTACGCTCTCACACAGCGAATGAGGTGGCTGTTTGCGGCTGCGCTCGCAATAACGGGTGCGGCCTGTTCGCAAAACCCGGCGCCGGACTTAGAGATTATTCTTGCGGATAAGCCGGCGACGACCTTGTCTGATTATGAGTTGTTTTCGGACCGGTCCGCGCGCGTACCGTCGGCGGGTGTTGTAAAGTATGACCTGATTAATCCCCTCTTTTCAGATCATACGGACAAACACCGCTATGTGTTCGTTCCGAACGGAGAGCATATCGACTACACCGAAGAAGATGTGCTTGCGTTTCCGGTTGGCACTGTTTTGGTCAAGTCCTTTGCTTATGGTGAGCGTTACCTCGAAACCAGACTGCTCATCCACAAATCAGACGGGTGGGAGGCGCTGCCATATGTCTGGAACGCGGATCAAACGGAAGCCACTTATAGCCCTGTCGGGAAGCGGCTCGAACTGGACGCTGGTGTGGCAACCGCCGATGCACCTGCCTTCACCTATGCCGTGCCGAACAAAAATCAGTGCAAGACCTGTCACCAGAATGGCGACGCTGTAAGTCCGATCGGACCGAAAGTCCGGAACCTCAATCACCCGGGACCGCAAGGGGTCAATCAAATTTCAGACTGGGTTGAACGTGGTTGGCTCGCAGACGTACCAGAAGCGCCAGCGATCATGGCCAGAGCGTTTGATCCCGCAGCCTCAATCTCAGACCAAGCGCGCGCCTACTTGGATATCAATTGTGCGCACTGCCATAAAGCCAGCGGCCCTTGCGACGATCCGGCATTTTCTCCCGATGCGTCTTGGCCACTTCCTTGATGATCACCTTCTCGATGATCTTCTCGGCCAGAACCTCCGCCTTCTGCTGCGGTGTGCCTGTTTCCAGAACCTCTGCTGCCTCTTCGTCATCCTCAACAAGAGCGGCGGCCAGCGGCTGGCTGAGCTTGGAGCCATCGCGGTA